>JAUNLJ010000029.1 GCA_030532305.1 Tissierellia bacterium
ATAAAATGCTATGAGTTTTTAAGCTCATAGCATTTTTTATGGTCTTTTTTTGCAAGAGGCCTAAAAAGGCCCCAGGGGGTGAGGGCCTTTTTAGGCCTTTAGGCACTTCTTTAAAAGGAGGGATTGGCTAAGACGCTAGATCCATAGACCCTCTTCTTGGGATGGCCCAGGTAGGCTGTTTCCAAAAGCTCCCTTAAGTCTTTTTGGTCTACGGCTAGGGGACTGGACCCGGTGCAGGGGTCCTTAAGGGCCAAGTTCACTAAGTCATCTAAATCTTCATAAAAGGCCTCCTGGTCCAGACCCGCTTCCCGGAAGCTATCTGGAAGGTCTAGGTCCTTTCGCAGCTGGACCAGGTCCTTGATAAAGTTCTTAAGCCGGCGGTCTGCAGAAAATCCAGAAAGGCCTAGGCCTTGGCAGATCTCATCATAGATCCCTTCTTTCCGGCTCCCATGGAAGGCTAGCACATAGGGTAAGAGGATCCCATTGGCCCTGCCGTGGGGAAGGCCATACCGTCCCCCCATGGCATGGGCTAGAGAATGGTTGATTCCTAAGCCAGATTGGCCAAAGGCAATGCCTGCCATGGTGGAGGCATAGTGCATGTTAACCTGGGCCTCTGGATCCTTTTCCAAGACAGACTTTTTTAAATTCTCAAAGACCAGGGCTATGGCCTTGTAGGCGTAGGTCTTGGTAAAGATGTTGGACTCTTTAGAGACATAGGCTTCTAGGGCATGGGTTAAAACATCTAGCCCCGTATCCCTGGCCACAGAGCTTGGCATGGTAGTCACGCAGCCCGGGTCTAGGATGGCCACATCAGGAAAAATAGCAGGATCAAAAAGGGGAGTCTTTTTTCCATTTTCATGGTCCTTAATAACCACATAGTCCGTTACCTCAGACCCGGTTCCAGATGTAGTTGGAATGGCTATTAAGGGCAGGTGGACCCCATAAATTTTTTCATAAAAAAACCGACTGGACTTGGTTGCATCTAGGGCAGATCCTCCTCCTATGGCCACTAGGACCTGGGCTTTTTTCTCTTTGACCACCTGGACCATAGCCTCAATTTTTGATAGGGGGGCATCTGGCACAATCTCTGTATAAAAGGTGACCTTTTTACCGGTCCCCTCTAATTTTTCTATAATATTTTGTAAAATGGCATTTTCCTTTAAAAAAGGGTCTGCACAGATCATAATTCTTTCCTGGGTCAGGTCCATTAAGTGGTTGACGGACTGGTCTCCACAATAGATCCTTGTGGGCAAATAAAAGTTCATGGTCTCACCTAACCTAACTGCCGAATTAAATCTTCATGGGGGGAAGGAATAATGGTGGAATCAAAAATCAATCCATGTTCCTTAGAAACCATAAGTCCTGCCTGGATGGCTGACTTGATGGCCCCCACCTTGCCAGTTAAAACAAGATAGGATTTCCCACCCAGGGCAAAGCCCATTTTCATTTGAACAATATCTACATCGGCTGCCTTTAGGGCGGCATCGGCCCCATAAACAGCCCCTGTCATAGAAAAGTACTCTAAAATACCAATGGCTTCAATTTCCCTTGGAGAAGGGATGCCCATTAAACCATGGACCACACCTTCTTCCACATTGGCTAAGACTAGATGGTCCACATAGTAGTGGCCTAAAATCTCTTGGCCCATGGCCATGGAAGCCTCTACATCCGAAACATTGCCTGTTACAACGGTCATATGCTTGCCTGGGCAGGTGGAATTGGAAAGGACCACAGTAACTGCCCCTGTTTTTAACATTTCATCACAGGCCTGAATCCCTTTGGCAATGCCACTACTTTCCAAGACCCCAATGGCTCGAATCATAAGCTTCCTCCTTTTATTTCAATAAAACCATCTGCTATCCTAAGAACCTGTCCAGAAATGGAAGCGTGAATATTGGCCCCCAGGTCCTTCTGGTCTACTCCAGCAATTTTTTGCCCTAGGTCTACCCAGTCCCCCTCAGCTACAAGGGGCTGGGCTGGTTTTCCTATATGCTGGCTTAAGGGGATCTTTACATAATCTACTTCCATATCTTCATAGGGCGGTTTACCTAGGGCCTCATACTTGTCCACATGAATCTTACGAATGAGGGTCTGGCTAGGCAGCCGGCGTAGTCCTTCAAAGGGGTCTAGGCCCTGGCTCTTGTAGTCTTTTTTAGGTGCTTTTTTATCCCTTAGGTCCTTTTTAACCAACTGGTTGACAATTCTTGGGCTTAGGCCCATGGGGCAGGAGAAGAGTTCACAAATGCCACACTCACAGCATAGGCTGGCTTGGTCCAAGTGGGGGTGGCCCTCCACATTTAAGCCAAAGGCCTTCATCACCTGATGGGGGTGGAGGGGGTGACCCTTTAGGTACCTGGGACACAGCTGGGTACAGAAATTACATTGGATACAGGCAGAGGCTGTCTGTTTACGGAGCTGGTCTGGACTTTGCCTTCTCCTGGTAATAAGGGGATGGTCTAGGCCTAAAAGGATAACGCCCCCTGTGGTCTTGGTTACCACGGCCTGGTCTATGGCCTGGCCTAGGACCATCTTCCCCATCATGGGGCCGCCTAAAAGAAGGGCATAGTCCTCAAGAAGGGGGCCCCCTGCCCGGGAAATTAAATCAGAAATGGGTGTTCCCAAAGGGACAGAGAGGACCACAGGCCTTTTGACTTCCCCTGTCACGGTCACCTTTTTATGGGTAACAGGCAGGTCCTTGGAGGCCAGGTAGATGTTTCTTAGGGTGGTTACATTAGACACTACAGCGCCAACAGAACTGGGTAAGGCTCCAGGCTCTAGGGTTTTTCCTAAGCAGTCATAGACGATGGAGTGCTCATCTCCTGCTGGATAATAAGAATCTAAAAGAACCAGCTCGATCCTGTCATGGCCCTCTAGAGCTTCTTTTAAGGCCGCTACGGCTGCCTTGTGGTGGGCCTTAATGGCAATTTTTGCTTTTTTGGCCCCTAATATCTCAAGGCCCAGCTCAATGCCTGCAAGGATCTCATGGCTATGGTCTTCTATTTCTCTTTGGTCTGTGTAAAGGAGGGGTTCACATTCTGCCCCATTGACTAAAAGAAAGTCCACTTGGGACCCGTATTTAATATGGGTGGGAAAACCCGCTCCTCCGGCGCCTACAACACCGGCCTCAAATATTTTTGTGATCATGGTCTGTCCTCCAATCTAGGACTTAGGAAAGTAGGGTAAAGGTAATCAAGGATAAAAGAGAAATGGTGGTTGCTGGAGGGTCAATGTGAGAGTCGCAATAGGAGTTAAAGGTTTTTTCACAGAAGTCCCCCATTAGGGCCGCAATAATACCAAAGACCCCTCCCACAAGAATATTTCCTGTGGCTGCTGCCGCATAGGCTGAACAAATGGTAATGTGGTGGGTTGAAGGAAGGGGAAAGCCCATTTGTGTAAATATTAGAGAGGCAGCAGATAGGCAGAAGCCTAGGGTGACGGCATTAAATTCTACGGCATAATAAGAGCTAACTAGGCCTAAACCTAGACCAGCCATACAAAGACTTGGGATAGATTCCTTTAAGGGGAAGAAGGGCCGGGTGGCCTTGCCTTCAATGGGGCAAGATCCGGTAATTCCTGTTTTCCCTATGGTCAAACGAACTAAAATTCCCATGGTAAGTACGGTTAAAGCCACCTGGTCTATGGGTATGGCAAGAACTTGGGAATAGAGATAGTGGAAAAGATAGGCGATAATCCCAGCTAAACCACCTACAAGATAAATAGAAGGCTTGTTGTATTTGGCCAAGGGGGTTAAAATATCGGTTCCTTCTGGGCTAGCGCCAATGGACTTGGCAAAGGCTGCCCCAGCAACGCCCCCGCCCCCAAAAACAATGTGGGGGCCTAGGAAAAAGCCAAAGGCCACGCTGCCTAAAATATCCATATCCCCTTGTAGGGCAAAGCCTGCAAAGCCTATAAATCCACAAAGGATAAAGGCGGGGAGCCCTCCCATATAGGCCCCTAAAACACCGCCACCAAACGAAGCTAAAATCATTGATAGGTCCATACTGTCCTCCTTATTATCTAATATTAAATCCATCCACTAGGCTACACCGTCTATGCCGGCAAAAAGACTTGGTGGATGTCAAACCTTCCCCTGTGGGGCCTGCAATGGTAAAGGTGGTATACCCTTCTCCACCAATGCCCAGTCCTGCAAAGGAGGGTGCATTTTTTACAAAAATAGTGGTTTGCATTTCCTTGGCTGCCTTGGACAAAAATTCAATGTCCCTGGAATGGCAGGTGGCTGTATGACGGTTGCCATGTTCTGCCTTGAGGGCTAGGTTTAAGGCAGATTCCCGGTTTTCGGCTCGAACAATGGGCAGAATAGGCATTAAGAGTTCTAGTTGAACAAAGGGATGGTCAAAATCTGTAACACAGCTTATTAACTTTATTTTTTTGTCTGCCTCAATGCCGATTTTTCCTAAAATATAGCTGGCATCTTTTCCAGTAAAGGCCTTGTTGGGTTTTCCTTCCTTAACTACCAGTTCCTTTAAGGCTTCAATCTTAGCTGGGTCTTCTAAGAAGTAGGTCTCTGGATGGTGTTTCATATTAAAGACAAAGTATTCAAAGACCTCATCGACCACAATGGCTTCCTTTTCAGAGGTACAGGGCAGGTTGTTATCAAAAGAGCAACCAGCCACAATGTCCTTGACGGCCTTTTCTATATTGGCTGTTTGGTCTACCAGAGCAGGTGGATTACCTGCGCCAGCTCCAATGGCCTTTTTCCCAGAAGACAAAACTGTCTTTACAATGGCAGGTCCGCCTGTGGCCACCAACATCCGGATATCTGGATGGGCCATAAGGGTGTTAGACTTTTCTAGGGAGGGTTCGTTTAGGGTCACTACTAAATTTTTAGGTCCTCCTGCCTTAACAATGGCCTTGTTAATGAGTTCCACCGTATAATTGGTCACCTTATAGGCCCCTGGATGGGGACTAAAGACCACAGAGTTTCCTGCACAAATCATCCCAATGGCGTTACAAAAAACGGTTTCTGTGGGATTGGTAGAAGGGGTGATGGAGCCTATGACCCCAAAGGGGCTTAGTTCTAAAAGTGTTAGGCCCCGGTCCCCTGTATAGACATAGCTGGGTAGGTCTTCTATGCCAGGTGTTTGCTTGAGGGCCACCCTATTTTTTTGGATCTTATCTTCCAACCGGCCCATGCCTGTTTCTTCTACAGTTCGTCTAGAAAGCTCTTCCACATAGGCATCCATATCCTGACGGATGGCATCGGTGATTCTCTTCCGGTCGCTTAGGGTCATCCTAAAAAGCTCTTCTTGGGCTTTTTTAGCCGCAGCCACGGCCTCATTGACATCCTTAAAGACCCCGTCTCCCCCTGCTTGCTCTTCTTTTTCTAGCCTGTCTTCCAAGGAGTTCATAACCTCCTTAACCAGGCAGTCCACTAAATTTTCATTTACTCGCATTCTATTTCTCCCTCCATAAAGGCTTGTTCTCCTGCTTTGGCTACTAACCTATCTTCTTGGACACTTCCTCCACTGACCCCCAGGGCCCCTAGGAGTTTCCCCCCCTTAAAAAGGGGAAGGCCTCCCCCAAAGACCACCATTCGGTCTCGGGCTTCAAGCCCATAGAGGCTGGCTCCTGGCTTGGTTAAGTCCCTTAGTTTTTCCGTGTCCATCCTAAGAAGGGCTGCTGTATAGGCCTTGTCCTTGGCCAGGTCATAAGAAACCCCCAGGGTCTTATCCATGACGCCAAAAGAGATTAAGTTCCCCTTGTCATCACTTATGGCCACTGCCATGGGGACCCCTATTTCCTTGGCTTTTTCAAAACAGGCCGCTTCCAGTTTTCTGGCCCAAGATAGCCTAGATGGGCCCCCTTGGCCTAAGTCTTTTTCTTCTTCGTCGTCCAGCTCATCTACTGCTCTACTTAAGACAAATAAGAGGTCGCTTAAACGGTTAAAAAACTTTAACTGGTTGGCTCCCAGCTCTTCTGTCCGAGACAGTTCTACCAGTCCCCTTTCAGCTAGGCGAACATCGGTCCTGGCCATATGGAGAAAGGCACTTTCCTTGGACTGACCTGGAACGGAGAAAAAATTTCTTTCTTCAAGCTTCTGGGACAAGATGTCGATGGCTCCTTCTAAAAGGGCCAGGTCCTTTTGGTCAATACGACTGGACAGTTTGGCCCGGCCCTGGGGGTCAGAAGCCACATGGGCTGCTATCTCAAAAAGTTTGAGTTGGCAAACTTCTAAAAGTTCCCTATATAGCTTGTTCTTAAGGTGGGCCTTGGCTAGCCCCAAGGAAGCATTGGCTGTATCTATCTTTCCATAGGTGTTAACCCGAAGAGAATCCTTGCCGATCCGTGACCCCCCATAGAGGCCGGTATCTCCCTGGTCACCTGTTTTTGTATATATTTTTGCCATCTTATGAACTCATTTCTATCTCATCAATAATACCGACAATGGCCAAGTCTATGGGAGCATCCATAGAAAATTGGTTCCTGGCAGAAGACCCTCCTACCAAAAGGACCATCTCCCCATTGCCTGCTCCCACTTCATCTACAGCCACCCGGGTGGGACCATAGGTCCCCTCCCTGGGTTCAAAGGGGGCCACTAGAAGGAGTTTATGGCCATTTAGCCTTTCATTTTTTTGGGTGGCAACTACATTGCCAATGACTTTTGCAACTTGCATTAAATCCTCCTTAGCTGGATATGTCGGTCTCTTAAGGCATCTTCTAGGGCCATGGTTAGCTTGGCCTCTGGGTCTACTAAAAGCTGTCCGGATCCCCTTAGGTTTAAATCCCTTAGGCTTAAAATTTTCTTGCCTCTTAGGTCTTGAAGGGGCCCCTTGGGCCTACTTCCTTCTTTTACTTTTTCAACAGGATTAAAAAGTGCCACCAGGCCCTGGGCCTTAAGAAGGCTGGCCAGTCCCTCTAAGAAAAGATCTTTTCCTGGGCCGGGTAGCTGGCCTGAGGAATCTATTTCTAAAAAGACCGAGCACTTTTTGCCTAGGTCCCGAATCCTTTTATAGTCTTCCTCCTGGGACAAAAGAATTTTTACACCCTCTTCTAAGTCTAAACCTGACAGGTAGAGGGCCCTCTTGGGGAGGAGAAAGTCTTCCTTAAAATCCTTCTCTTGGACCTCTAGGCCAAACTGCCTGGCGCTTTCTAAAAAGGCCTGGCCCAGCCGGGTCCTTTCTTTTTTTAGGGAGATAAAGACTAGGTCCGGAGCCATTTTTTCCTGTAATATCTTTAAAATGACTTGCTTTATTTTTTCTTCATCCATCTTGATCCTCCAATAGGGCTAAGGCGATGCCCATGGGGGTGATATAGAGAGGATACTTGGGTTTTTGGGTTTTAATCCCTGTTAGGGAGGCAAAAAGCCCCTCCATTTGAGGGAAGTCTGTGGCTCCACCTACTAGATAAAGGGCCTCTACCTGCCTGCCCGCCAGGAAGTTTTTCACAATGGTGGCCATTTTTTCTGCCACAGGCTTGATTACAGGAAAGACTTCCATCTTGTCACGAATTTTTTTCTCTTCGGCTTGATCATAATCTAGTTGGTAGGCTCCCGATAGGACCAGGTTCATATGGTGGCCTCCAGTGGCTTCATCAAAGGAGTCTACAAGCTTTTTTTCCTCTAATAGAGAAATACCTGTGGTTCCTCCCCCAATATCTACCACGGCCCCACTGTCAATGCCCAGCATAAAGGCCGCTGCTTCTGGCTCTTCAAAGACTTTGGCTGCAAAAAAACCTGCTCCTTCTAGGATATTTTCTACCACCTCTTTGGTGGAAGGGTCGGCTCCTGGAACCACGGCTGCAGCAGCTATATCTAAGTCTTGGCCTAACCTGGCCTCCAGGTCTTCTTTGAGCCTTTTTGTAATCCGGACAGCATCCACATAGTCTACAACAATGCCGTCTCGAATGGCGTGGGCCTTTTCAAAGGCCCCAGCTACAAACTGGCCCCCTTCATCAACTACAGATAGGACAATGGACGAAGTCCCTAAATCCACGCCAGTATAAAGCCTACCTTCAGCTTTTAGGACCTCTTTTCTTTCAATGAGTTGATGGAATTTTTCCACCTCTTGATTGACTCTTTCTAAATCCATGTCCCTTCCTTTCTATAAAATCACCCGGGCATAATCTCCATTTTTTATTCCCCCTGCATTGGCCTCTTCCACATCAAGGTGCATCTCCAATACATAGTCTTCCCTAACCCTAAGCAAGACATGGTGGTAGAGGAGACCCCTCTGGCCACCAATGCTCACCTGGGCCATTTGTCCGTCTACAATCTGGTACTTTTTGGCCAAGTCACTGGGGACATGGATATGGCGAGCGGCCACAATCACGCCCTGGTCTATTTTGACAGACCCCTTGGGGCCCACCAGGGTCAAACCAGGTGTCCCCCTATGGTCTCCAGAATCCCTTACAGGCACCTTTAAGCGAAGGGCCCGGGCATCGGCCAGGCTAAGTTCCACCTGGTTTTCCTTCCGAATGGGGCCTAAAATACGGACCCCAGTGATCTTGCCCTCTGGACTAACTAGGTCCACCTTTTCATTGGCGGCAAATTGCCCCTTTTGTTTTACCGGTGCCTTGACTGTTAGCCCATGTCCCTTCCCAAAAAGGATGTCACAAGTTTCTTGGTCTACATGAAGGTGACGGTTGGATACGCCAATAGGGACAAAAAGGCTTTCATCTAGAACCTGACGAATGGTCTTTTGAACCTCTTCTCTTGTAATCTCCTTTAACATGTTTTACTCTTTTCCTTATAGCATGCTTTCTACATCTTTGTGGGGACGTGGAATAACATGGGTAGAAACAACGTCTCCCACCCGGTCTGCCGCAGAGGCTCCAGCATCTACAGCTGCCTTAACTGCCCCAACGTCTCCCCGAACCATCACTGTTACAAGTCCAGATCCAATTTTTTCATATCCGCTTAAGCTGACATTGGCTGCCTTGCACATGGCATCTGCTGCTTCAATGGCTCCTACAAGACCCTTAGTTTCAACTAATCCTAATGCATCTGACATTATTTCCTCCAATCATCTTCTTCAAAGTGAATGCAATCTACCCGGGGCTCTCCTTTTTTCCTTGGACAGGCTGGGTCCAGACAGAGATTACAAGTCGGCTCCCTGTCTTCTAGCCCTTCTAGGCTTTCTTGACTGGCCTCTTGAGCCTGGTCAGACTCCCCCCCTAAGCCTCCGGGAACTTCTTCTAACACTTTTTCTTCTAGAACTTCTTCTTCTAGATTCTCTTCCTTTTCCACAGAGCGGTCTTTCTCTTCTTCTGGCCCTGCTTCCAAGGGAAGTTTTTCTTCTTTATCTACTTCCTGGTCTAGTCCCTGGGTTTCTTCTGAGTAAATAATTTGGTCCAGGTCTAGGCTGGGTCTAGGGATGACATCTTTGGCTACAAAATAGTCCCTAGTTTCCCTAGCTGCTGTGGCT
>JAUNLJ010000011.1 GCA_030532305.1 Tissierellia bacterium
GAGTCTTCTGTGGGTTATTGTTTTTCTTTATCAACACTATTTGACAAAGAGCCCTAAGAAAAGCCCAAGTCTAAGACTTGGGCTTTTATCATTTCTTTTTTGTGCCTATCTCTTGTTGGATCCTCTCCAAATGTTCATTTCTTCAGCGCCCTTAATCAGCTCGTCTCTAAAGTCAGGATGGGCTAGGTTAATAAGACCCTCGGCCCTTTCCCAGGTGCTTAGGCCCTTTAGGTTAAGGATGCCATATTCTGTGACAATATAGTGGGGAAGGGGTCTAGGTAGGGTAATGGGGGTGCCTGGTGCAAAGTTAGGTTGAATCCTGGAGAAAAGCTCGCCATTTTTATTGGTGAAAGTAGAGCTTAGGCAGATAATCCCCTTGCCTCCATTGGATAGGTAGGCCCCTAGGGTAAAGTCAAGCTGGCCACCTGCCCCAGAAATATGCTTGGACCCAATGGCTTCAGAGGACACTTGTCCCCAAAGGTCGACATTTAGGGCATTGTTGATGGAAATAAAGTTGTCTAGCTGGGCTACCACAGAGGCCTTGTTGGTATAGTCTACTGGGGCTGCCATACATTCAGGATTGTGGTCTAAGTAGTCGTAGAGTTTTTCACTACCGGCGGCAAAGGCGTAGGTTTGGCGGAAACGGTCTATGTTCTTTTTGGCTCCGGTAATCTTACCTTCTAGGGCCATATCTACAAAACCATCTACAAACATTTCAGAGTGGATGCCTAGGTCTCTTAGGTCTGACTCGGCAATAAGAGAACCCACGGCATTGGGCATGCCGCCAATCCCTAATTGGATACAGGCTCCGTTGGGGATTTCCTCTAGGACAATTTCTGCCACCTTTCGGTCTACCTCGGTAGATTTTGTAGGCGCAATAATGGGCATGTCCCAATTGTCTCCTTCTACAATATAGTCTACATCGTTAATGTGGATGGCGTTTTCAAAACCCCCGTGGCAGTAGGGCATCTTTTCATTAACTTCTACAATAACCAGGTCGGCCTTTTCAATGGAGGCGCTGGCATGGCTGGCCTTGATGCCAAAGTTAAAATAACCATGCTTATCCATGGGTGTGGTGACTACAAAACTAATATTTAGGTCTAAACGGTCCCGGTACCAGCGGGGAAGTTCAGAATACCTAAGGGGTACATAAAAAGCATTTTTCTTGCTGTTAATGGCCTTTCTTTCTATGGCTCCAGAGTGCCAGGAGTGCCAGATAAAGGCTTTTTCTTCCACATCTGCCCTAAAGGTTTCCATCTCGTTATAAAGAATTCCACCAAGCAGGGTAACATCTTCAAGTTCGTCCACTCTTTTGGCTAAGGCCTGGTCAATGGTATAAGGAGCAGCTACACTCCAACCATAATTTATAATATCTCCTGATTTAACGAGACTGGCCGCTTTTTCTGCAGAGATCAGCTTGTCCGCATATGTCTTTTTGTAGTCCATGTTTCCTTTCCTTTCTAAAAAATATATTTATTGCACCCTATACATTATTTGTGGATCTAGGCCTATGTAGATAAAACATAGTTAAACTATTAACTAACAGGTCTATGCTTAATATACATTAAATTTTTCACAATGTCAACATTTTCCCGTAAAAGTCTTTGTTTATATTTTCAATAAATATTCAATTTTTTAAAATTTTTTGGATTCAAGGACTTGGGTCCAGGGGGAGCTTTCTAGAGGCTTCTAATAGAGATTTCAAGGCTATTCTATCTTTTCGATATAGACGGAATTAATAATGCCTTCGTTCATTTCTTCAATCTCAAAAATATAATTTTTTAAAACGACGCTGGTGCCTTCTTCCAACCTTTCCCCTTGTTCATTGGTTAGATAGTAGACCAGGCCGCCAATGGTTTGAAAGCCACAGTCGTCTATGTCGTAATTGAGCCGGCGGTTGATGTCTTTGACACTGGTGGCGGCTGAAAAAATCCCAATGGAGGGGTCGATGTCGGTGCTCTTTTTGGGTATTAAGAATTTTTTGACCACAAAGAGGCAGAGGATGGCCACGGTGCCTATCAGGAGGTCTAGGGAGGTGTTGCCCATTAAGAGCATTTTTCTAGCTATCACCATGACCATAAGGTAGACCACGGAGGTGTCGGAGTGGGCAATCATCATCATGACTAGCTCCAGGCCTATGACTAATAACAGCACATGGCTTAAAAATTCCCTTAAGAGGATATAGCTTTCCCCCTTGGAGCTTTCTAAAATAGACATGTAGTATTTTAAAATGTCGGGGATGGAGACTAAGACCCCTGCAATAATGAGAAGGGAGAGGATAATTTCCAAGACATAGATGATCTTATTAATCCACCGGCTATGTTTCTTCCTGCTTGTAAATACCATAGTATCACCTTTCCTTTTATGGGATTGGTTTTATTTCATGTTCCTTAATATGATCTTTTTCATCTTCTCTAGGATTTTTTTCTCCATCCGACTAATGGTCATTTGGGAGACGCCTAGTTTTTCTGCTATGGATACCTGGGTTTTCTTGTGGTAGTAACGGTCCACTAGGATGGTTTTTTCCATCTCGTTGAGTTCTTCCATGGCCCGGTCTAAAAAGTCTTTAAGTTCAATTTTAGAAAAGTATTCTTCGTCTTCTCCCAGGATATCTAGGAGGCTAAAGTCCTGGTCGTCTCCCCCACTGTCATAGGACAAGTCTAGACTTTGGGGGGAATAGACCTTGGAGGCCTCCATGACTTCTAGGACTTCTTCTTCAGAAATCTCTAAATACTGGGCAATATCTCCCACTGTGGGGATGGACTGCTTGTTTTGGGCCAAAAAGACCTTGGCATTGTTGATTTTTTTAGATAGTTCTTGAATCCTTCTGGGTACCCGAATGGTCCAGCCCTTGTCCCTAAAGTGTTTTTTGATTTCTCCCACAATGGTGGGGGTGGCAAAGCTAGAAAATTCAAACCCCTTGGCTGGGTCATACCGGTCTACAGCATGGATCAGGCCCAGGGAGGCCACCTGAAAGATGTCGTCATAGTCTATGCCCCGGTTGGCATATTTTTTAGCTAGGATCTCGGCAATATAAAGGTGTTCTTCAATTAAAATATCCCGAAGGCCTGGGTCCTGGGTCTCTTTATACTGGACAAAGAGGTCTTTTCTTTCTTCCTTACTTAACTGTCTGTGAAGTTCATAATAGTCACGCTTATTCATTTAATCCACCAGCTCTTTAGTGACAAAGATGGCCCCTTCTTTATATTCCACCCTATCGGCTAGGGAATCAATAATTAAAGATGTCATATAGACCTCGTCATTGGTCTGGAGTTGTTCTGGATCTATTCCGTCTACAGAAAAAGAATAGGCTCCCTCATCTAAGGACATTTCAATGGAAATCAGGTCCTTGGCTCCTAGTTTAAAGGACAGGTTGCAGCTTTCAGTAACCAGAACCTGAACGTCTTCTAGGTCTTCAATGGAGACCCTTTCGCCTATGGCCATGCCGGAAAGGGTCAGCCTAGCTAGGGACAGGTATTTTTTCTTAGCAGGAATTTTAAGAAATACACTATTTTCACGCATGGTCTTCCTCCTGGAAAGTAAAGACTTCGTCTAGCTTGGTAATAACAAATAACTTTCGAATATTGTCCTTGATATTTTTAAAATAGATATGGTGGTCTTGCCCCTTAAGGTGGTTAAGGAGCTGGATAAAGCCGCCTAAACCGGTTGAGTCCACATATTTAAGCTTGTCTCCATCAATAAGAATATCCATGGGACTGGCATCGTATAATTTGACGGACTCCTTTTTAAAGTCAGGGGTATTATAGATATCTAGCTCTCCCTGGGGAGAAAGGACTAGATAGCCTGCCTGATCATCTACATAACTTTCCAATTTAAAAGACATGTCTACCTCCTTTTTGGTTTAGCTGGGCCATGCCAGCTAGAACGCAAGCTTTATTCTTCGCCAATATAGGCTGCTACAGCCACCAAGGGACTTCCCTTGGTATTCATCAAACGGACCCCTGAGGTGTTCCGGCCTAGCTGGCTAATGGCCTTGGCCACCAGACGGATAATGGTGCCGTTTTCTGTAATGATCATGACCTCATCGGTATCTGAGAGGATTCTGGCTGCCACTAGGGGGCCGGTTTTTTTCTTGATATTGTAGGTTAAAACCCCCTTGCCTCCCCGGTTTTGGGTCTTGTAACTTTCTTCCTGGGTCCGTTTCCCGTAGCCATTTTCTGTAAAGACAGCTAGGGACAGGCCTTCTCTCACAATAACAGAAGAAACTACCTGGTCGCCTTCTTCTAGGTTAATCCCATTTACCCCCATGCCTGTTCGGCCCATGGGCCTTAGGTCTGATTCATGGAAGCGGATGGACTTGCCTTCCCGGGTTACTAGCATCAGGTCGGAGTTTCCCTGGGTCAGGTGGGCCCCTATAAGCTCGTCGCCCTCCCTGAGGGTAATGGCTATGATCCCATTTTTCCTAATATTGGCATATTCATTAAATTCTGTCCTCTTGGCATAGCCCAACTTGGTGGATAAAATCAGGTAGTCCTTGTCAGAACCCTCCCTATTCCTAACGGGAATAATGGCCTCTACCGTCTCTTCTTCTTCTAGTTCCAAGAGGTTGACTATGGCTGTTCCCTTGGCCTGGCGGCTAGCCTGGGGCACTTCGTAGGCCATAAGCTTAAAGACCCGGCCAGCTGAAGTAAAGAAGAGGATGGTGTCGTGGGTAGAGGTTATAAAGAGCTCGGTTACAAAGTCATCATCCTTGTTACTAATGGAGGCCACCCCTTGGCCCCCTCTTTTTTGGGGCTTGTAGCTGCCTTCTGGCATCCGTTTAATGTAGCCCCGGTTGGTTAGGGTAATAACCATGTCCTCTTCCTTGATCATATCTTCCATTTCCAGGTGGCCTTCATCGGGAACAATAATGGTCCGTCTAAGGTCCCCATATTTTTCCTTGATGCCTTCTAGGTCTTCAATAATATGTTCCTTTAGGGCTTGGGGGTCTTTTAAGAGCCTTTCTAGCTCGGCAATTTCCTTTAGAAGTTCCCTATACTCTTCCTCTAACTTTTCTACTTGAAGGCCAGACAGGCGTTTTAGCCGCATGTCCAAAACAGCCTGGCCCTGGATGTCACTTAGGCCATAGCGTTTAGTAAATTCTGCCTTGATTTCGCCATCGGTCCTGTTTTCTTTGATGATTTTAATGATCTCATCAATATTTTCTATGGCAATCCTTAAACCCTCAATAATGTGGGCCCGGTCCTGGGCCTTTTTAAGGTCAAACTGGATCCGCCGGGTAACCACATCAATTTGGTGGTCACAATAAAGGGAGATGAGCTCCTTAAGGTTAAGGATCTTGGGTTCCCCCTTGACCAGGGCCAGGTTAATAATCCCAAAGGTGGATTCCATGGGGGTGTACTTGTAAAGGCTATTTAAGACTACCTTGGGATTGGCGTCTCGCTTAAGCTCAATAACAATCCGAACCCCCTTGCGGTTGGACTCGTCCCGAATGTCGGAGATACCCTCAATCCGCTTGTCCTTCACCAGGTCGGCTATCTTCACAATTAGGTTGGCCTTGTTGATCTGATAGGGGATTTCTGTGACAATAATCCGGTGCTTGGTCTTATAGGGTTCAATTTCTGCCAGGGCCCTTACCTTGATCTTGCCCCGGCCGGTGGCATAGGCCTTTTTGATTTCCTTTTTCCCCATAATCTTGGCCCCGGTGGGAAAGTCTGGTCCCTTAATATGGTCCATGAGCTCATCTATGGTGATGTCTGGCTTTCTTAAGTAGGCCACCGTCCCGTCTATAACCTCATTCATATTGTGGGGGGCCATGTTGGTGGCCATGCCCACAGCAATGCCTGAAGACCCGTTGACTAGGAGGTTTGGGAAACGAGAAGGCAGAACCACCGGTTCCATCTCTTCTTCGTCAAAATTGGGCATAAAGTCCACGGTGTTTTTATTGATGTCCCTTAGCATTTCCTGGGCCAGCTTGTGCATACGAACTTCTGTATACCGCATGGCCGCTGCCCCATCTCCGTCCATGGACCCAAAGTTTCCCTGGCCATCGGCTAAGAGATAACGGGTGTTAAAGTCCTGGGCCAGCCTAACCACGGCTTCATAGATGGAGGAGTCCCCATGGGGATGGTACTTACCCATGACATCCCCCACCAGTCTAGCGGACTTCCTGTAGGGCTTGTCTGGGGTTAGGCCCAGCTCCATCATCCCATAAAGGATCCGCCGGTGGACGGGTTTGAGGCCATCTCTCACATCGGGCAGGGCCCGGGAGATAATGACGCTCATGGAATAATCTAGGTAGGCCCTTTTCATTTCCTTTTCTAGGACCACATTACTAATCCCATGTTCATGTTCAAATTCAGCCATATGTCCTCCTTTCTTATAGGTCAATATTTTCTACATAGATGGCATTTTCTTCGATAAATTCCCTTCTGGGTCCCACTTCTTGACCCATAAGCATGGAGAAGATATCGTCGGCATCCACCATGTCTTCTATGCCAACTCTTAACAAAATTCTTTGGTCTGGATCCATGGTGGTGGACCAAAGCTCATCGGCATTCATTTCCCCTAGCCCCTTATAGCGGTTGATCTTAAGGTTTTTTTCTTTTTTATGGGCTTCCAGGGCCTTCTTTAGCTCTTGGTCATTGTAGCAGTAGTCCAGGACCTTAGACCCCTTTTTGATCCCATAAAGGGGGGGCTGGGCCACATAGATATGACCTTTTCTAATAAGGTCTGGCAGGTACCTAAAGAAGAAGGTTAAAAGCAGCGTCCTAATGTGGGCCCCATCCACGTCCGCATCGGTCATGATAATGATCTTATTGTACCTTAATTTTTCTATATCAAATTCTTCCCCGATCCCGGTTCCAAAGGCGGTAATCATGGACTTGATTTCGTTGGAGCTTAAGACCCGGTCTAGCCTGGCCTTTTCTACATTAAGAATTTTTCCCCTTAGGGGGAGGATGGCTTGGAAGACGGAGTCCCGGCCTAGCTTGGCAGACCCTCCGGCACTGTCCCCTTCCACTAGGAAGATCTCTGTTCTCTCATTGTTGTCTTCCTGGCAGTCGGCCAGCTTACCTGGCAGGGTGGCCGAGTCTAGGATGGACCGTTTTCTGGTTAGGTCCCGGGCCTTTCTAGCGGCCTCCCTGGCCCGTCTGGCAGATAAGGCCTTGTCTAAGACGGCCTTGGCCACCTTGGGATTTTCTTCTAGGAAGCTTTCTAGGTTTTTACTTACCACCCGGTCTACAATCCCCCGGGTCTCTGAGTTGCCCAGCTTGGTCTTGGTTTGGCCCTCAAATTGGGGGTCGGGAATCTTTACAGATAGGACCGCTGTAATCCCCTCCCGGACGTCTTCTCCAGCCAGGTTCTCTTCCTTTTCCTTGATAATATTATTTTTCCGGCCATAGTCGTTAATGGTCTTAGTCAGGGCTGACCTAAAACCAGACAGGTGAGAGCCACCCTCTTCTGTATTAATGTTGTTGACAAAGCTTAAGACATGTTCCTGGTAGCCGTCCGTATATTGGATGGCCACTTCAATGAGATTGTCTGAATCTTCTTCTTCCATGTAGATAATCTTGTCGTGGAGGGGCTTTTTAGACCGGTTCATGTAGTCCACATAGGACTTAATTCCCCCCTCATAGAGGTAGACCTCCTGGAAGACGGGGTCCTTTCTTTCGTCTATAAATTCAAAGCTAATCCCCTTATTTAAAAAGGCCATCTCCCTAAAACGGCGGCCCAGGACCTCCCGGCTAAAGACCGTGGTCTCCTTAAAAATAGTGGGATCAGGATAAAAGCGGATCAGGGTCCCTGTTTGGTCGCCTATATTTTCTTCCATAATTTCTAAATCGGTCTGGCTAATGCCCCGTTCAAAGTGCTGTTCATACCTCTTGCCCCCTCTTTTTACAGAGGCCATGAGTTTTTCAGATAGGGCATTAACTACAGAAACCCCTACCCCATGAAGACCCCCGGACACCTTATAGGCAGAGTGGTCAAACTTTCCCCCTGCATGGAGGTTGGTAAGGACCGTTTCTACAGTGGACTTGCCTGTTTTTGGGTGGACTTCCACAGGAATACCAGACCCATTATCTTCCACAGAGCAAGACCCATCCTCATGGAGGGTAATAATAATGCTATCGCACCGGCCAGCTAGGGCCTCGTCTACAGAGTTGTCTACCACTTCATAGACCATGTGGTGGAGGCCTGCAGGACCTGTTGAACCAATATACATCCCTGGCCGTAAACGGACAGGTTCTAGACCTTCTAAAACTTCGATGGCTGCCGAAGTGTAGGCCGTTTGATCATGCTGATTCATCTAGTTCACTCCTTACTTTCTTATTTTTTATAGTAACTAACTTGGTAAGAAGAGGGGTAAAGTTTCACCTCTCCCTCCTCCTGGACTAGAACATAGGAATAGGCCTCCCCATCTAAAATATCTAATCCATATTTTTTTATAAAATCTCGGTTGTCCTTAGACTGCCGGATGGCCTCCTTACTAAGGACTAAAATTAAGTCTTCTCGGCTCACATACTTGTACTTGTTGATCTTAAGATACATGGTTTATCTGATTTCCTCTTATTTCAAAAGAACTTAAGTCTTCCTCTTCTAGGAGGTCCCTTAGATGATAGTCTGCCTCAGTCAGGCTAATAAAGGTCTGCATGCCCTCAATTTGCTTAAAGAGCCGCTTTCTCCGGTGCTGGTCTAGCTCCGAAAAGACATCATCTAAAATAACCAGGGGCCGGATACCCAGTCTTTCCCAAATAAAGCGGACTTCTGCTAGTTTTAAGCTTAAGACAATACTTCTTTGCTGGCCCTGGGACCCATAGGCCTTGGCCTCCCGTCCATCCAGTAAAAAACGCAGGTCATCTACATGGGGCCCAAGGGAGGTCCTTTTTTGGACCAGGTCCTTTTCATAACTTTCTTCCAGCTTTTGTAGGTAAATCTCCGACTGGACCTGGAAGTCCTGGTCAAAGGGCAGGCTGCTTAAATAATGGACCTTAAGGTCTTCGCCCCCATTACTTATCTTCTGGTACTCTTCCCGGGCCCAGCTGGCTAACTTTTTTATTCCCTTTAAGCGTTCATAGAGGATTTCAGACCCTATCTTGGCCAATTGTAGGTTGTAGATTTTTATAAGCTGGCGGTCAGACCTGAGATTTTTTAAGGCATAATTTCTCTGCCTAACCAGATGCCGGTAATTTTTTAAATTTTCCTCATAGGAAAAGCTAACACTGGAGAGGGCATCATTTAAAAAGGCCCTCCTCTTGCCAGGCGATAGACGGACCATATCCAAATCTTCTGGCTGAAAGACAACCATAGAAAAACCCCGCTTGTAGTCAGCCAGGGATTTCCTTGGATTTTGGTCTCTTTGGTAGGACCGGCCCGTCTCAGAAAACTCAATTTCCATCCGGTGGTCATAGTCCTTGAGGAAAAAATCAGCCTTCAGGTAAGAAGCCTCCTGACCAAAACGAATGGCTTCTTTTAAAGAATGGGTTTTAAAAGATTTTCCCAGGGCCACCACAGAGATGGCCTCTAAAAGGTTGGTTTTTCCTTGACCATTTTCTCCTATTATTACATTTTTATCTGAACCTGGTGAAAAACTTGCTGAGGCATAATTGCGGAAATTGACCATGTGTAGATGATTTAATTTCACAGCTTACCTCCTATGTTTCTTACCTTATTATTATAGGTCAAATGTTCTTAATAATCAATTTATTCAAGGCTTGTCTCCATCCCATCTAGGCTGACTTTATCCCCTGGATAGAGTTTTTTCCCCCGCCGAGTTTCCACCTGGCCATTGACTTTGACCTGGCCCTCCTGGATCAGGATCTTAGCCTCGCCTCCTGTGGACACCCAGCCCACCAGTTTTAAAAAACTGTCTAGTTTAATATAGTCTGTTTCTATTTTCATAAAATCAACCTGCCAATCTTACAGGAAGAACCAGGTAAAGATAGTCCTTGTCCTCCTTGGCCTGGATAATACAGGGGTTGACCGGGTCCTTAAAGTAAAGCTCAATCTCTTCTTCATCAATGACCCGGATGCCCTCAATGAGATACCTGGCGTTAAAGGCAATCCGTAGGGGGTGGCCTTGTAGTTTACAAGGAATCACCTCATGGACATTCCCAATTTCAGAATTAGATTCAATAACCATTTCGTTTTCTTGAATATCCATCTTAATAAGGCCACTCTTCCCCTTGTCGGTCATGAGGCTGGCCCTTTCCAGGGCCCCTAAAAGGGCCTTGGCCCCTATCTGGACACTTAGCTCATGGTCAGACCGTAAAAGGCCCTGGTATTTAAAGTATTGGCCACTTAAGAGCTTGGTATAAAAAGAAGTCTCTCCTATTTTGATCATCAGGTGGTTACTGGTAATGGCTATGGGCAAGACCTCCTCCTCATCGGGAAGGAGCTTAATAAGCTCAGAAACAGCCCGGGAAGGTAGAATAATCTCCTTTTCAAAGGCAAAATTTTCCTTAACCTGGCAGATGGCCATCCGGTAACCGTCTAGGGCCACAAAATGAACCTGGTCCTTTTTTATATCCATAAGAACCCCTGTTAGGGTCATTCTTAGGTCATCTGTAGAAACAGCAAAGTGGGTTTGCTTTAGGGCCTCTAAAAAACTTTGGCTAGACAGGCTCATCTTCTGGTCTTCTTCCACCTGGGGAAGGTCCGGAAAGTCCTCTGAATTTTGGCCCATGATCATAAAGTCTGACTGTTGACACTGGATATGGACCTTGTTGTTTTTGACTTCAAAGTGAACCATGGCATTGGGAAGCTTTCTCACAATGTCCCCTAAAAGAGAGGCGTTAATAACTAAACTCCCCTCTTCTGCCACCATGGCAGAGACCACAGACTGGATAGAAATTTCCGTATCTGTTGCCTTTAAAATAAGTTGATTGTCCTTGGCACTAATATGGAGACCCTCTAAGATTTCCATATTGGTCCGGTTAGAAATAGCTCTTTGAACTGTAGAAATTTGTGCAGACAGGGTTTGCTTGTCGATTTGAAATTTCATGACACGCTCCTTTGCTATAAATAGTATTAGATAGTTCGTAATAGTAGTAGGGCCTGTGGATATATGGACAAGCCCTTAGACAGCTGGTAGTTTAAGTCTTTAGCTTGGGGATAAGTCTGTTTATAACTGTGGATAAAAGCTAGGTTTATCCACAAATCACCCTTTTATCTTTTCCTTAAGCTCTTCAATCTCAATTTGAAAGTCCATGTCCTTGGCCATATCTTCCTTGATCTTGTCATAGGCATGGATGACTGTAGAGTGGTCCCGGCCCCCAAATTCGTCCCCTATTTTAGGCAGGCTTAAGTCGGTCATCTCCCGGGTGAGATACATGGCAATTTGCCGGGGGTAGGAAATGGCCCGAGTCCGTTTTCTTCCATTCATTTCTTCCAGACTAAGTTGGTAGTTTTGGCAAACCACTTCCTTAATAAGCTTGGGAGAGATAAACCGGTCGGTTTTAGACTGGTAGATATCCTTTAGGATCAGGGAGGCCGTCTCCTTACTAATGGACCCGTTGGTTAACTTGGCATAGGCCGTAACCCGGGATAAGGCCCCTTCTAGCTCCCGGATATTGCTCTTAACATGGTGGGCAATATAGTTGATGACCTCGTCAGGGACATTAAAGCCCTCAGAGGCTGCTTTTTTTCTTAAAATAGCAATCCGGGTTTCCAGGTCCGGGGCCTGAATGTCCACCACTAGGCCCCAAGCAAAGCGAGAAATCAGCCTTTGTTCTAATTTTTTAATGTCCTTAGGGGGTTTGTCTGAAGTTAAGACAATCTGCTTGTTGGCGGCGTGGAGCTCATTAAAGGTATGAAAAAATTCATCCATGGTGGATTCCTTATCGGCGATAAACTGAATATCGTCAATTAAAAGCAGGTCCACAGACCGGTATTTTGTTCGAAAGGCCTCATTCCGATTGGTTTGAATAGAGGCAATAAACTCATTGGTAAACTGCTCGCTGGTCACATAAAGGACCTTGTTTTGGGGGTGTTCCAGGAGCATAAAGTGGCCAATGGCATGCATTAAGTGGGTCTTACCCAGGCCCACGCCTCCATAGATAAAGAGGGGGTTGGCATGGGCATCTTGGGGATTTTCTGCCACAGCCAGGCTGGCTGCATGGGCAAATTGGTTGGACTGGCCCACCACAAAGGAATCAAAGGTGTATTTGGGATTTAACTGGCCATATTCCTTGGGGGCCTCCTTACCGGGTCCCTGACTTTTCTTGTGCTCGTCCACAAGGACAAAGGACAGGTTAAAATCCTGGCCGGAAACTTCCTTTAAGGACTTCTTTAAGAGGTCGCTAACATTGTTTTTATTGAGTTCAAAATGATTTAGGGTAAAGCTATTTGGAAAGCCTAAAACAAGCCTATCTCCATGTATTTCTAAGGCTTCAATGGGTTTAAACCAAGTATTGATTTGGACTTCATAAAGACTCTCCGTGGATAGCTGTTGGAGGGTCTTTTCCCATAGAGTCTCTAAGTAATTATCTGACATGATCTTCACCATCCTTAGAAGTCTTATTATATCAAATAAACCCCTCCCTATGCAAAAATTATCCACATTTATTTCATGTGCATAGTTTAAATTGTTTATAAGTTTATAGACAGGTGGAGTATTTAGGGGACAAGTCCTATTTTTTAAGGGATTTTTTCCCAGCCTATGGATAAATAAGGGTCTCTTATGGCTATTTACAAGGAATAATTTAAAAAAAGGCTAAATTAATCCACAAACTATCCACAAATTGTGAATAAGTTTTTTCTCCACAGGTCTTTTTTCCCTATCCACAGAAATTTTTAATTTTAAACAAAAAAGGGGCCACCTATCCACAGACTTATAAACAAAAAATTTTAGGCCTAGAAAAAAAGGCCCCTTTTTTATAAGAAACTTTGCCCCTTAAATTCATCAATAATATTGACAATTAGCCAATCCCTGGCTATAATTATGGGTAGTGTATTCAAATAGTGCCCTTCGGGGCTTTTTTAAGTAATAAAGACTTTATATAGGAGTTAGAAAGTGAGGGAGTCTAATGAAAAGGACCTATCAACCTAAACGTAAAAAAAGACAAAGAGACCATGGTTTTCGTTCTAGAATGCGGACCCGTTCAGGTCGTGATGTTTTAAGAAGAAGAAGAAGAAAAGGAAGAAAAAGACTAGCCGTCTAATCCACCCTTGACCTTTAGAGGGTATAATGGACAATAAATATTTTTTAAAGAAAAACACAGACTTTGTGCATGTGTATCGGAAGAGAAAAACTTTTGGAAACCGGAACTTTACTTTATATGTCAGGAAAAATACCTACGACTATTCTAGAATGGGTTTTTCTATTAGTAAAAAGGTAGGTAAGGCTGTAATAAGAAATCTTATAAAGAGGAGATTAAGGGCCTTATATAAAGAATACAGTTCAGATATTATAGCAGGATATGACATGGTGTTAGTTGTTAAACCAAATGTGGCAGATCTTAGTTATGAAAAACTAGAATCTGCTTTTTCTCATATTCTAAAAGTTTCTAAAATGAAAAAGAAAAAGAAAGAATAGGAAGCGGTAGGGTATGTTAAGAAAGTTAGCCTTGGGCTTAATCGGCTTTTATCAAAAATATATCTCTAGATATTTGCTGCCTGGCGCCCATTGTCGTTTTCAACCAACCTGTAGCCAATATGCCTATGAGGCCTTTGAAAAGTACCCCTTACACAAGGCTTTTTGGCTGTCCTTAACAAGGATATTAAGGTGCCATCCCTTTAACAAGGGGGGTTACGACCCCCTACCCTAGACAGGAGGATTAAGGTCCGTGATAAATTTTTTAGCCAACATTCTGGGTAGCGTACTTCGTGGGGTCTATGGCTTTGTTAGTCAAATAGGCCAAGAACCCCAGATGCTATCTTATTATGCTATGGCCATTATTCTAACCACATTTATTTTCAAATTTATTTTACTTCCCTTTAATGTGGTCCAAGTCAGAAATCAAAAGAAAATGGCCAAGATACAGCCAGAAATCAAAAAACTACAGAAAAAATATGGATATGACCAGCAAACCCTAACACTTAAGACTCAGGAACTCTACAAGGAAGAAGGCTACAACCCTATGGCAGGTTGCCTTCCCCTTTTGATACAATTTCCTATTGCACTTTCTTTCTATCGGATATTCCGTTTTCCTGAACAATTTGCCTTTTCCAACCCCGGTTTCTTTGAAGCCATGCAGAAAAACTTTTTCCACATAGGCGACCTAGGAAACCCAGATACGACCATCATTCTTCCAATAGTTGCCGCTGTGACTACTTATCTAACTTCTGAATTGACCCAGGGTATGCAAGCCAACCAAGGTCCATCTTCAGACCAAGCGGCCCAAACCATGAATATGATGAAAATCATGATGCCTGTTATGATCTTTTTCTTTGCCAGAAATATGCCGGCAGGTTTGGTTATTTACTGGATTACATCCAGTGTATTTAGCATTGTTCAGCAGCTAATTAATAAATTAATTGTTAAAAAAGAGCTTGAGGAGGAGATCTAGTGAATGTCACTATCCAATCAGGAGATACTGTAGATGAAGCTGTAAAGAAGGCCCTAGATGAATTAAATACAACAAAAGATAGGGTTAAGATTGAAGTCCTTGAAGAAGCTTCTAAGGGATTTTTAGGCTTGATTGGAAAAAAAGAGGCCCTGGTCAAGGTCAGTATAAAAATAGATACTCGAGACCTTTTAGAAGAGATCCTTGAGGATAGGCCCTTAAGTGGATCCTATTTTAGCCAAGATAGGAAAGAGGAAGATTTTCTAGGGGAAGAAAAAGCCAAAAAGAGCCCTAAAAAAGCCTCCAAAAAGGAAGAGACCTCCCTATTTATAGACCCAGTAGATGAAGAAAATATAGGGACCCCAAAAGGCCAAGACCAAGAGGTGGACTTTGAAGGCCTTATTCGGGAATATTTAGACCTGGTCCTATCTTCTATGAACTTGGACTATGAGCTTAAGATCCGCCAAGAAGACCGGATCTACCATGTGGATATAGAAGGGGAAGAAGAGAGTCTGGGCATTGTCATTGGCAAGAGGGGCAACACCCTAGATGCCATCCAATACATCCTTTCTCTCATTATTAACCGTTATTCTGATGTCTACCTAAGGGTCTTTTTAGACTGTAGTGGTTACCGGGAAAAGAGAAGGGACATTTTAATTTCTTTAGCTGAAAAAATGGCTAACAAGGCCATTAAAACCGATCGGCCTATTAAGCTTGAGCCTATGAATGCGGCAGAAAGAAAGATTATCCATACGGCCCTACAAGATTTTGATGGGATTATGACGCACAGTGAAGGAAAGGATCCCTATCGAAGAATCGTCATTCAAAAGCAAAGAAAATACTAAGCCCTAGCCTTCATAGTCTTCTATGAAGGCTTTTTTGAAGAGGCCATAAGAAAAATAGGAAGGATGACTTTAATGGAAGATACAATTGTAGCCATTTCTACTGCCCTGGGACCTGGGGGGATTGCCATTGTCCGCCTAAGTGGAGAGGGGGCCCTAGACCTAGCCAACCAGGCCTTTAATAAGAAGGGGGCCCTCTTAAATAAGGACAACCATAGGAAGATGATCTATGGACAAATAAAGGATGGGGACCAGATAGTGGATGAGGTCTTGGCGGTGGCCTTTTTTGCCCCCAATTCCTACACCCGGGAGGACATGGTTGAAATCCACTGCCATGGGGGCTATATGGCCGTAAAAGAGACCTATGGCCTTATGCTAAAATTAGGGGCCCGGCCGGCAGACCCTGGCGAATTTACCAAAAGGGCCTTTTTAAACGGCCGGATTGACCTGGCCCAGGCTGAGGCCATTGGCAGCTTAATTGATGCCTATTCCAAGGAGGGCTACCAGGAAAGTCTTTCCCAGCTGGAGGGGTCCCTATCTAGGCGGATCCACAAGGACCGGGAGGCCCTAGTGGATATGATGGCTCTTATTGAGGCCAATATTGACTTTCCCACAGATGAGGTGGAAGAGGCCAACAATCAGCAACTCCTAGAGGCTGCAGAAGGCCTCTTGGCCTCCCTAAAGAAGCTTAGGGCCACTTCCAAGCGGGGGAAGTTTTTAAGGGACGGGATTAGGACCACCATTGTAGGCAAGCCCAATGTGGGCAAGTCTTCCCTTTTAAACAGCCTCCTCCAGGAAGAAAGGGCCATTGTAACCGATATTCCCGGAACCACCCGGGACGTGATTGAGGAATTTGTCCAGCTAGATGGCCTAACCCTTCGGATTAAGGACACGGCTGGGATTCGGGACACCCATGACCTAGTAGAAAAGATGGGGGTGGATATAGCCCGGGCCTCCATTGGGGAGGCTGACCTGATTTTGGCCCTCTTTGATTCCTCTAGGCCCCTGGACAAAGAGGATAAGGAGGTCCTATCCCTCATTGGGTCTAGGCCCACCATCCTGGTTTTAAACAAGTCGGACCTGGAGGCCAAGACAGGGCCAGAGGACTTAAAAGACCTGGCTGGAGACCTGCCCCTGGTCACCACCTCCCTTTTAAGGGAAGAGGGGGTTGAGGACCTGGAAGAGGCCATAGGGAAGATCTTCTTCAAGGGAGATATTAAAAAAAGACCTGACAGCCTAATTATGAACCTCCGCCACCTCCAGGCCTTAGACAGGGCCATTGAGGCCCTGGGCTCTGCCTATGGGGACTTGGAAGAAGGGGTCTTTTTGGACTGTGTGGAGGTAGACCTTAAGGCCGCCTATTTGGCCCTAGGCGAAATCACAGGAGAAAGTATAGAAGAAGAGATATTAGACCGGATCTTCTCAGAATTTTGTATTGGAAAATAGGAGATATTATGCATAAGATTCCATCCTTTCTAGTTGATAAATTTGATGTGGTGGTTGTGGGGGCCGGCCATGCTGGCACAGAGGCAGCCCTAGCGGCAGCCCGGATGAACTGTAAGACCGCCCTTTTAACCATCAGTTTAGATAGTATTGTGTCCATGGACTGTAACCCCAATATAGGGGGAACCGGCAAGGGCCACCTGGCCAGGGAGGTAGATGCCCTGGGGGGAGAAATTGCTAAAAATATAGACCGGACCTTTATCCAGTCCCGTATGCTCAACCTATCCAAGGGACCTGCTGTCCACTCCCTGAGGGTCCAGGCCGATAAAAGGGCCTACCACCAGGAGATGAAAAAGGTCCTGGAAAACCAGGAAAACCTCCTCTTAACCCAGGGAGAGGCTGTGGAGCTTGTGGTAGAAGAGGGCCAGGTCAAGGGGGTCCTTACCGATACAGGGGCCTTTTACCAGGCCAAGACCGTGGTCTTAGCCACAGGCACCTACCTCAGGGGCCGGATCTATATGGGGGAAGTTAACTTTCCCTCTGGCCCCAATATGAGAAAGCCAGCCAATGCCTTT
Source organism: Tissierellia bacterium (assembly GCA_030532305.1). Lineage (GTDB taxonomy): Bacteria > Bacillota > Clostridia > Tissierellales > Peptoniphilaceae > JAUNLJ01. Next base: position 17,326 of record JAUNLJ010000011.1, read on the forward strand.
TCCAAGAGCCTGGAGGACCTGGGTTTTGACCTGATGAGGATGAAGACCGGGACCCCGGCCCGGGTCCATAGGGACAGCATTGACTTTTCCGGTATGGAGGTCCAAGAGGGAGACCAGGAGATAGTCCCCTTCTCCTTTGAAAATATAGGAGAAGACTTTTCAGACCATGACCAGGTCAAGTGCTACCTCACCTACACCACACCAGAATGCCATGCCATTATAGAAGAAAACCTCCACAGGTCTGCCATGTACCTAGGGGATATTGAGGGCCAGGGCCCCCGCTACTGCCCCTCCATTGAGGACAAGGTGGTCCGTTTTTCTGGCCGGGACTCCCACCAGGTCTTTTTGGAACCAGAGGGCCTAACCACTAAGGAAATCTATGTCCAAGGGATCTCCTCCAGCCTGCCTGTGGAGGTCCAGATGGCCCTTTATAAGAAGATAGAGGGCCTAGAAAACTGTGTCTTTATGCGGCCAGCCTATGCCATTGAATATGATGCCATTGATGCCCGGGTCCTAGACCTATCCCTGGAGCATATGGAAATAGGCGGCCTTTTCTGTGCCGGCCAAATTAACGGGTCCTCTGGCTACGAAGAGGCTGCAGCCCAAGGGATTATGGCCGGTATCAATGCCGCCAGGAAGGTCCAAAAAAAAGACCCCCTTATCCTAGACAGGTCCCAGGCCTATATAGGGGTTCTAATAGACGACCTAGTCACCAAGGGGACCCGGGAGCCTTACCGGATGATGACCAGCCGGGCAGAATACCGGCTAACCCTTAGGCAGGACAATGCCGACCTTCGTCTGACCCAAATCGGCTGGGACATAGGCCTGGTATCTCGCGACCGCTATGCCGGCTACCTCTTTAGGAAGGAAGGCATAGAAAAAGAAAGCCAGCGCTTAAAAGCCATCCAGGTCAACCCCACCCCAGAAAACAATGAAAAATTAGAGGCCCTAGGGTCCACCCCCCTTAAAAATGCCATTAGCCTGGCCGAACTTTTAAGGCGGCCAGAGCTGGACTACGACAAGGTGGCCATCTTTGACCCGGACCGGCCCCAGGTCCGGCGAGACATTAGGGACAATGTGGTGACCCAGATAAAGTATGAGGGCTATATTGAAAAACAAGAAAGGCAGATTAGTCAGTTTAAAAAATTAGAAGAAAAACCCCTAGACCGGGACCTAGACTATATGGCCATAGAGGGCCTTAGAAACGAAGCCAAGGAAAAGCTCACCAAGATCCGACCCTCCTCCCTGGGCCAGGCCAGCCGGATTACCGGGGTCTCCCCTGCCGACATCAATGTCCTGCTTATTTATCTAGAACAAAAAAGAAGGGGGAAGCTAAAATGAACTGGCAAGTCTTAGAAAGGGGTCTTAGGGACCTGGGCCTGGAAGAGGATATTCCCCAGGAGGACCTGGAAAAGTATATTTCCCTTCTTTTAGACTGGAACCAGAAGATTAACCTGACCCGGATTACAGACCCTGAAGACATCCAAATCAAGCACATCCTAGACTCCCTCTCCCTCCTCCCCCTCCCCTATTTTGACCAGCCCCTTAGGGTCCTAGATATGGGAACCGGGGCCGGTTTTCCAGGAATCCCCTTAAAATTATGGCGGCCCCAGCTAAATATCACCCTAATGGACAGTTTAAACAAGCGGATCCGTTTTTTGGACCTAGTCATCGAAGAATTAGGTCTAAGGGATATAAGGGCCCTTCATGGACGTGCTGAAGAGGCCGGTCGGGACAGAGACCATCGTGAAAAATATGACATGGTGGTCTCCCGGGCAGTGGCCCGTCTTTCCACCCTCCTGGAATACTGCCTGCCCTTTGTCAAGGTGGGGGGCCTTTTTGTGGCCATGAAGGCAGAAGAAGTAGACCAGGAGCTTGCCGAGGCCAAACAAGGGATTAAAATCCTTGGTGGGGACCTGGTGGGTCAAAAAGACTTTAAGCTCCCAGACGGCAGCCAAAGGTCCCTGGTCCTTATAAAAAAGATTAAGGCCACAGACAAGAAATACCCCCGGGCAGGCGGTAAGCCTAGGAGCAAGCCCCTATGATCATTAGAATTCTCATTTACCTGGTCTTTTCCCTCCTCCCCCTTTTAGCCTACTGGAAAAAGCCCAGGCCCTATATTTTAAGTTTTCTTCCCTTAATTTGGCTTAGTTTTTTTGGGAGTTTAGACACCTATCAAAATCTAGCCCCCCCTATGAAGCTAGGGGTCTTTCTCCTATCCCTGGTCCCCATCTTTTTTATCCTTAGGGGACTTTATAGGGAATCCAAAGAAATCAAGCTGGATATCCTAAGAGAAAAAAGACAAGACCAACGAAGGACCCGGGACATCCAGGAAAAAGACCCCACCCGTAGGCAAAAGGTCATTATCCTAGACCGGAAAAGTAAGGAAGAAAAAGTCTACTGGGCCTCCCCTAGCCTGGGCCAAAGGTTAGAAGAAAAAACCAGGACCCAGACCCAAGAGGCCCCCTCAAGTCAGGACCCCTCCCAGGAAGGCCAGAAAGAAAAAGAAGAAGATTAACAGGAGACCCCCGGTCTCCTGTTTTTTTAGCTTGTAAAAGGAAGAGGACCTAGACAGGGGCAAGGGGTCTTCCTCTAGGCCAGGTCTTTAGGAAGGAAGAAAATGTTCCATATGGAACATAGGAAAGCTTAGGCTAAAAAAGACCCACCGGGCCCCTATAGATAATCCCAGGCTAATGTTCCATATGGAACATGGGCCCCAGGTCTTAGAAAAAAGATCTCTAAAAATTTTATAAGGGCCCCAAAGCCCCAAGAAGGCCAGGTTAGGGCCAAAGGCTTTTTCTAGGATCTTCCTTTAAGGGAAAAAGTCTGTTATCATATAGGGTAGAAAGGATGTGGAGGATGAGCAAGGTAATCAGTATTTTTAATCAAAAAGGCGGTGTGGGAAAGACAACGACCGTGGTGAACCTGGCTGCCGCCCTGGAAAAACTTAAGAAAAAGGTCCTGGTTATTGATATGGACCCCCAAGGGAACGCCAGCTCAGGCCTTGGTTTTGAAAAAAACCTAGATAAAATGTCCTATGACCTCATTGTGGAAGGCTACTCCCCAGACCTTATTTTAGAAAGGTCAAAGAATTTCCACCTTATTCCATCGGGGAGTGACCTGGCAGGCCTGGAAGTAGACCTGGCCAAGACCTCAGACTGGCAGGTCCGGTTAAAGGAGGCTATAAAAGACCTAAGGGACCTTTATGACTATGTTCTTATCGATAGTCCTCCTTCCTTGGGCATCCTGTCCCTTATGGCCCTTATTGCATCGGACTCTATTATTATCCCTGTTCAATGTGAATATTATGCCCTGGAAGGGGTTAACCAGCTTTTTGAGACCATCCTTATGGTAAAGAACAACTTCAATCCAGACCTGGATATTGAAGGGGTGGTCCTTTGTATGTATGACCGGAGAAACAATTTGTCCAACCAGGTGGTAGAGGAAGTCAAGAAATACTTTAAGGACAAGGTCTTTAAGTCTAAAATTCCACGAAATGTTCGTTTGGCAGAGGCCCCCTCCTTTGGACAAACAATCTTTGAATATGAAAAACTAAGTCGGGGGGCCATGGCCTATAAGAACCTGGCTAAAGAACTAGTAAAGAAGGGATAAGATGGCACAGAAAAAGAGAGGATTGGCCCGGGGCTTAGATAGTTTTATGATGGAGACCCCCCTGGTCCAGGATTTAATAGAAGAAAATCAAGATAGGGGTCAAGACCTACCCCTGGAAGACATAAAGATCAACCCCCTCCAACCCAGAAAACATTTTGACCCGGAAAGCTTGGAGGAATTGGCTGGAAGTATCAAGGAAGTGGGAGTCCTCCAACCCCTTATTGTGAGGAAAAAGAAAAATAGCTACCTCCTTGTGGCAGGGGAAAGACGGCTAAGAGCAGCAAAACTAGCAGGCCTAGACCAGGTTCCGGTTATTGTCACGGACCTAGACGACAAGGAAGCCGACAAGATTGCCCTTATAGAGAATATCCAAAGGGAGGACCTGGACCCTCTAGAAGAGGCCCAGGCCTATGAAGGCCTTAAGTCAGCCTATGGCTATACCCAAGAGGAGATGGCTAGGGCCCTGGGCAAGAGCCGGCCCTATATTGCCAACCGTCTTCGCCTTTTAAACCTGGCAGAGCCTGTAAAGGACCTCTTAAGGGAGAAAAAGATTTCTGTCTCCCATGCCAAGGCCCTACTGGCCATTGGAGATCCCAACCAGCAGTATGCCAAGGCCCTAGAGATTATAAAGAAAAATTCCACCGTCAATGAACTGGAAAAAAAGGTCAGCAAAAAGCCCAGAAAAACAACCAGGGACCCCTATATCCGGTCTCTGGAGGACCAACTTATGGACAGGCTAGGGACCAAGGTGGACCTAAAAAACCAGGGAAAAAAGCGAAAACTCACCATTGAATATTATAGTGATGAAGATTTAGACCGAATCTTAGAAATTATTATGGGAGGAGATAGTATTGGCTAACCATAAGCTATATATTACCGATGTCTACACCAACAGGACCTACAAGGGCAAGTCTGTGGCCGTGGTTAAGATAGACCAGGAAGAAACAGAAGAGACCATGAAGAACCTGGCCGGAGAATTAGAGCAGGCAGAAACCACCTTTGTAAGGCAGCTAGACAAGGAAATTTATGAGGTCAGGAGCTTTACCCCCCACAAGGAACTGGCTGTATCGGCCTGTGCCTCCATAGCTAGTTTTTGGGTCCTGGCAGACCAGGACTTTATAGAACCCCTCTACAAGGGGGAAAAGGAAGTCCTAGAGATTTCTAAGTCTGGCCGGATCCAGGTTTTTTTAGACTATGATAAGTATAAGATACAAGGGGTCCGGCTTATCCTGCCCTATACGGAAGAGGCAAGAGCCCAAGACTTAGATGGGGAGGGCCTAGACCTTTTAGGCCTAAAAGAAGAAGACCTAGGCCTAGGATCTAGGGACCTGGGTCCTGTGGAAGGCCTGGGCATCCAGGGGCTTAATATCCCTCTTAGGACCCATGACCTGGTTAAAAACCTAGACTATGACAAGGAGGCCCTGGCTGCCTATCTTAGGGACAAGCCCTGGGGGACCCTTAGGGTCTATAGCCTAGAAGGAGAAAAAATCCTCCAAAAGACCCTTCAAATTAAGGAAGGGGTCGATGAGGAAAAGCCCCTTGGTCTGGCTTCTGCCTCCCTCCTTAAATACCTCTATGATCTGGACTTAATAAGTGGGTCCCAGCTAGAAATCATAGAAAGACACAAGGAAAATAGGCTCTGCCGCCTACAAGGTCAGGTCCTAGAGGAGACTGGGGGCCGGGTGAGCCTATCAGGCCAGGCGGCCATTAGTATAGAAGGAGTGATTAGAGGATGAAGGATAAACCCTTAATTTCATATGAGCTGGACCAATATATAGACAAGGCCCAGGACACCTCCTCCCTTCCAGGGGGAGGGTCTATTTGTGCCCTGGTGGCGAGTTTGGCCGGGTCCTTGACCCTTATGGTCTATAAACTGTCTAAAAAAGACCTAGACCAAGACCGGGTCCTAGAGGCCATAGACCTCTTAAAGACCAATGTGGACCGGGATGCCCATGCCTTTGACCAGGTGGTCCAGGCCATGGCCCTGCCCAAGGAGACGGAAGAGGAGAAAAAAATCCGGTCAGAAAAAATTCAGGCAGGCTATAGGGTGGCCATCCAAGTCCCCCTAGCCACTGTTAAAAGTAGCCTAGATATTCTTAGGGTCTTAGCCCCCCTAAGAGACCAGGTCTCCATCTATGCCAAATCAGATATGGCCATAGCTGTGGATATGTGTGATTTAGCCATCAAGGGGTCCATCCAAACCATTAATTTAAACCTAAAGGGCCTAAAGGATGGCCAAGAAGTGCAGGCCTTTGAGGAAGAAATAAGAGACCTGGTTGAGGAAAAGGAAGGGCTCCTAGACCTCATAAGAAGGGACCTGGGCCAATAGGCTATCTGGTGGGTCTCTGGAGAGAGTAGAGACCCAGGGCCTAAAAGGACCTAGGCAGTCTAGACCAGGAAAGGCCCAAGAAGAGAAAAAGAATCCCCAGGCCAGGGGGATTTTTCAGGAAAGTATCCACAGGCCAGGAATAAATGTGGATAAAATTTCAAGAATAAAAGCCTTACTAAAGGAAGATCCGGCAAAAGCCGGGTCTTTTTTTCTTGTTATAAACTTGTAATATTTTTATAAAAGTGTTATATAGTTGTAATAATTATATGATATTTCTGTCATATATTTTAAAAATTTTATGTTATAATAAGTCTTGCTTGTTTATTTAGTTACAAAAAAGTAACAGAAAATTTTTTTAGGTCTTTCTTTTAAGGAACAAGACCTAAGGATAAGAAAGTGAGATTAAAAAGATGTTAAAAAATAAATTTTTTAAGCAGTCCCTTAGTTTAGGGATCCTGTCCCTTAGCCTCCTTATGCCGGTGGGGGTCCTGGCCCAGGCAGACCGGCCTGTGGATAAACCCCAGGAAATTGTGGATAATATAGACCAGCCGGTCTCTCTTTACTTACAAGGAGACTATTTTTGTAGTTTCCCCAACCAGGAGGAGGCGGAGACCTTTGAGGAAAAACTAAGGACCTACTACCAGGCCAAGGACAAGGAGGTCTTGTCCATAGAGGTGGATTTTGACCAAGAACTAGAAATTAAAAAGGGGGGCCGGAAGAACTACCTAAGTGCCGACCAGGCCCTGGAGGCCCTTATGGAGGGGGGTCAAAGGCTGGCCTATACCATCCTAGAAAAAGACCAGACCCTAGAGGACTTGGCCCAGCTCTACCAGATGACCCCAGAAGAAGTCCTAGACCTAAATCCACACCTAGACCCCCAAGAGCTCTTAAGCCAGGGACAGGTTATCCAGGTTTATGAGGCCGTTCCCATGGTTAAAGCCCAGGTCCAAGAGACCTTTAGGGAAGAAGTACTTATCCCCTTTGAACGGATTCAAACAGAAGATCCTAACCTTCCCATAGGTCAAAGCCGGATTGTCCAAGAGGGGCAAAATGGAATTAAGGAAATAACCAGCAAGAGACTTCGCATAGGGGACCAGGTCCTTAGCCAATATGTCCTTAGTGAACGAATCACCCAGGAGGCCAACCAAGAAATAGTGGCCATAGGGACCAAAGAGACCCTGGCCACAGGATCCTTTATTAATCCCACCACAGGCTATCTTTCTTCCCCCTTTGGTCCCCGCTGGGGCCGCTTTCACTACGGTATTGATATAGCCAATGGGGTGGGCACACCTATTTTGGCCGCCGATGGAGGAAAGGTTATCCGGGCAGAGTACGCAGGCAGCTATGGCAACTTGATTGTTATAGACCATGGCAATGGCTATGAAAGTCGCTATGCCCACTGCTCCGCCTTTGATGTGTCCGTGGGCCAGGAAGTCAGCCAGGGTCAAACCATAGGCCGGATGGGGTCCACTGGCCGGTCCACAGGCAGCCACCTGCACTTTGAAGTGAGGGACCATGGGACAGCCCTAAACCCCTTAAATTTTGTTTCCTATTAAAAGTTAAGCTAAGAAGGACCTCCCTAGGGAGGCCCTTTTTCTTTGGGCCTAAAAAGGGACCTGTCTAGCCCCTTAAAAGCCCTTTCTTAGTTAAGAAAAGCCCAATTATTTAGCTAGTCTTTGGGGATAGATTCTTTATCCAAGGGGGTCCTTGTGTTAGAATAGGGAAGAAGGTGTATTTAACCCACTAGACCAAGCTAAAAGGAGGTTTTCATGGCAAAAAAGAAGTACCGGCCCTATAAGAGGCGGCTAAAGTTTTGGCCCGTCTTTACCATAGCCCTCTTATTTCTTATCCAAATAGGGGTCTTTGCCCTGATCTTTTATAAATATATAGGCTATCTGCAAATTTCTCTAACGGGCTGGATCCTGGTTTTGGCCATTTTCTCTATTTACATGGTCAACAAGGATGAAGACCCGGATATCAAGATGTCTTGGATTATCCTAGAGGCCCTCTTTCCTATTTTTGGGATCCTCCTTTATGGGTTTTTCAACCTCCTACCAGGAAAAAAGAAGGCCAAGGAGTCCCTGGAGGCCAGAAAGGCCATTAGTAGCCAGTATATCTTCCAGGATGAGGAAGTCTTTAAGAGGCTAGGTGAAAAGAATAGGGCCCAGGCCAGCCTATCTAAATACTTACAGGGCTGGGGTTTTCCTGTCTACCAAAACACAGACCTTCGGTATTTCCACCAGGGGGAAGACTTCTTTGAGTCGGTCTTTGAAGACCTGGAAAAGGCCCAGCATTTTATAGCCATAGAATTTTTTGTCATTAGCCCAGGGCTTATTTTAGACCGTTTTTATGAGATCTTTAGTCGAAAGATAGAAGAAGGGGTCAAGATCCTCTTTCTCTATGATGGAACCAACAATCTCTTCCTTCCCAAAAAGGTCATGGACCGGTTTGAAAGGATTGGGGTGGACTGCCGGCAATTTTTGCCCATTAACGCCGTTTTGACCTCTGTCCACAACAACAGGGACCACAGGAAGATCATTGTCATAGATAACCAGGTGGCCTATACAGGGGGAGTAAACCTGGCTGATGAGTATGCCAACCTTTATAATAAGATTGGCCACTGGGTGGATACAGGGGTCCGTCTAGAGGGGGAGGCTGTGTCTTCTTTGACTGCCCTCTTTTTTGAGATGTGGGATTTTAGGGAAGAGGATGACCAGCTAGGGGCCCACCTGCTTCCCTTAAAGGAAGAAAAGCCTGGGGAGGCCTTTGTCATTCCCTTTGGGGAACACCCCCATATGAGGGATTCCATAGGAGAAAATGTCTATCTAGAAATTATCAACCGGTCCATAGACTATGTCTATATCACCAGCCCCTATTTGACCATTACCGATAAGATGAGTTCTGCCCTAAAACTGGCCGCCCAAAGGGGGGTGGATGTGACCCTGGTTTTCCCCCATATTGGGGACCACAAGAAGATCCCCTTGGCTGTGGCCCGGACCTACTATGAGGAGCTGGCCCCCTATGGGGTCAAGATCTTTGAATATGCCCCAGGTTTTGTCCATAGCAAGACCCTGGTCTCTGACGATGAAGTGGCCGTGGTGGGGACCATTAACATGGACTATAGGTCCTTTTACCTCCACTATGAGGATGGGGTCTTGGTCTTTTGCCCAGACTTTGCCCTGACCCTCAGGGGCCACATTGAAAAACTTATAGACCAGTCCATCTATATGACCCAGGAAGAATACAAGAAGACCCCCCTCCACCTTAGGGTCAAGGGCCGGGTCCTCCGGCTTATGGCCCCCCTTATGTAAAAAAAGACCCCTAGGGGTCTTTTTTCTTTACAGGATTATTTAGGGCCCAGGCCAGCTAAAGAGGGGCTTATTCCTCCCTCTGGGTCCAAGCCAGGCAATTTTTTACAGCGTGGTGCCAGTCCTGGATAAGCCGGTGGCGAAGGTCTGGGTCCATTTGGGGACGAAAGACCCGGTCTTCTTGCCAGAGGTCTTTGATCTCTTCTAGGCCCCTGTAGTAGCCGGACCCTATTCCTGCCATAAAGGCGGCCCCCCGGGCGGTACTTTCTATGGACCTAGGCCGGATAACAGGGGCATTTAAAATATTGGCCTGGGTCTCCATTAAGAAGTTATTCTGGGCAGCTCCTCCATCTACCTTGAGGACCTTCCGGTCCAGGCCAGAATCTAGCTCCATGGTCTTGATCACATCATAGGAGAGGAGGGCGATGGCCTCTAAGCTGGCCCGGACCAGGTGGTTTTTGTTGGCTCCCCGAGATAGGCCCACAATGGACCCCCGGGCCTTGGAATTCCAATAGGGGGCCCCTAGGCCGGTAAAGGCCGGAACCACCATAAGCCCATGGGTATCCTCTACAGACCGGGCCATGGCTTCAGATTGGCTGGCCTTTTCCATAAGACCCAGCTGGTCCCTGAGCCACTGGATAAGGGACCCGGCCACAAAGATGGACCCTTCTAGGGCATAGGTGGTCTCCTGCCCCATCTTCCAGGCAATGGAGGTCAAGAGGCCCTGGGAGCTGGGAATGGGATTGTGGCCTGTATTCATCAGGACAAAGGCCCCGGTCCCATAGGTGTTTTTGGCCTCTCCAGGCTCAAAACAGGCCTGGCCAAAAAGGGCCGCCTGCTGGTCACCTAAAACACCAGTAATGGGGATTTCCCGGCCTAAGAGCTCTGCCTGGCTATGGCCAAAAAAGTGGGAGGAGGGGTAGACCTGGGGAAGGATCTCCCTAGGAATATCTAAAATATCTAGAATTTCTTGGTCCCAGTCTTCTGTATGGATATTATAAAGCATGGTCCGGCAGGCATTGGAGACATCTGTGGCATGGGTCCTGCCTCCAGTTAGCCTATAAATAAGGTAGGAATCCACCGTGCCAAAGGCAATCTCTCCTCTTTTTGCCCGGTCCCTGAGGCCGGGGACCTGGTCCAGGATATAGGCAATCTTGGTGGCAGAAAAATAGGCATCAATGACCAGGCCTGTCTTTTTTTGGATAAGGTCTGTGAGGCCCGCTGCCCTTAGGGCCTCGGCCCGGTCCGTGGTCCTCCGGCACTGCCAGACAATGGCCCTGTGGACGGGCTGGCCTGTTTTTTTGTCCCAGAGGATGGTGGTTTCCCTCTGGTTGGTAATGCCTATGGCCTGGATATCTTTTTTTTGGATACCCGACTGGCTAATGGCCTCCACAGCCACCCCCAACATGGTGGAATAGATTTGGACCGGGTCTTGTTCTACCCAGCCCGGTTGGGGAAAATATTGGGAAAACTCCCTTTGGGCCTGGGACAGAACCTGGCCCCTCCCATCAAAGAGAATGGCCCGGTTGCTGGTGGTTCCTGCATCTAGGGCAAGTAAATAGGACATAAGAACTCCTTTCTTTTAAAGGCCCAGGCCAAAGGTGAGGACCAGGCCTCCCAAGGCCCCTAGGCCTATAATCTTAATCATATCTAGCTTTTTAAGATAGAGGAAGGCCCCCAAGATAAAGCATAGGCCAGCCACAGGCTCTATCCCCCCCAGGCTGATTGTCTGGGGAAAAAGGGAGCTTTTGGCCATGGAAAGGGCCGCAATAAAGATTAGCCCCACCACCCCAGGCCGAAGGGCCATGAGCATCTTATTTAAAAAGAGAAACTTTCTTTTACGGACAAAAAGGAAGTAGCCCAAGACCAGCATGAGGATCATTTGGGGGCTAATGCAGCCTAGGGTGGCCACAATGGACCCCCCGATCCCCCCAATCTTATTGCCCACAAAGGTGGCAGAATTAATGGCAATGGGCCCTGGGGTCATCTGGGAAATGGAAACCAGGTCCACAAACTCCGTCATATTCATCCAGGCCCTTTCCTCCACCACATACTGCTGGATAAGGGGTAAAACAGCGTAGCCCCCGCCAAAGGCAGTGGCCCCAATAATGAAAAAGACCAGGTAAAGTTCAAAATAAATCCCTAACATCTTAGCCCTCCAAACGCATATCGCCGTCTTTAATATGGCCCATCTTCCGCATAAGGGCATAAATGAAATAGGTGACTAGGCCAGGTAGGAGGATTTGCAAGAGGCCAATTCTTCCTAAAAGCTGGCCTGTAGGAAGGGAGGAGGCCATGGCATTAAGGGTTCCAATCTGCCCCACGAGGCCAGAGGTTCCCATACCAGAGCCCAAGGGGGTGTTTTCCATCTTAAAGAGGACCGTGGCCACAGGGCCCAGGATAAGGGAGGCCAGGGTGGGGGGGATCCAAATCTTCCAATTTTTGACAATGTTGGGAATTTGTAGCATGGAGGTGCCCAGCCCCTGGGCCAAGAGCCCCTCTAGGCCATTATCCCTAAAGGAGATGACAGCAAAGCCCACCATCTGGCAGCAGCAGCCTACGGTGGCCGCCCCACCAGCTAGGCCAGACAGACCCAGCATCATACATAGGGCCGCTGAAGAGATGGGTAGGGTTAGGGTAAGGCCCACAATGGTAGAAACCAGGGCCCCCATAATAAGGGGTTGTTGGTTGGTGGCAGCCATAATGAGATTGCCGATCCAGACCATGAGATTTTGAATATAGGGGCCAATAAAGGTTCCCACTAAAAGGCCCACCAGGACTGTGGTAATGGGGGTTACCAAAATATCCACCTTGGTTTCCTTGCTAACCAGCTTTCCAAATTCTGCAGCCACAACAGTGGCAATATAGACCCCCACAGGCCCTCCCAGTTCATAGGCCCCAATCCCCACTAGGGTAGAGGAAAAAAGCACCAGGTCCGGGGCATGGAGACTATAGGCAATGGCCACAGCAATGGCAGCCCCTGAGGCCTGGCCGGCAATGGGCCAGAGGACCTCTGTTAAAAAGGGGATATTTAGCTGCTGGCCCAGGGTGTTTAAAATGGTCCCCACCAGGAGGGAGGCAAAGAGCCCATAGGCCATGGCCCCCATGGCGGTGACAAAATAAGTATGGAAGGAGGGGTTGATATGCTTACGCTTTAAAAAACTTTTCATCACACTATACATCCTTTCTATTTAAGGAAAAGGTCACTAGGCCAATGAGGGCCAAAAGGAGGATAATAAGGCCGGTATTTAGGCTGGTAAAGAAGCCCAGGACAAAGGCCAGGCCCATCATAAGGGAAGAAAAGACCGGATAGATCTTTAGGGCGGTCTTGGCCATATTAAAGGTGGTTAAAAAGAGGACGGCAGAAATCACCCCACTGATGCCGGTTAGCATGGCAGCAATATAGGGGTTATCTCTAAAGGCCTGGTAGAAGCCAGATATAATGGTAATAATCACCAGGCAGGGCAGGCAGGAGGCCAGGGCACAGACCAGGGCCCCCCCGACCCCCCTAAGCCGGTAGCCGGTTAAGAGGGAAAGGGAGATGGCCATGGCCCCGGGGCCGGACTGGGCCAAGGCCACCAGGTCCAACATCTCTTTTTCCTCTATAAGGGGCTCCTTTTCTACAAAATATTCTCGGACAATGGGGACAATGGTGTAGCCACCCCCAAAGGTAAAGCTATTGATCTTTAAAAAGACCCAAAATAAGTGGGAGTAGGAAATGCTTGGAGTCATTTTTTCTCCTTTCTATGGAAACATATTCACTAAATAGTATAGTATAAATCCTCATAAAAGACACGATTTTTCCAAAGGAAGTCTTGGAGGAAGGTCTCCCTTTGTGGTAGAATAGACCCATAGATGCATAGGAGGAGACGATTAATTCCCTAGGCAAGTTTTTCATAAAAAACCTGGGTCCTTGGGACCCAAGGACACAAAGGATGACGAAGAGACTAGAAAAGAGGTTATTATGGCAAGACTAGCTGTTTTGATGGCTGAAGGATTCGAAGAAATAGAAGCTCTTATGGTAGTTGATTTTTGTCGTCGGGCAGGAATTCGTGTAGATATGTTATCTATCATGGATAAAATGGTAGTAAAATCAGCCCACGATGTCTCTGTACGTTGCAACAAATTAATATGGGATGCCAAGGCTAAAAAATATGACGGGGTTTACCTACCAGGAGGCCTACCTGGTGCTAACTACCTGGCCCAAAGTAAAGAGGTGGCCAAGTTTTTAAAGAAGATGGAAAAAGACAACAAGCTCATTGCCGCCCAATGTGCTGCCCCCTTGGCCCTAGATGAAAATGACCTATTAGAAGAAGGAAAGTTTACCTGCTATCCAGGCTTTGAAGAAAATCTAGAGACCCAGGGTAGGCAAGACCAGGCCCTTGTAAAAAATGGCCAGGTTTGGACAGGCATGGGTCCTCTCTTGACTCCCCTTATGGCCTTTGCTATTATTGAGGAGTTGGCCGGCAAAGACAAGGCCCAAGAGATTAAGAAGGAGACCCTTTTAGGAGAGCTTAAAGACAGTCTATGTAAGTAAAATCACCTTTAAAGTAGAAATGAATAAAAGAAATTCCATCTTAGGCTCCTATAAGATGGAATTTTTTAATGAAAGGAGGCCCTATGCAAGCAAGAAATATTGACCTAACCCGAGGACCCATTGGGTTCTCACTCCTACGTTTTGCCCTTCCCCTGGTTTTAACCTCCCTACTCCAGCAACTTTATAATACCGTGGACCTACTGATTGTAGGCCAATTTGCGGGCCCCTTAGACATGGCGGCCATAGGGGTGACAGGCTCTCTTACAGCCCTTATTGTGGCCCTTTTTGTAGGCCTATCCACAGGGGCTTCGGTCCTATCTGCCCAGTATTATGGGGCAAGAGATGTGGAAAACCTACAAAAAACCGTCCACACCACCTATGCCATTTCCATCTATGGGGGCCTGGCCATTACCCTCTTAACCCTTTTATTTACCCCCCTTATGCTAAGACTTATGGACACCCCTGCAGAAATCCTGCAAAAATCCATTAACTACATGCGAATCACCTTTGCAGGCATTATCCCCATTATGGTCTACAATATGGGGTCCGGGATCCTAAGGTCCATTGGAGACAGCCAAAGGCCCTTTAACTACCTCATGGTGTCTTCAGGCCTAAACTTTATCCTGGACCTGGTCTTTGTGGGGCTTTTGAAAAAGGGGGCCGAAGGCGCCGGGATAGCTACAGCCCTAGCCCAGTCCATTTCTGGGATCCTGGTAACCTTAAACTTAAGCCACACCAACGATATCTACCGGCTAGACCTTAAAAAAATCGCCTTTCACCGGGATATCCTAAACCGGGTCACCGGCATTGGCCTTCCTGTGGGCCTCCAGTCTGCCGGGATAAACCTGTCTAATGTTATTATCCAGTCCCGGATCAACCTCTTTGGTCCGGCCGCCATTTCTGGTTCTGCAGGCTCTGGCCGCCTAGACGGTTTTATCTTTATGGGCTTTTTTGCCCTGGCCAATGCAGCCACCACCTTTACGGCCCAAAACATAGGGGCCAAAAAGCACGACCGGATTAAGAGGGGAAGCTGGGTGAGCGTGGCGATGGTCCTTATCTTCTGCCTGCTGGTCTCCCTCTTTGTCTATTTGGCCCGGGTTCCCCTTATGAAACTCTTTAGCCAAGACCAGGAGGTGGTGGCCTATGGGGCCAGGATGCTGGCTATTTTAGCCCCCTTCTACTGGATGTCCGGCCTAACAGAAGTTTTAAGTGGCCTCATAAGAGGGTCTGGCAAGACCTTCCCCACCATGGTTATCTCCATGATCTCCATGTTTGGCTTCCGCCTAGTCTGGGTGCTTTTTGCCCTGCCCATCTGGCAAACTATTGACGTGGTTTTCCTCTCCTATCCCATCTCTTGGAGCCTTACGCTCCTTCTCACCCTCCTCTACTACAAGTTTGGCAAGTGGAGACCCAGCCAGGAAAAAGACCAGGTCCCAGGCCTATAAAAGCCCTTTAAAAAAAGATCCCCACACGCCCTGTGGGGATCTTTTTTTAAAGGGTCCTAGCCTAGTGGTCGTGGTAAAGATTGTCCAGGACCAGGGCCGCTGCAAAATAAACTTCCAGGGGAAGGCCCTCCTCCAGAGTGGTAATTTGATAGAGCTTACCATGGTCTAGGCGGCGGCCCTTAATTTGGCCCAGGATCCGGTCCTGGTCCTTTAGCTGAAAGTTAAGATTCATAATTTGCCCTTGGATCTGAATTTGCCGGTCCCGGTACTTAATGACCAGGTTAGGCAGCTCAAAGGACCGTCCCTCTATGATTTCTACCCGGCCAGACCGGTAGATTAGGCTATAGTTATAGCGGCTGTTGGGCAGGCCCCTCTTCTTGTGGAGGGAGAAAATTTCTTCTCCCTGGACATCCTTTACCGATAGGGTAAAGGGGATTAGGGACATGTCCCTAAAAAAATTATCGATATTTCCAGTAAAGGGGTCTAGGCGGGCCTGGCAGAGGAGGGTCCCCTCATTGTCAAAAAATTCAAAGGAGGCCTCCTTTAGGGAGAGTTCCGAATATAAAAAAAAGCTTAAGCTCATGCTACCACATCCTATTCTCATCTATATGAAAGATTCTACCCTGTATTTTATAAAAATTCAAGAATTTTAAGCCCCCTTTCCCTTTTAAAGGGGGCTAGATTAAGATATAATAGGGCTATTGACATAGACAAAAACCTGAAAGGAAGACGAGGGCGTCTTTCTTTTTAACTTAGGGGCCTAGGGTTTTTTAAGAAAGAAACCAAGGGCCAACCATAAAGACCATTTTAAGAAGCCGGCCCCTGGGCCAGACTTCTACTTATAAAAGCAGAAAAAACGTGAGGAAGGGGACCTATGAAGGTATTAGTAATTGGGGCCGGTAAGCTGGGCATGCGCCTAGCCAAGACCCTATCGGATGAAGAAATAGATATTACCGTCCTTGACAATGACCCCCAGGTCATTCAAAAGGTAAAAAATGATTTAGACGTTTTAACTGTAGAGGGCAATGCCCTAGACTTTGACCTCCTACAGGAAATTGGGATTGGGACCTACGATTTGGCCATTGGGGCCGTCTCCAGTGACGAGTCCAATGTCCTTTTATGTAGCATTGTAAAAAAGATGGGCTGTAAGGCCTCCATTGCCCGGGTCCGGGACACCCAGTACCACAATCAGATTTCCTTTATTAGCAAGGAGCTAGACATAGACTATGTCATTAACCCGGACATGGCCACGGCCACCACCATTGAAAAGTACCTCTTAAAGAAGTACTCCCTGGTGGTGGACGAGTTTGCCGGTGGCCAGGTCAAGACGGTAGAATTTAATATTGGCCGGGAGGAGCACTTTGTAGGCAAGAAGATCCGGGAGATCTCCTACCTAAAAAACCTCCTGATTTCCGCCATCTCTAGGGAAGGGGAAACCCTCATTCCCAATGGGGAAACGGTCCTGGAAGAAAATGACATTATCCTTTTAACAGGAGCCCCAGAGGCGGTAGATGAATTTGACCGGAGCCACTCCCATGTGGCGGCGGTCCTGCCTGTAAAAAAAGTCCTTATCCTAGGGGCCGGTAAGCTGGGCCACTATCTGACCAAGTTTCTCCTAAAGGATGACATTGATGTGACCGTCGTGGAGCAAAACCGGGAAAAAGCCCAGGTCCTAAAGGAAAACTTTCCTGAGGCCATGGTCCTCCATGGGGACGGGACAGACTTTAACTTTTTGCAAGATGAAATGGTCAACTCCCAGTCCTATGACGCCTTTGTGGCAGCCACAGGTATTGACGAGACCAACCTCCTGATGGCCCTGGCCATGCGCCAAGAGGGCATCCACAAGGTGGTGGCCAAGATCAGCCGGCCCCACTTTAACTGGATGCTGGAAAGGCTGGGCCTAGATGCCATCTTTAGCCCCAACCTTATTACCGCCTCTGTTATCCTAAAGATTATCCGGGGCAAGGATGCCCTCTCCATTACCCCCATCCTAGATGGCCAGGGAGAAATTATAGAAATTACCATGAGCCCTAGCCTGGATATTCTAGGGACCCCCCTAAAGGACTTAAAACTGCCAAATAACATGATCCTGGCCTCCATCCTCCGGGGAGACCAGGTGGAAATCCCAGACGGGTCCTCCTATCTTAAGGCCGGAGACCGGGTGATTATCTTCTGCCTCCATCGAAATATTGGGGAGATCCAACGGTTTTTTAAGCTAATAAGGAAAAAGAAAGGATGGTTCCATGAACTTAGGGGCTAGACTAAGGATTTTGGCAACCCTCATCGGGGTAGAGGGGCTTTTTATGCTGCCTCCCTTGATTCTTGCCTATATCAATGGAGAAGGGGCCTTTAGACCCCTGGCTGTCGGTGTAGTACTTTGCTTTCTTATTTTTATCTTGGTTAGGCTGGTCCCCCTAGGTGACTTCCACCTAACCCCTCGGGATGGCCTCTTTATTGTGGTCATGGGCTGGATTGTGGCCTCCCTTATTGGGGCCCTACCCATGTATATGGGCAGGGCCGTCCCCTCCTATGTGGACGGGGTCTTTGAAATTGTCTCAGGCTTTACCACCACAGGGGCCTCTGTTATTGGCAATATCGAGGGGGTAGACCAGTCTCTTATCCTCTGGAGGTCCACCACCCACTGGATTGGGGGCATGGGGATCCTGGTCTTTACCCTGGCCCTCTTGCCCCGGCTAGGCAGCCAGGGCTTTAAGATCTTTAAGGCAGAGACCACGGGCCCCATTAAGGGGAAGATAGAACCCAAAATGAGTGATACGGCCCGGCGGCTTTATATTATTTATATCCTTATGAGCCTGGTTTTATTTTTCCTCCTCCTGGTCCAGGGCATGGGCGTCTTTGACTCCATAGTCCATACCTTTGGAACCGTGGGGACTGGGGGTTTTTCCTCTAAGGCGGCCTCCATCTCTGTCTACCGGGACCAACCGGGGATTATCTTGACCATTAGTTTTTTTCTTATTCTTTGTGGGACCAACTTTTCCCTCTACATGCTCCTTTTCCAAGGCAGGGGCAAGGAAATTTTAAAGGATGAAGAATTTAGGACCCTTATTGGGATTATTGGCCTATCCACCCTCTTTATTATGGTAGAACTCTGCCTGTCCAGGGGACAAAGGCCCTTCCAGGCCTTCCAAGATGCCCTTTTTCAAGTGGTGTCTATTATTTCAACGGCAGGTTTTTATTCTGTGGACTTTGACCTATGGCCCCGTTTTTCCAAGTATATCCTCTTTTTACTTATGTTTGCTGGATCCTGCGCCGGGTCCACCGCTGGGGGGATCAAGATTATCCGGGTCCTTATTATGAGTAAGCTCATCCGGCGGGAAATTATCAAGGTGGGCCATCCCAAGGCCATTGTTCCCATCCGTCTTAATGGCAAGACCATTCCCGATGAGACCCTCATGGCCATTATTGGCTTTTTTGGGGTCTACTTCCTCATTTTTGTTGTCTCCATTGGCCTGGTGACCCTGGCTGATGTGGACCTGGTGACGGCGGCCTCTTCTGTGGCCACCTGCCTGTCTAATGTAGGTCCAGCCTTTGAACAGGTGGGCCCCACCCTTAACTTTGCTTTTTTCTCCCCCTTCCACAAGCTACTTTTTTCTGTCCTCATGCTCCTAGGCCGGCTAGAATTTTTTACGGTCTTTGCCCTTATTATTCCTGACCGTTTGGTCAATGGCTGTTAGGGCTTAGAAAAAAAGAAGGGGGCCTTTAAAATGGGGAGGTCCCTAGGGGCCTCCTATTTTTTTAAGACTTTATCTAGGAAAAGTAGGTAAATTTCAAATATTTGGGTATAAGCTTTAGCATAAAGAGAGGAAATTCTATGAAACTTGCAATAGTGGGCATGAACAGCCTAGTAGAAAAAATAGTCCAGGACTTTTCCAAGCAAAAGGACGAGATTAGCATTTTTTACCGAGATCGCCAAGTCTTACCCAGTCTCTACGCCTTAGACCGGGTAAGTTTTTATGAGATAGAAAACTGGGAGGAAGACTTTCTCTCCCACCCGGCCCTGGAGGCGGCAGAAGGGGTCTTTCTTTTTAGCGATTCCGATGCCATCAACCTCTTTTTAGCCAGGCTTCTTCAAAAGAAGGACCATGTCTATGCCTTTATTAGGGACCACCAGCTTTCCAAGCTGGCTAGGGGCCACGAAGACGCCCTGGACAAGACCCAGCTCTTAAATGGGACAGAGCTAGTGGGTCGGTCGGTGACCAAACTCTTTTATGAGGATGAGGGGATCCCCACAGAGGTTTTTGATCCCTACAACCTGTCCTTTTCCTACTATCCCCTTAGGCCAAACCAAGACTTTGCTGGCAAGGCCCTAAAAGATATGAAGGGCCTAGAGGATTTTTTGATTGTCAGCGTCCAAAGGAAGGGGGACTTCTTTATTCCCCACGGGGACACGGTCCTAAAGGCAGGAGACCGGCTATCTATTGTAGCCTCCACCACAGCCACCCAGCAATTTAGGCGGCGCTATGGCAAGGCTAAATTTTTTAAGGCCATAAGAAACCGACACTTTGTTATCTTTGGAACCTCGCCCTATGCCCTGGCCATAGCCAGAGAGTTTTTAGACAAGGGGGCCGATGTGACCCTTTGTGGCCGGGACAAGGCAGACCTGATTAATATATCCTTGGAACTACCCGACCTTAAGCTGGTCTATGGAGACGGAAGGGACCGTCACTTCCAAGAAGAACTGGGCATAGCCCATGTAGATGGGGTCATTGCCGCCTCAGAAGATGAGGGGCAAAACATCCTAGTTTCCCTGGTTTCCAGGGAACTGGGCCAAGACAAGCTAGTGGTGATCTACTATACGAGCAACCTGGCCAGGGCCATCTACCGGCAGGACTTTTTAGCCGTTTATAATCCCTATTTTATCCTGGCCCAAAAGCTTAAGCTGGACCTCTTTGGTCCCCAAGACCTGTCCTTCTTCCTTCTAAGGGGAGACATCCAGGCCTATGATATTCTCATTAAGGAAGACACCGAGGCTGTAGGCCAGAGGATAGCCGACCTAGATTTGCCCAAGGGCTTCCTCTTGGCAGGCATCCTAAGGGAGGACGGCCGGTCCCTTATTGTTAAGGGCCACACCCGTCTTTTTAAGGGGGACCGGATCCTGGCCTTTACCTATAGGGACCAGGAAGAGGCCCTCAAAAAGTTTATCAGTGTAGATCCAGGCAGAAGCCTGTATTCAGAGATTTTAAACTTGTTTTAGGTGATGGGATGAAAGTATTTAAAAATGACTGGCAGGAGGTCCTAGGCCAGGAAATGGAAAAAGCCTATTTTCAGGACCTGAGGCGCCTGCTCTATGAGGAGTATCAGAACTTTACTATTTTTCCTGGAGAAGAGGCCATCTACCGGGCCCTAGACCTGACCTCCTACCAAAAGACCAAGGTCCTTATTTTGGGCCAAGATCCCTATCACGGCTACAATCAAGCAGAAGGTTTAGCTTTTTCTGTCAAAGAAGGGGTTAAAAAGCCCCCTTCTCTGGTAAATATATATAAGGAGCTGGAGGATGACTTGGGTCTTGACCTGGGGGAGGCCAGTGGGAGCCTGGTTCCCTGGGCCAAGGAGGGGGTCCTCCTCCTAAATGCCAGCCTGACTGTCCGCCAGGGCCAGGCCGGCAGCCACAGTAAAATTGGATGGGAATTTTTTACTGACCACATTATTGCCTCTCTAGACCAAAAGGAAGACCCCATGGTCTTCATCCTCTGGGGGGCCTTTGCCAGGAACAAGAAAAAATATTTAAAAAATCCCAAGCACCTTTGTATAGAGTCTGCCCACCCCAGTCCTCTATCTGCCTATCGTGGTTTTTTTGGTTCAAAACCATTTTCAAGAACCAATGATTTTTTAGTTAGTCACAAGCAGGCCCCCATTAATTGGGCCAGTATTAGAAAGGAGTAAGTCTATGTTATCTAATGGAGTGTCCATGGAAAGAGTCAATGTTGCAGGTATTAGTGGGATCATTTTAGGTCCAGGAAAAGAAGAGGAGGCCCCAGGTCTTATTTGGTACCATGGCTGGGCTTCAGACAGCGAAAGCCAAATCTTTAGGGCCAATATCTTTGCCAGCTATGGCTTTCACGTTCTTTTAATTGACGGGAAAAACCATGGCCTAAGGGGAACCATCAACTATGAAGACGAAAAAGTCCAAGAAGAAAAATTGATGGCCACCATCCTTTCCAACATTGAAGAATTCCCCAAAGTAGTCGAAGACTTCAAAAAGCTAAGAAAACTAAGCAAGGTCTTTGTAGGGGGCCATTCCATGGGAGCCATGACAGCTGGCGCCCTTCTAGGAGCCTATGACGAGGTTTACGGAGCCCTATGCTTTAATGGGATGAATGACTGGGGCCACTACAAGAGCATGTTTGGAGCAAACAAGGGTAAGGAACAATGGGAAAACAACTATTCTGAATACAACCCCATTAACGATCCTGAAAAATTTGTCAACAAGCCCCTAGGCATGTTTAATGGGGCAGAAGATGAGGAGGTCAACCCCGACTTCCAAGCAAAATTCTATCAAATGGTAGCCCCCCTTTATAAGGACCGGGAAGCCATTGAGTTCATGCGAATTGAAGGCAACCCCCACATGATTTCTACTAACATGCTAGAAGAAGGCATTAAGTTCTTACTAAAATGGAAATAAAAAGAAGTCCCCTCATTTAGGGGCCTTCCAAAGAGGCCTTCAAGAAGGAACCCTTCTTGAAGGCCTCTTTTTTAAGGGGGTCTCTTAGGCTGGGAGGGGCTCTAAGACTTGTAAAAATTTAACTTTCCCAGCTAAAGAGGCCTGAACCTATGTTATAATGATAAGATGGAAGGTGGTAAAATGGAAACACAAGTGATTAAAATAGAGAGTTTAGACGAAAAAGATAAAATCCATCAAGCTGCCACCGCCCTTGGCCAGGGAAAACTCGTGGTTATTCCCACAGAGACAGTCTATGGTCTGGGCGCCCATGGCTTAAGGGAAGACAGCGTAAAGGGGATCTTTGAAGCCAAGGGCCGGCCCCAGGACAACCCCCTTATCCTCCATGTGGCAAACCAAGACCAGGTCCTAGACCTAGTCCAGGCCATCCCGCCTGCAGCCAAGGACTGTATGGATATGTTTTGGCCAGGTCCCTTGACCCTGATTTTCAAACGGTCCAAGATTGTGCCTGACCTGGTTACAGCGGGCCTAGAGACGGTGGCTATCCGAATGCCCTCCCATGCCATTGCCCATGCCATCCTAGAGGAGGCGGCCATTCCCGTGGCGGCCCCTTCAGCCAACACCTCAGGCAGGCCTAGCCCCACCAGGGTCTCCCATGTTTTAGAAGACCTGGACGGCAAGGTAGATATGATTGTAGATGGGGGCTTTACCGATGTGGGGATTGAATCCACCATCCTAGATGTGACAGTGGACCCACCCACCATCCTAAGGCCCGGTGGCGTGACCAAGGAAGACCTAGAAGACCTCTTGGGCACGGTGGCAGAAGACACCAGCCACTATGATGCCGAGTCCGGGACGGTTCCCAAGAGCCCAGGCATGAAATATAGGCACTATGCCCCCCAAGCCGATACCACGGTTTTTGCCGGTAATATAGAAAATGTAGCTAAGGAAATTAATAGACGGATCCAGGAAAACAAGGGGGAAAAGGTGGCCGTTCTTTGCACCACAGAGACCCAGGCCCTTTACCAGGGAGCCCACCTCCTTTTGGATATGGGGAGCCGGTCCCACCTGGAAGAGGTGGCAAAGAACCTCTTTAATTCCCTACGGGCCTGTGACGAGGCTGGGGTAGACAGGATCTATGTGGAAGGTTTTGACTTTGAAGGCCTGGGTGTAGGAATTATGAACCGCCTACTAAAGGCAAGTGGAGGAAAGGTGGTCTTTGGCCTATGAAATTGGTATTTGTCTGTACAGGAAACACCTGCCGGTCCCCCATGGCAGAGGCCCTGGCCCGGGACTGGGCAGAAAAAAATAAGCTGGACCTGGACCTAAGAAGTCGAGGTCTCTATGCCTTTTCAGGCAGCCCCATGAGCCAGGGGGCCAAGGAGGCCCTAAAGGACCTG
Source organism: Tissierellia bacterium (assembly GCA_030532305.1). Taxonomy (GTDB): domain Bacteria; phylum Bacillota; class Clostridia; order Tissierellales; family Peptoniphilaceae; genus JAUNLJ01. Next base: position 40,597 of record JAUNLJ010000011.1, read on the forward strand.
GACCTGGACGGGGCAGGCCACCGGGCCGGCCTCCTAAGGGAGGAGGACCTGGCCTGGGCCGACCGGGTTTATACCATGACCCAGGGCCAGGCCGACCAGGTCAAGCTGGCCTTTCCCTCCTACAGCCACAAGATAGAACTTTTGGACCTTACAGATATATCCGACCCCTTTGGAGGGTCCCTAGAGGACTACCAAAGGGCCAGGGACCAAATAAAAAGAGCCATTGATAAAAAGGAATGGAGGCCATAAATGAAAATTGTTTTAGCAGCAGACCACGGTGGTTATGAAAGAAAGAATGTCATTAGGGACTGGCTAGAAGAAGAGGGCTACCAGGTAGAAGACCTGGGAACCCACTCCAGTGAGTCTGTGGACTATCCAGAATACGGAAGAAAGGCGGCCAGAAGGGTCCAAGAGGGCCAGGCTGACCGGGGCATTATCTTTTGCGGGTCTGGCATCGGTATCGGCATTGCCGCCAACCGCCTAAAGGGGATCCGGTGCGCCAATGTCTATGAACCCTACAGTGCCCAGCTTAGCCGCCAGCACAACAACGCCAACATGATTTCCCTGGGCGCCCGAATTATTGGAGAGGACATGACCAAGGAAATTATCAAGGTCTTTTTAACCACAGAATTTGAAGGCGGCCGCCACCAACGCCGGGTAGACAAGCTAGACGACCTAGAAGAAAGAGGAAGGTAGACCATGGGAAAAGTAACGGTCTTAGACCACCCACTCATTCAACATAAATTAACCCTGCTTAGGAGAAAAGACACCACCAGCATGGCCTTTCGCCAACTTTTAACAGAAATCACCATGCTCATGGGTTATGAAATCACCAGGGACCTGCCCCTAGAAGAGGCGCCCATCCAGACCCCCCTAGGCTTTATGAAGGGGGCCATCCTATCTGGGAAAAAAATAGCCCTGGTCCCTGTCCTAAGGGCCGGCCTGGGCATGGTAGATGGTCTTTTAAACCTAATTCCTGGCGCCCGGGTGGGGCACATGGGCCTTTACCGGGACCCTAAGACCCTAAAACCTGTAGAATACTATTGCAAGATGCCCAAGGACCTGGAAGAAAGAGACATCATCATCCTAGACCCCATGCTAGCTACAGGGGGGTCCCTGGATGCCACCATCCAGTCCCTTAAGGACCGGGGGGCTAAAAGCATCCGCTGCCTTTGTTTGATTGGGGCCCCAGAAGGCATTAAAAAAGTCCAAGACAGCCATCCAGATGTGGATATTTATCTAGCTGCCATTGATGAGGGCCTAGACGAGAACTCCTATATTCTTCCAGGCATCGGCGATGCAGGAGACCGAATTTTTGGAACCAAGTAGGATAGGGGAAGAGGACAGCCTATGCAGTATTTAATTTTACCCTTTGCCCTAGCCGTGTTTATTGCCCTTTTGGCAACCCCAGCCGTACGCAAGTGGTCCCTCCACTATAATGTTATGGACCTTCCAGGAGACAAGCGGCGAGTCCATAAAAAGCCCATCCCCCTAGCTGGAGGCTTGGCCATCTACCTGGCCCTGATCAGCTCAAGCCTTATCTTTTTGCCCCTGTCTCGGGGGACCCTAGGCTACATTGTAGGGGCCACCATCATTGTTTTAACGGGGCTCTATGACGACAAGTATAATATGGCGGCCAAGACCAAGTTTGCCCTCCAGATAGTGGCAGCCCTGGCCCTAATCCTCATAGGAGACGTGAACATTAACTTTTTCACCAACCCCTTTTATGGCCAGGACACCCTTATTAGCCTGGAGGCCATGTCCCTACCCATTACCCTTTTTTGGATGGTGGGCATTACCAACACCATCAACCTGATTGATGGCCTAGATGGCCTGGCCACAGGGATTTCCATGATTGCCGCCATCTCCCTCATGCTTATAGCCCACCGGTTTTCCTACCTGGAGATTGCCGTCCTTTCGGCCATCCTGGCTGGAGGCTGCCTGGGTTTTTTACCCTATAACTTTAACCCGGCCAAGATCTTTTTAGGCGACACCGGGGCCCTGCTCCTGGGCTTTAGCCTAAGCTTTATTGCCGTGGAAGGGGTCATGAAGTCCGCCGCCATCTTAACCATCCTCCTCCCAGTTCTTATTTTAGGGGTGCCCATCTTTGACACCACCTTTGCCATGATAAGGCGGAAGATGGCCGGGCGTAGCATAGTCAGCCCAGACAAGGGCCACCTCCACCACCGGCTCCTACACCGGGGCCTGTCCCAGCGGCAAACGGTCTTGGCCCTCTACCTAGTGACGGCTATTTTTGGCCTTATTGCCAATCTTATTAGTCAAATGAACGCAAAGAATGGACTCATTACGTCCATAATCATTGTAGGAGGCATCGGCATTTTAGCCCTTATGCTGGGCCTGCTCCATGACAAGGAGGATGAATCTTGAAGGTATTAATTGTCTTTGGAACGAGACCTGAAGCCATTAAAATGGCCCCCATTGTAAGAGAACTAAAGTCCAGGGAAGAAGTAGAAACCGTGGTTATGACCACAGGCCAGCACCGGCAGATGCTAGACCAGGTTCTAGAAATCTTTTCTATAAAACCTGACTATGACCTAAATATATTTAAGCCCGGCCAAAGCCTAACAGATATTTTAGTTAGGAGCATGGAGGGCCTAGACAAATACATGGAAGAAATCCACCCAGACCTCCTCTTGGTCCAGGGAGACACCTCCACGGTCTTTGCCGCTGGCCTATCGGCCTTCTACCACGGGGTGGAAATTGGCCATGTGGAGGCCGGCCTAAGGAGCCACAACCTCTACTCCCCCTATCCTGAAGAGGCCAACAGGAAATTAACCGGGGTCCTCACCAACTACCATTTTGCCCCTACAGAGGCCAACAGGGACAACCTACTTAAGGAGGGCTACGACCCAGACACCATCTTTGTCACCGGCAACACCGTCATAGATGCCCTGGCCTATGCCACCCGGGAGGACCATATTTTTGAAGAGGACCTCCTTAACCAGCTGGACTATGACCATAAAAAAATCATCCTCTTAACCTGCCACCGGAGGGAAAACTTAGGCAAACCCATGGAAAACATATTCAAGGCGGTCAAGGATGTGGTCCTAGAAAATCCTGATGTGGAAGTGGTTTTTCCCGTCCACCTAAATCCCACCGTTAGAGAAATCAGCCAATCTGTCTTTAAGGATATGGACCGGGTCCACCGGATTGAGCCCCTAGACTACCTGCCCTTCTCCCACCTTATGCGCCAGTGCCACCTGGTGGTCACCGACTCCGGCGGCATCCAGGAAGAGGCCCCCTATTTTGGCAAGCCCGTCTTGGTGGCCCGGGAAGAAACCGAGCGCTGGGAAGGGGTTGAGGCCGGCACAGCCAAACTTGTGGGAACCCACTACCAAGAGGTCAAGAAAAACCTAGACCTTCTTTTAAAGGACCCTGCCGCCTACAAGGAGATGGCCCAGGCCATCAACCCCTATGGGGACGGCCAGGCCGCCAAAAGGATTGCCGATATTATCATAAGGAGCATGAATTCAGACCGGGGCCCCAGCTATGAAAAGTAGGAAAATCGCCCTGGCCTTGGTCCTCCTTTTCGTCTTTTTCAGCTTACAAGCCCCAGTTTTTGCAGAAAACCCCCCCAGCCCAGAAGAAAAAAAAGAAGTCCGGGACCAAGATATCATTGTCCCCACCCCCAAGGGCCCCCAAAGGGCCACCAAGGAGGAGGCCGACCATATTGCCCAGGTCCAAGAAAAGACCAACGACCAGCTTTTAGGGGCCTACTTAATTGGGGACTTTGATACGGGGAAAATCCTCCAGGCCAAGGATATAGACCGGCCTGTGGCCCTGGCCTCAGTTACCAAGCTCATGACCGTCTACCTGGCTTTAGATGCCATTGACCAGGGGGAAATCAGCCTAGACACCCAGGTTACCATTGACAGCGAGGCCTCCTCCAAAATCGGGTCCACCTACAAGCTCAAGGAGGGGGATGTGGTCACAGTAGACCAGCTGATACGAGCTGGCCTTGTGGTTTCCGGCAATGATGCCATGGTGGCCCTAGCCAAGACCCTAGCCGGCAGCGAAGAGGCCTTTGTGGCCAGGATGAATGCCAAGGCCCAGGCCCTAGGCCTAAGCCAGGCCCACTTTATTAACGTCCATGGCCTCACCAACTACGAGGAAGAAGAGCCCAAGTACAACCAGATGACCGTTAGAGAACTCTTTGCCCTCTCCATTAACCTAATCAAGGACCACCCCCAGGTCCTAGACATTACCCAGACCCCCTATATTAAAGAAGAGTCCAGGAACTTTTTAGCCTACAACACCAACCCCCTTTTGGGGATTGTGCCCGGGGTCAACGGCCTTAAAACAGGCTATACCGGGGCAGCCGGCCGGTGCCTGGTGGCCACAGGCTGGACCCCAGAAAGCCAGGACCACTTGGAAGGCCACCTGATTGGGATTTTTATGGGGGCCCAGTCTGACTGGGACCGGTTTGTGGCCAGCCAAAGGATGATGACCGAGGCCCTAGACCGCTACCAGGTCCTAAAGCTAGTTAAAGAAGACCAGCCCCTGGCCCAGCTGGCCTTTAAAGATGGGCTTCCCTCCCAGGTCCAGGCCTATCCCCAAAAGACCGGTGGGGCCCTGGTGGACCGTCAAAGTCTTTTAGAAGAGACCCTTATCCTAGAAGGCCATCCCCCTAAAAGCCAGATCCTAGACCCCAAAGAAGCCCGGCCCAGTCTAGAGGGCCAAGACCCCCTTCCCATGGACCTGCCCCTTCCCCTAAAGGCAGGAGACCGGGTGGGCAAGGTCCAGTACCGGGTCGATGACGAGCTCATCTACGAGGCCGACCTTATCCTCCAAGAAGAGGTCCGAGAACCCAACCCCATCCGCCACCTCCAATACGCCATCAAGTCAGCCTTCCAGGCCATCGATGCCCTGGTGGCCTAGGAAGATTAAAAATTTACCCCCTCCCCCTTGACCTCTGGTGTAAAATTGTGGTAAAATTAGTGAATGTATGAAATGATATATTATGGACCCGTAGTTCAGCTGGATAGAATGTTGCCCTCCGAAGGCAAAGGTCGTTGGTTCGAATCCAATCGGGTCCGCCATTTTTTACATGAACCTGTAGCTCAGTAGGATAGAGCGGCGCCCTCCTAAGGCGCGTGCGGGGGTTCGATTCCTCTCAGGTTCGCCAAAAAGCGGCAAGGTCTTAGGCCTTGTCTTTTTTTATGGGCTCCAGGGTCCCTCTTGGAAGGTCTCCCGGTAAAAGGCTGATTTTTCCTTAAAAATATGCTAGTATGTAAGATAGCCAAAGACAAGCAAACAATGATCGCTTAAATGGGGGACAGGCAAGGAGTTACTAGACCTATGGAAGAGCAAGACAAAACACTTTATGAACTCATGGACAGTTGTTATCTTAAATTCAAGCTAAATTTTTATTGCAACTTGTTTAGGCAAGATGGCCTGGGCAAGGAGGGCCTAACGGTGGTAGAAAACTTTTGTGCAGAGGCCATCTATGCCCTAGATGGACCCACCATCAACGAGCTGGCCCGTTTTATTCAGGTAAGCCAGCCCAACGCCGCCTACAAGGTCAACAGCCTAGAAGAAAAGGGCTACATAGAAAAAATCCAGTCCAAGGCAGACCGGAGGGAGTGCCACCTCTATGTGACTGAAAAATTTAAGCGCCACTACCTGGTCAACTACGAATTTATAGAAAGGGTGACCCAGGAACTGGTGGACCAGCTGCCAGAAGAGACCCTTTGCCGGATGAAGATGGCCCTAGAGGTCATGGACCAGGGCCTCTTAAATGAGGTCTACCAAGAGATGAATAGGGAATATGGCTGCCGCCTATAAAAGGGGAGAAAAAGGCCCCCTCCACAAGATCGTGGAGGGGGCCTTTTTCTAGCCTGGTCTATCTCTCTTTTTTCATCAGGTCATCCATCCGGCCTAAAAGCTCTTCATAGAGGGGGAGCATGTGGTCTTCTGTCACAAAATAGGCCAGCTGGTCCTTCTTTAGCCAAGAGACCCCCTTGGTCTCTTCCAGGTTGGCCAGGAGGGTGTCCCTTTTTTTACCCACAAAGCCATAGCAAAGGTTAATGTGCATATGGGCCCGGACCAGGTGGCCCTTTTTAGTGTGGTCCCCTACAGGAAGGAGCTCAAGGCCCACAGGGTCCTGGCCTAGGGGCCTCACATACTTTAGGCCCGTCTCCTCATAGAGCTCCCTTAAGCTGGCCTCAAAGGGGGTCTCCCCCTCCTCCAGGTGGCCGCCTGGCCAGCCCCAGGACTTATAGAGCCGGTGGTAGATAAAGAGAACCTCCCCTCCTGAGGGGTCTAGAACCAGGGAAGACACCGTATAGTGGTAGGGCCGGTCCCGGGAAATCCCCACCAGGGAGGGATCCAGCCTTTTTAGGTGGGCCAGGTCCCTTTCCTCCTGGGGGTTTTTAGGCCGGTAGGGGCCTAAAACAGCCTGTAAAATATCCATTAGATCAACTCCCTTATATAGGCCCCATAGGCAGAAGGAATGGCATAGTTAGATAAAAGCTCTTCCTTTGTCAACCAGAGGGCCTCCTGGCCATAGGGGGTGAGGCCCTCTAAAAAGGCATCTTCTTCCACATGGACCCGGTAGGCCACCATGGACCAATGGAGGTGGCTAAAAAGATGCTTAGAAGGAGGCAGGGGATCCAGCTGGCAAACCCTGTAATTGGATTCAAAGAGGATCTTTCTGACATCCTCCCCAGTCAAATGCCCCCTTATGGTAGGGAAGGACCAAAGCCCTTTTAAAAGGCCCTTATTGGGTCTTTTCACCAGGAGGACCTCATCCCCCTTGTAGATAAGGAGGATGGTCATCTTCTCCTTACGGGGGGCCTTTTTCTTTTGCCGGATGGGATAGGCCGCCTGGGTCCCTCTTTTTCTAGCCCCACAATAGGAGGTCACAGGGCAGGCCCCACACTGGGGATCCTTGGGCCGGCAAATATCCGAGCCCAGGTCCATAAGGGCCTGGTTAAAGTCCCCTGGCCGGTCTTCTCCCATAAGGTCCTGGACCTTCTCTGCCACCTGCCTTTTCGTGGCCACCCGGTCTATGGGGTCAGAAATTTCAAAAATCCGGGTCATAATCCGTAAGACATTGCCATCAATGGCCCCCACCCTCTGGCCAAAGGCAATGGAGGCCAGGGCCCCAGCTGTGTAGGGACCGATGCCAGGCAGGGTCTTTAGGTCCTCATAGCTGGTGGGAAAGTGGCCCCCAAAGTCTTGGAGGATCTTTTGGGCAGCCTTTTTCATATTTTGCACCCGGCTATAGTAGCCCAGGCCCTCCCAAAGCTTAAAAAGGAGGTCCTCAGGGGCCCCGGCCAGGTCCTCCAGCCGGGGAAGCCGGGCTAAAAAACGCTCATAGTAGGGAATTACCGTCTCCACCTGGGTCTGCTGGAGCATAATTTCTGAGACCCAAATTTTATAGGGGTCCTGGGTCCTTCTCCAGGGGAGGTCTCTTTTTTCTTGGTCATAATAGTTTAAAAGGTCCTTAGAAAAATCTGTCATCTTGTCTCCTCTCTTAGCCTATTATAACAAAGATCCCCCCAGGGAGGTATGGCCAATAAAAAACCAGCCCAAGTTTAAGGGGCCAGGCCAGCCTAAAAAGCAAGAAATAGCATAAAAATTCAAAAAGACAAGAGGAATTTTTAAAATGTAATACAAATGTAATCTACAAAAAGCCCTAAAAAACCTAAAATTTGCCATAAAAAAGGGCTTTTTTAAAGTCAAATGACAGGGAAAATATTTAAGAAGATGAAGAATCCAGGAGGATTTTTAGACTTTCTACATATTTAATAGATAAGGGACCTGGTTGGGAGAAATATTCAAAAAATTAAATAATCATATCAAATACTTGACGGGCCAATTGCCTATAGCTTAGAATGAAATTATAGATATTGCTAATAGTTATAAGATTTACTATGAATCTGAAAAATATATTTTATATGCAAGGGGGAGACTTTTATGGAAGCTAATATGCGAGCAAAAGATTTCATTTGGAATTTCTGGGAGCAAATCAAGGTAGCCGATGAAATTAGAGAGACCTTCCAAAGACGGCTAGGGGAGGATAGGGACTTAACCAAATTACAACAGACCATCCTTGTGCAATTGGCCACAACCCGAGAAAGGTCCGTCACCTCTGTGGCCCATGCCCTCAAGATGGATCCAGGAAACTTTTCTAAGGCCTGTACCATCCTAGAGGAAAAGGGCTATATTGAACGGAGACGGTCTGAGGCAGACTCTAGAAAGGTATTTTTAGAATATACGGACAAGGGTCTAGACTATGTAAAGCAGTTTGAAGAGTTTGTGGATGCCACTTTTTCTGTAGACAACAAGGACCTCCATCCAGTGGATGGGGCGGACCTAGTGGACTCTTTAGAAAAATGTAACAAAAAGCTAAAAACCCTCCTAAATGAAATGGATGAAAACAAGATAAAAAAATCTTCTTCTAGATAAAAAACCTTCTAAATCAAGTATATAAATTAGCCATATATAGGAAGGAATTTGAAAATGAAAAGACATCTATTTCAAAAATCAAGGGTCCTTTTGCCTATCCTGGTCTGCCTTTTTCTTTTGGCCCCCCGGGTCTATGGCCAGGCTCCACAAAGGGCCTATCTTGTAAGGGGGGTTAAAAGTCCCCAAGACCTGGTTTTAGATGACCAAAAGACAGACCTTAAGGGCTTTAATTTTGAAGGCTACAACTACTACCGCTTAAGGGACCTGGCCCAGGTCTTAGAGGGTAAGCTAGACTTCCAGGCCCAGGGAGACCACCAGGAGATCCATCTTAATTTAGGCCAGGCCTACCAGTCTCTAGGAGACAGGGACCAGGCCTCTAGTGCCTCCCATACCCGGGCCCTAGTTCGGGACATGAGGCTGGTTCTCCACCAGGAGGGAAGAGATCCCCAGGTCTTTTATGTGAAGGCGGCCAATATTGAAGGCTTTAACTACTTTAAGCTCAGGGACCTGGCCGGCCTCCTAGACTTTAACCTGGCCTATGACCCCATTAAGGACCAGGCCCTTATTAGGACCAGCCTGCCAGAGGAAGATCCTGGCCTAGAGCCTGGAGAAAGGGTCATCCTGGGCAACGAAAATCTTTTTACAGAGGACTATAAATATCTTATCGATGGCAAGAGACTGGGCCTAATCACCAACCAGACAGGGGTAGATGGAGAGGGCCTCTCCACAGCCTACAAGCTCAAGGCCTATGAGGGGGCCCAGCTGGTGGCCCTCTACAGTCCGGAACACGGCCTAGATGGCAACCACAAGGCCGGGGCCTGGGTGGAAAGCTACTTTGATTCCCAGATCGGCCTGCCTGTCTACAGCCTTTATGGCCAGAGCCGGGAGCCCTCCCTCCAGATGCTAAAGGGGGTAGAGGTCCTTGTCTTTGACATGCAGGACATAGGGTCCAGGACCTACACCTATATGTCCACCTTAAACTATGCCATGAGGGCGGCGGCCAAGGCCCAGATCCCCCTGGTGGTCCTAGACCGGCCCAACCCCCTAGGGGGAGAAAAGGTAGAGGGCTATATGATCGAAGACCGCTTTATCAGCTTTGTGGGGGTGGACAAGATGCCCATGGCCCACGGGATGACAGCCGGGGAGCTAGCCGGCTACTTTAACCGGAAGATTGGGGCCGACCTTAGGGTGGTCCCCTTAAAGAACTGGAAACGGTCCATGGTCTGGCAGGACACGGGCCTTCCCTTTAAGCAGACCAGCCCCAACATTCCCAACCTAGAATCGGCCTTTATGTATATGGCCACCGGGTCTGGAGAGGGGACCGGCATCGGCCAGGCCGACTACTTCCACTGGGTGGGAGGGAAAAACCTCAACAGCCAGGAATATGCCCGCCGGCTAAATGAAGCCGGCCTAGAAGGGGTCCGCTTTATTCCCCAAAACAAGGGAAACCGGGGCGGGGTCCGGCTAGAAGTTACCAACTACCGGCTCTTTAACCCCATGCGTACCGGGGTCTATAGCCTGGCCATAGCCAACCAAATGCGGCCAGTCACCGTACCCCCAGCCAAAAAGCCCTACCCCATGTTCTATAAAATTTTAGGGACAGAAAAAATGGCCACAGCCCTTAGAGAGAAAAAGAGCCCCCGGGAGATTGTCTTGGAATACCAGGCAGACGTGGAGGCCTTTAAGGCCATAAGAGAGCCCTATCTTCTCTATGACTAAGACCAAAAGAGGACCCCAGGGGTCCTTTTTTTGACCCCTAAATTTAGCTAAAACTGATTTTACATAGACCTTAAGTTTTCCTAATGGGGGTATGATAGCTTAAGCTTATCAAACAAAGGAGGTAGGCAATGCTAAAGAAAACCATAGGAAGGACAGCCCTGGCCCTAAGTCTGGTCTTGGGCAGCTTAAGTCCTGCTTTTGCCCAAGTAGGAAACTACACCCAAGCCATAAACACCAGAAGTGATAGGGGCTACCTAGACTATCTATCTAGCTATAAAACAGGCCAGGCCCACGAAGATGGGGGCGTAGCTGAAATCGTCAGCTACAATCCAGAAAAGGGATACATCTACCTGGTCAGTGGCCAAACCCAGCTTATAGACCTAGTTAAGGTCCAGGCTGATGGGAAAACTCAACTGATCAAGAAGATCAACCTGGCCCAAGAAGAGGCCCTTAAGGATATTACCATTGGAGACGTGACCTCTGTGGCCTATAATTCCACCTACCAGGGCCTGGCCATTGCCGTCCAAGAGGCAGACTACAGGAAGGATGGCCACATTGTCCTGATGGACGAGGAAGGAAACTACCGGGCCCACTACCCCGCCGGGGTCCAGCCCGATATGGTGACCTTTAGCCCTGACGGCCGCTATGTTTTAACAGCCAATGAAGGGGAGCCCCGGGAGGGCTATTTGGAAGGGGAAGACCCCAAGGGGTCTCTTACCTGCTTGGACCTAGAAAGTGGCCAGGCAGAAAACATCTACTTTGATGACCTAAGCCGGGAAGAGGCCCTGGAAAAGGGTCTAGTCTTAAAAAAAGATAGCCAGCCAGCCCAGGACCTGGAGCCAGAATATATAGCCTTCTCTTCTGATGGCAAGCTGGCCTATGTGACCCTTCAAGAAAACAATGGAGTGGGGGCCCTAGACCTAGAAAAGAAGGCCTGGACCTATATTAAGGGCCTGGGCTTTAAGGACCACAGCCAAGAGGGCATGGGCCTAGACCTAAACCGGGACAAGGAAATTCGTATCCAAAAGGAAGAGGCCCTTGGGGTCTATATGCCAGACGGAATTGACTATGTAGAAATTGGCCAAAGGGGCTACCTTCTTACAGCCAATGAAGGAGACGCCAGGGAATGGGGCGACGAGGATGTGGAAGGGGCCTTCTACACCAATGTCCAAGAGGCCAAGCTTTTTGGGGCCAAAAAAGATGTGGAATACCTCATTAATGAGGCCAGTGACGGCCTGGGAGAGGGCACCTACCTTTTGGGAGGCCGGTCCTTCTCCATCTGGGATGCCGATAGTTTGGAAAGGGTCTACGACTCTGGAGATGAGTTTGAAAAAATCACCGGCCGGATCTTTCCCGACTTCTTTAACTCTGGCCACGATGAGGCAGCCCTAGAAAAGAGGTCCAACAAAAAGGGACCCGAACCTGAAAGTGTGGTGACCTTTAAGGACGGGGACAAGACCTATGCTGTAGTGGGCCTAGAAAGAATGGGGGGCATCATGGTCTATGACATCACTAATCCCCAAGAGGCCCACTATATGGACTACCTTAACGTCCGCAAATTTGTCCATGAAGACGAAGAACCCGACCTAGCCAGCCTAGGAGACCTAGGGGCCGAAGGGATCCATGTGGTTTCCAGGGAAGACTCCCCCACAGGCCACCCCCTTATCCTGGTGGCCAACGAAATTTCCGGAACCCTAACCCTGGCCCAGTGGCTAGAAGGCCAAGAGCCCAGTCCCGACTACCTAGACTCCTGGGCCAAGGACCCCATCCAGCTGGCCCTAGACCAGGGCCTTATGGATTCAGATGCCCAGGGCCGTTTCTACCCCCAAGAGGCCAACCGGCGGATTGACCTGGTGGTCTCCCTAGCCAAACTAGAAGGGGTCAAGGCCCAAGACTATGCCGGAGAGTCCTACAAGGACCTAGCCGTGAGCTCAGACCACAGCGGCTATGTCAATTGGGCCAAGGAAAAGGGCCTTATCCAGGGCTATCCCGATGGGACCTTTAGGGGCAACCAAGGGATTTCCCGCCAAGAGATGGCCAAGGTCCTAACAGCCTATGTGGAAAAGCTAGGAAAGGACAAGCCCCCTGTCAACAAGAGGGTCCCCTATAAAGACCAGGGGCAAATTGGCGCCTGGGCCCTAGAAGAAGTGGGCCAGGTCCAAGAAAGAGGCCTTATGGTAGGACGGACCGATGGAAGCTTTGGCCCCAGAGACAGCCTAAGCCGGGCAGAAGTGGCCAAGATCCTAGACAATCTTATGAAATAAAAGAAGTAGAAAAAGCCTAGGCCGGGAGCAAAATCCCGGCCTATTTTTTGTGGCCCAAAAGAAAAAAGGAGACAAAGTAAAAGAAAAATCAAAAAATATATTCTAAGGAGATAAATTTAAAGACTTAGTGTATAATAGTAGGGATTAAAGGAGGAAAGCTATGTCAGTACAACCGAAGACCATAGCCCGGTCTACTATGATTATTATCATCCTTTCCCTAATTGGAAAGCTCATGGGCTTTGGTCGAGAATCTTTGGTGGCCGCTGTCTTTGGAGCCAACATGGAAAAAGATGCCTTTGTTGCCGCCCAGTCAGCCACATCCACCGTCAGCCAATATATCGTTATGGGTATTTCCACCGTCTTTATTCCCGGCCTCCAGTCCGTCACCAACGACCGGGGAGAGAGTGGTAAGCTTAAATACACCAGCAATATCTTTTTTGTGGTAGCCCTTTTGACCCTCTTGATCATGGGCCTAGGGACCCTTGGCGCCCCCTTTTTAGCCAAGCTAGTGGGCCCCAAGTTTGACCCAGCCACCAAGGCCCTCACCGTAGAGCTCATCCGTCTGGCCATGCCCGTTATTATCTTTTCAGCCCTCCAGGGGATCTTCACCGGCTACCTGCACTTCCATAACCGCTTTGCCGCTGCAGCCTCTGTCTCCATTTGGCTTAACAGCGTTTACTTAAGCTACCTGGTCTTTTTTGCCAAGGACTTTGGCATCTATGGCCTAACCGTCGCCTCCGTTTTGGCTGTGGTGGTGGAATTTATTGTCGTCTACCTGGCCTCCCACCATATCGGCTTTCGTCTTAAGCCCTACTTCTCCTTTTCCGACCCCTATACCCGCCAGACCCTCATCCTAGCCCTGCCCGCCATTATCACCGTATCCGTCAACAACATCAACACCCTAGTCAACCGGGCCCTAGCCTCCGGTCTGGCCACCGGGTCCATGAGCCGGCTAGACTATGCCAACAAACTCAACGTCCTCATTATAGGTATCTTTATTACCGCCATCACCTCCGTTATCTTCCCCCCCATGGCCAAGGCCTTCGATGAGGGAGACTACGACAGAGGCAAGCGGATCATGAACGGGTCCATAAGGTCCGTCCTCCTCATCACCATCCCCTCCGTTGTGGGCCTGATTATCCTGGCCCAGCCCGTAGTGGAGCTGGCCTTTATGCGAGGGGCCTTTACCCAGGCTGACGCCGATGCCACCGCCGTCTGCCTCCGCTTTTATACCCTCTCCCTTATTGCCATTTCCGTGACCAATGTCCAAAACCGGGTCTTCTATTCCCTAGAAGATACCAAGACCCCCTTCTACATTGGCATGGTCAACGTAGCCTGCAACGTGGGCCTCAACCTCCTTTTAGTTAGCTATATGGGCATCAACGGCCTGGCCTTCTCCGTATCCGTAGCCACCACCGTGGTCATGCTAGTCTCCTTCTACCTTATTAGGAAGAAAATAGGCAATATTGGCATGACCTCCTACCTAAAGGTCTTTATAAAAACTGGCCTGGCCGCCCTCTTTATGGGCCTAGTGGTCTACCTGGTCTACTTTATGGGCCTAGAACCCCTGGTCTTTAGCCAGTTTGACCCCGGCAAGACCCAGACCCTAGCCAGGCTACTGGTCTTCCTCCTCTCCATCTTTATAGGGGTTATAGTCTATGGCCTGGCCCTCTATGGTCTGGGCCTCAAGGAAGCCAAAGATATTAAGATCTACCTAGAAAGAAAACTTAGGGCCCGTTTTGGGACCTATTAAGAAGAAGAGATATAGAAGAAAAATAAGGCCAAGCCCAGCCAGAGGGCCGGGTCTTATTTTTTTGAAAAAACTTTTAAAGACCCCTTGACAAGGATATTAATTCCATGTAAAATCTATACCAATGCTTGAGATTGAAGGTCCCAAGCAGACGCCGAAAAAATATTTTAAAAAATATAAAAATCACTCTTGACACTAAGAGAACGGCGTGATATTATATATAAGCTGTCGAAAAAAGACAGCCATGAACCAAGTTAATTAAATAGAATTAAGAAAAAGAATCACAAGCAAAACAGCTTAGCGGAAAAACAGTCAGTTAATCCTAAGCA
>JAUNLJ010000012.1 GCA_030532305.1 Tissierellia bacterium
CCACCTCTCTGTGCAATATCTCATTATATCAATTAAGACTTGATTTTACAAGATTTTCAGGCCGTCTATGGGCCAGCTTTTCCTTATCTTAGACAAATTAAAGAAAAGAGAATAGAGACTATGCTCCATCCTCTTCATCCAGGTCAGGTTGGTGGTGGACAATACTTATAAATTTATCATCTACCTGAATTTTCCGGACCTTCTTTTCAAAGTCCAACCGGGTCATCCAAACTGTCCGTCCACAACCTTGGCATTCTAACTTGATATCTACCCCGGTCCTGACAATCTTCCACTTGTTTTCTCCACAAGGGTGGCCCTTCTTTAAGGTGACCACATCCCCCAAGTCATAGTAGAGTTTTTTCATCATGATCCGTTTCCTCCAACCACTCGAAACTTAGGCATGGCAAAGCCAGCTTGCTGAATAGCCTCTACAAGCCTTTGGGCTAATTTATAGGCCAAGTTATACTGGTTCCCAGGCTCTGCAAAAGCCACTACAGTTATTATATACCCATTTTCCACTATATCACTAACACCCCAGCAAGAAAGACCCCTGGATAAAAGGGGATCCTCCCTTAAGGGGGCTATGGCTTCTTCTATTACCTCAATAACCTGGGCTGGGTCTTCCTCTTGGTCTAGGTAGAAGTCCACCCTGGCCCGCATGGGGCCCCTTTCCATATTCCGGACAATCCTAATTTCAGAATTGGGAATAATATGCAGGCTCCCATCAAAGCCCCGAAGCTTGGTAACCCGGACCCCCAGGTCTTCCACATGGCCCGTTACGCCGGCGGCCTCCACCAGGTCCCCCACCGAATACTGGTCCTCTAGGACAATAAAAAACCCGTTGATTAGGTCCTTAATGAGGGTCTGGGCCCCCATCCCTATGGCCAAAGACCCAATCCCCGCTGTGGCTAGGATGGTGGAGGTGTCCACCTTAAACATATTTAAAATAAGGAGGATCCCTATAAAATAAATGGACACATTAATAAGCTTTTGTAAGAGCTGGTTAATGGTTAGGGCCCGGCCTGGCTCCATCTTGGCCGCATACTTAAAATCCTTAAACCGCCGCCCCATAAGGTAGGTCACAAAACGGGTCAAGACCTTCATAAGGACCAAAACCAAGAGGGCCAAAAGAACCCTCCCCCAAATATTCCAGTCCCCGGCTTCATTCCTAAGCTGTGTCATAAACTCTTCCATCTTAGGTCATCTCCTTAGTTTCTTCTATCTCCTGTAGGCCTTCCTCCATAAACCAGGGCAGCCGTCTTTTTAGACCATAGGCATAGATCTTACGGCCCTGGCAGCGGATAAGCAGGTCCTTAGAAAGAAGGACCCGATCGGCCGTCTGGGGAAAGCGAACAGAAAATTCCCAGGGTCCCAGGAGGTTCCCCACCATATCCGCCTGGCCATAGCTATAGACAGCCTGGCCCAGGTCCTGCAACTTTAGGACATTGGCCGGAACCACTTCCTTTTTAGCCAGGTCTAGCTTAAAATTATACTTAGACAGGATGCCAGAATGGAGGAGGTAGATTCCATCCTCCTTCATTAGGACATCACTCACTAGGGGGACCTCCACAGACTGGATCTGGCCCTCTCCCAAAGCGTAAAGTTTCTTTTCTGTCAACATATAGACCTGGTTCTTATGGCGGCCCAGGGCCATGGCCACCTCCATGGGAAACTCCTCCCGGCTAAAGTCCCCATCATTTTTAAAGAGGGTGGTCCTGTAGCCAGAGGCCTGGTTAGACAGCTCAGCCACAACAAAATCATCGTCTGCCGCCACCTCATAGTCCAGGATAAAATGCTCGGTCTCAAAAAGAGACAAAAGGGCCCCCTGGCTATCGGCCATATAAAGGACCTCCCCATTTTCCTGACGGATGTGGAGGAGGGCCCGGCCATTTTGCTCCTTAAGGGCAAAGAGGTCGCCAGGCACCGTTAGGGTCTTGCCTGGCTGCCCCTTCTTACTGTAAGTATAGATTCGTTTTAGGTCCTTGTCATAGAGATAGACCCACTCCTGGCCAAAATAGGCCTTTAATCTTTCTAAACTGTGGTCCTGTTCCACCATAAGCTGGCCCTTTTTGTCATAAAAGGACAAGATATTTCCATTCCAAAGGACCAGGCTGTCTCCAGCCAAGATCCCCATCTCTTCCACATCTCCCTCTAGGGTTTTTTCCCAAAGGGGTTGGACCTCCCTGGGGAGACTCATGGATCTTTTGAAAAATATGAAACAGACCCCTATAATAATAAGCAGGACTAGAAATCGCCTGCGCCTTTTCTTCTCCATAATTCCTCCTAACCCCTATTATAACGGATGAAAGCCTTGATTAAAAGTAAAAAAGGAGGCCCCATGTATTCAAAAACGCTCCAAGACCTTGGCCTTAGCCATGTTTTTCTCCACAAGCCCTATGATTTTCGAGCCAAGACCCAGGGCCCCAGGGTAAAAGACCATCTGGACCAGGCCCTAAAAGAAGAAAAAATCTTTCCCCAGAAAATCTACAGCGCCTACCAGGTCCACTCCAATAAAATCCAACTTGTTGATGAAAAGGCCCAGGGAAAAGATTTCTTCTATGGGGAAATTTTTCTTTCCTGTGACGGCCTGGTGACCCCCCTAAAAAATAGAGCCCTCCTGATTAAGGTGGCCGACTGCTGCCCCATCCTCCTCTATGACCCCCTCCATGGGGTCCTGGCCAACCTCCATGCCGGCTGGAAGGGGACCCTGGGGAAGATTTCCCTAGAAGCCCTAGACCTGATGGCCTCCCACTATGGGACCCGGCCCCAGGATCTGGTGGCCTATATTGGCCCCAGCATCGGCTTTAAAGACTTTGAAATTATGGAAGACCTTAAGACCCAGTGGGACCAGACCCTCCCCCTGGCCAAAGACCTTATCCAAAAAAAGGACGCCAACCACTTCCTCCTAGACCTAAAAGAGACCAATCGCCGCCTCCTCCTAGAGGCCGGCCTGGCCCCTGGCAAGATAGAGGTCTCCCCCCTGTCCACCTACTCTGACCCCCGCCTCCACTCCTACCGGCGAGATAAAAAGGCCTTTGGCCTAAATGCCCTAGTAGCCATGATGACCTAGGCCTTATAAAGACAACAAGATCCCCGGAGTGCTTCCGGGGATCTTTTCTTGGGTCTAATGGACCCTCTTCTTTTTTAGCCTACTTTTTGTCCTTTAGAAGGACGGTCCGGGTGGTTTCTTGCCACTGGACTTCAAAGCCTAGGGCCTGGGAAATGGCTCTTAGGGGAAGCATAGTCCGGCCGTCTTTTATTTCTGGCTGGACGTCACTCTCATGGGTGACCCCGTTGACAACAAAGGTCTTGCTATCTACAGGGATTTCTGCCCGGTAGCCTTGGGCTTTTAGGACCACGGTCCGGGTGGCTTCATCCCATTCTACTTCAAAGCCTAGGGCCTGGGCCAGGGCTCTTAGGGGGAGGAGGGTCCGGCCGTCTTTTATTTCGGGCTGGACGTCACTTTCGTAGACTAGGCCGCCTACGGTGATCTTGTTGGTGTCTACAGGGATCTTGGCCCGGTAGTCTTCCTCTTTTAGGGTGACGGTCTTGGTGGCCGGGTCCCAAACCACTTCAAAGTCTAGGGCCTCGGCAATAACCCTTAGGGGAAGGAAGGTCCGGCCATCTTTTATTTCTGGCTGGACGTCACTTTCATAGGTGACCCCGTCTACGATGATCTTATTGGTGTCTACAGGGATCTGGACCTGACGGCCGTCGCCCTTTAGGAGGACAGTCCGGCTGGCTTCATTCCAGTCCACTTCAAAGCCTAGGGCCTGGGCCACATACCTTACTGGGAGCATGGTCCGGCCATCTTTAATATAGGGGGCCACGTCCATGGTACTTGTTGTCTTGGTCCCGTCTTGGTCTGTTTCTAGACTGTGGCTGCCAATACTTAGACGGACCACTGCCTTTTCTTTTCCTTTTGGTTTTTCTGGGTTCCCTGGGTTGGGCTTGTCGTCTGGCATGGAACCTTCTTTAGTTCCTATTATTATCTTTATTTTCAAATCGACTTCACAACTTGCCAGTCTATTTATTTTTTTATCTACTTCATCTTGTGTCGTTTCCTCCCCGCTATCATAAAAGGCTTGTGCAAGTTCTATTTCTTGGGAGAAGGCATCTATGGCCGCCTGGGGAGCCACCATTTTGTCCTTTTCAATTTTAGCAGGGTCTGTTTCATCGCTTGCTTCTACGCTTGCAAGAAGGGCTCTTGCATTTGCTATAGCTTCTGCCAGTTCAGACTTGTCAACCGTGGTGACTTCAGCCTGCTTCCACTCAGGTTTTATTATTTCGTCAGTAAAAACGACAATCTCTTCACCAGCCTCATAGCCTACACTTGCTATGGACCATTTGGAAAATTCCTTGCCCTTAGGCGGGGTAAACCCACATTCTGGCAAGGTGTAGCTGGCCCACTTTTTCAAAGTGACGCTATCCATGGTCCCGGTTCCATCATAGGTTAAAAAAGTTATGTTTACATCTTCCGCTGGTTTCCAAAGTGCTTTAAGGGTAATGTTATCATTAACTGTCAAATAGCTTCCAGATTCATATCTAGTGCCATTAAATTCCCAACCATCAAAGTCATGGCCTAGCTTAGGTGTAAATCCACAATAGCCCCTAACCAAGTAAGAAGAACCCTTACTTACAGGAATAGGGTCCATGGTGCCCCTGCCACCATTGGCATCAAAGCTAATAGTATAAGCATCTTCACCGGTATAGGTAATGTTTAAGGTCACGCCCATATATAGACCGGACTCACCAGTGGGTCTGTATTGATAATCGACAGTGGCTTCTTTCCCCTCATGAACAGTTAATGTTTTTGCCTCCTTATCTATTCCTGCACGCCATATATTACTTACCCTCTCTGGGTTAAAGGAGCCAGGAAGTGTTGTTAAGTCAAGGGTTAGAGTATTAGGGTCGATCTCTATATTATATGTTTGATCTGTAATGCTACTGCTCGATGTTGTTACATCTGGGCAAGGACTTAAATCTAAGCTAGTTAAATGGTTTCCTCTACACTCGAATCGAAGTAATTTCCTATTCTTAGCTAAGTCCAGTTCAGTCAGCTCATTACTACTACATTTAAGTTGCTCTAATAAGGTGTTGTTAGCTAGATTTAGGCTTTTAAGATTATTTCCGCCACACCAAAGTTCTTTCAGAGATCTATTATTCTTTAAATCAAGCTCTTCTAATTTATTTCCCTCTAACTTAAGGGTTTCTAAGTGGGGATTATAACTTAGATCTATTTGTGAAAGTTGATTTTTGAGGCCATACAAGATCTTAAGTTCTTTACAATCTTGAACATTTAGGCTACTTAAGTTATTAACATGAAAATAAATCTTTTCAAGAGAACTACAGCCCTCTAGATTAAGGGTCTTCATTCCATTATCATTACATTGAAGTTTGTTTAGATTGTATAGGTCGGATAGGTCTAGGTTTTGTATCTTATTCTCGAAGCACACTATTTGTTTAAGCTTCTTACATCTGCTGACATTTAAAGATGACAAGTTGTTTTTTCTACACTCAAGCTCAAGCAGACTTGGGTTCTTAGATAGGTCCAGTTTAGTCAATTGGTTTTTCTGACAATCAAGTTCCTTTAAGCAAACATTGTTAGATAGGTCCAGTTTAGTCAATTGGTTGCTTTCACAATCAAGTTTCCTTAAACAAATATTGCTAGATAGGTCTAGTTCAGTCAATTGGTTATGGGAACAAAGAAGGACATTAAGATTTTTAAAACCTTCTATCCCACTTAAACTTTTGATTCCCTTTTCGTTTAAATCCATATAAGTAACAATATCTCGTTCACCTTGATAGAGGACCCCATCACCATTTATATCAAATTGTTCAACATATTCTCTGAAATTTTTATCAGGAAAGGCTCTCTCATTAATGTTAACATCCACGTCTATCTCCTCAGCAAAGACGGGACCACTCCCCCAGAGGACCATCCCCAGGACCATGACCAGGGCCAGGGCTAGACTTCTTTTTATGGTTTTCATAAAATCCTTCCTTTCTATTGTCTCTTTTTTAGGCTTACCCTCTTCTATTTGCCTGCTTTATGTAGATAGTTATAATCCGCCTACTTACATTTTATCCTATTTAAAAATCAATGTCGTCACCCTAAAGAGTGATATTTGGGGGTAAAATCTTATTTTTAGCCTGGGAATATGGTATGATACAGGTATAGACTAGGCTATTAAGTAAAGGGGGTGGCCAGATGATAAAAAAGAATGCCAATTTTTTTATAAGTCTTTGCTGTATTCTTTTGGCGGCGGCCATCCATGTTTATGCCCGCCTGGTATCTCTTCCTTTTCACAGCAACAGCCTAATTTTGGGCCTCTATAGTCTGGCCATTGTCTTTTGGATGCAAAAAAACCAGCGGATGATCTTGCACCAGGAGGTCCGGCGGTATTTGCTTTATATAGGCCACCTCTTACTGGCCTATCTCTTTGTCCGGACGGTTAAGTATGACCTGACAGTGGCAGGGTCTAGTCTGGAGAGGTACTTGTGGTATGTCTACTATATTATCCTTATGGCCATTGGGGTCTTCCTCCTCTTTTCTGTCCTCTACATGGACAAGGGTCGCCATGAAAAGATAGGTGGAAAATGGTCCTTAGTCTATGTTCTCTTATTTATTTTTTCTGTTTTATTTATTAGCAATGACCTCCATCAGATGATTTTTACCTTTCCCCTGGGCCTTAGTAATTGGTCCGATAGTTCTAATGGCTATGGCCCCCTATTCTCTCTTTTGCTGGTTTATTGTGGGGCCATTGTTCTGGTCACCTTCTTTATCTCTACAAAAAAGCTCCTGGACCGGCGAAATGTTAAAAATATTTTTGTCACCTTGGCTGTCCCCCTTGTCTGGGCCCTCTATACCTATTTCTATTTAAGGCGGACAGACTATTTTAGCTGGTTTTTTGTGGCCTTTAAGAGCCCGGAGTTTAACACTCTGGTGACCATGGCCTATATTGAAAGTCTTATCTACAACCGGCTTATTCCTACAAACCTGGACTATGAAAAGTTTTGGGACCTATCTAGTCTTGATATCGGTCTTATGACGGGGAACGGGGTCTTCCACTCAAAAAATCCTTCTTTAGATCTGGACAGGTCCTTGATCCAAAGGGCTGAAGTCTACCCTCTTTTTCTTGACGAGACCACCCTTTTAGAAAGTGCCAAGGTCTCCCAGGGCTATAGCTATTGGCTAACAGACCTATCTCCCATCCACGCCATAAGGGAGGAGCTAAAAAATTTTGGGGACTTGATTGCTGAAGAAAATGAGCTTTTGAAGGCAAAAAATCAATTAAAAAAAGACCAGGCCAGTCTTAAAAGGCAAATGGAGATTTGTGAATTTATTGAGGGGGCCTTGGAGGATAAGGTCCTCCATTTGGAGGAGTGTCTTGGGGATCTCGGCCATAGTGAAGAGGCTTTTACTGAGGGGATGCGGCTGGCTACCCTGGTCCAGGTCTATATTAAACGATTTTCCAACATGCTTTTGCTGTCTCAAAAATCCAGGGTCTCTTCTCTTGTGGAGCTTAAACTGGCCATGGTGGAGTCTCTTAACTATTTAGAGATATTTGGTGTGGATAGCCACTTGGTCTGGGAGGCCGAAGGGGTCCTGGACCTGGATAACATGCTCTTGGTCTATAAGACCTTTGAGGGGGTCCTGGAGGGAAACATTAGGACCCTGGAGGCGGTCCTGGTTAGGCTAGAGCTTAGGGAGAGGGACCTGGTTTTATCTATGGAGATAGAAAATCCTGACCCGACTTATGAGGGAAGTCGGTTTTTGGGGAGGGATTTTTCTTGCCAGGACTTTGTGGAGGAGGGGACCCTCTATCTACGGGCTAAGCTTTTTTTGGGGGGTGATCCGGATGACCTTAGGTGATTTATCTGTTTTATATATTTATTTTCTCTATGGTCTTATTTTTCTTCTGGCTATGGGGGGTTTTTCTCTGGGACAAAGGTCAAAACTTATCCTGAAAACCCGGTCCTATGAGGCCATGGCCTATGGGATTTTTCTTCTTTCCCTTGTCCTTTTGACTGTCTTGACGGAGATTTTAAACAGGAACAAGGTCTCTTATTTAAGGCTTAAAGACCTATCTATTTTTCCTTTTCTTGGCCTTGTTTTCCTTGTCCTAGTCTTTGATGGGGTCTTGTTTAGAAAATTAAAGGCCTCTTCAAAGGAGGACTTTACAGACCTCTCCATTAAGGAGTGCCTGGATACCCTCCCGGTGGGGGTGGCCTTTTCTGACTGCCAGGGCCGGCCCTACCTGGTAAATTATAAGATTGATGAGCTAAGCCGGCTGGTTTTTGGCAGAAATCTTGTCAACAGCTTGGATTTTTTTGATGAGGCCATGGTCCAGAACTTTATGGAGGGGCCCAGCTCCTAAGGAGGAACTCTAAAGATAATATTCTTATTTCTGCCCGGGGGGTCTGGCAGTTGGAAAACATCTATCATGGCCAGGTCATGGAGACCCTGGCCAAGGATGTTACAGAAGAGTATGAGCTGGTTCATGAAACTGAGGAAAAAAACAAAAAAATAGCCTCTTTAAACCAGCAACTTAAGGCTTACAGTCAAACCATAGATAGTTTTATTCGGGAAAAGGAGCTTTTGGCTGCCAAGAGAAAGATCCATGACGACATGGGCCGGACCCTTATCCTTCTTAGGCTCTATATGGAAAATGAGGACAAGAAGGCTGAGGACCGCAAAGAACTCCTTAATTTATGGAGGCAAAACCTGGTTCTTTTAAAGGGGGGCATTAAAAATCCCGACAAGGGGTCTTCTTGGGACAAGCTTATAGGGGCTGCAAGGGGGGCGGGGATTGACCTGGACCTAAAGGGCAGCCTGCCTTCTGAAAAGAAGACCCTTGGCCTACTCACAGAGATCCTCCATGAGGCCATTAATAATGCCATCCTCCACGGCCAGGCCAAGACTTTATTTTTAGACATTGTCGAGGATAAGATGACCTACACCTTTACCATAAGAAATGACGGCCTTAGGCCTTTGGGGCCCCTGGTTGAAAAGGGGGGCCTTAAAAATATTAGAAGACGTGTGGAAATGGAAGGGGGGTCTCTTTATATCACAGGGAACCCGGACTTCCTTATGCAAATTGTCCTAAGAAAGGAGGTCAGCCATGACATATAGGGTAATGATTGTCGATGACCAGTATGTATCCCGGAAGATGTTTGAACTTTATCTTGAAAGCAGTGACCTCTATGAATTGGTTTTTTCTATAGATTCGGCCATGTTTGCAGATACCTATGTCTTAAAGGAAGACATCGACCTGGTGATTATGGACATTCTAATGGAGGATGGGTCCTGTGGCCTGGAGGCGGCCAGACGGATCAAAAAAATAAATCCCCAGGTTAAAATAATTGCCGTTACCAGCATGCCTGAGCTCTCTTGGCTGGACAAGGCCCGGGCCATTGGGGTGGACAGCTTCTGGTACAAGGAGGCCTCCAAGGAAACCATCCTGTCTGTTATCCAACGGACCCTTACAGGAGAGGAGGTCTACCCGGATAGGCCGCCTAAGGTAAAGATTGGCCAGGCCTCTTCCTATGATTTTACCCCCAAGGAGATTGCCATTTTAAGGCTTTTGGTGACGGGGGCCTCTAATGCAGAAATCAGTGAGGCCTTGGAAATTTCTGTTCACACCGTTAAGACCCACATCAAGCACCTCCTGGCCAAGACGGGCTACAAGAGCCGGACCAAGCTGGCCATCCAGGCACGAATTACCGGTATGGTCATTGAGGACAAGGACTAAAAAAGGACCCCAGGGGTCCTTTTTTTATGGCAGGGTCTCCCCTAGCCTAAAAGCTTAAAGAGGCCGGTCACTAAAAGATAGAGGACCAGCTGGTGGGTCAGGTAGATGGCCAGGGAATGCTGGCCTATTTTGGCCAAGGGTGTGGGGGCCCCCTGGTGGCCATAAAAATCCTTCTTTATCAAGTCTTGGCCCACTAAAAGGCCAAAGAGGTAGATAAAAAACCAGGGGACCAGGGGGAAATAGTCCGTTGAGTAAAAACTGGGGCCAGGAAAGCCCAGAACAAATAGGTTGCTCGCGTAAAGGGCGGGGTCTAGGGCCTGGCCTAAAAAGCTTCCCCGGGGGATGGTATAGGTGAGGGTAAAGAGGACCAAAAAGCCTCCTGCCAGGAGGGGGTTAAACTTTAAGTGGTCCTGGACCAGGCCCCCTAGGACCATGGCTAGGCCCAGGCCATTTAAGACCCCAAAGACAATAAGGAGGTCTGGGGCGAAAAAATAGGTCACCAGGCTTATTAAAAGGCCCAGGAGGCTGGTTTTAATCCCCCTCTTGATATTTCTTTCGGGAGATAAAAAATTAGACGTGATGCCGGAAATAATAAAGAAGGACATGGCAATGGACAGCTGCCAAATCCGGTTAAAGAGGGTGCCGGCATACCAGTCCAGGGGCCAATAGAGGTTGAGGTCGTAAAAAAAATGAAAGAGGACCATGGAGACCAGGGTAAAGCCCCGGTACTGGTCCAAGAGGTAATTTCTTTTCATGGCTTACTCCTGGTCCCTCATCTAACCATGGACCTTGGCATAGGCCTGGCAGGCGGCCCTTACCATGTTTAGCCGGCCATCGTCAAAGTCTGTGGGCAGGGTGCAATCGGCCCCTAGCATGATCCCCCTTTGGCCGGTCTCATCTAAGAGCTTAAAGACCGCCTCTTCTATCTCCTCCTGGCTCCCGTAAGGGATCAGGCCCTTTTGCTTAAATCCGCCAAAGACTGGCCTATCTCCAAAAAGGGCCTTGCCCTCTTTAAGGGAGACGCCCTCTGCATGGACTGCCCAGTTGTAGGCGCCGGCTGGATAGTCGGCAAAGCTGGACAGGTCGTTGGCCTTGTCCCGGTAGCCACAAATGTGGAGGAGGTTCATGGGGCTAGTTTGGTTGGCTGCCTCTAGGATGCGTTTGTCCCCTGGGCTAAAGACCTCCCGGTAGAGGGCCTGGGGAAAAAAGTCATTTTGATTGTTGACACTAAAATAAATGCCGTCTATGCCCACCTCTTCAAAAAGCCTCTGATTGATTTCAATAACAGCCTCGGACACTCTCATGACCAGGTCCTTCATGGCCTCCTTGTCCTCTGCCATAAAGCGGAGGATCCGCTTTTCAAAGAAGGGGCTGCCGGCCATAAGGTTGCCAATCCGGGCCAGGTTGGACCGGAGGATGTAGGCGGGGCCAAAGCTGGTATAAAAGACCGGGGCCTGGGAGTCGCTATAGATCTTCTTCACCTCCTGGGCCAGGTGGATGGATAGGTCTGTCCACCTGGAATCCTTGGTCTGGGGAAGGACCCGGCTTAGGTCTTGTGGCCTTTTGACCTGGGCCCCTTCTAGGGGCATAATCATGAGGGAATCGTTCATGATCTTTACCATGTCGGGGTCAAAGGCCTCCCGGGCCCTCCGGTGGCCCTCTATGTTGGCCTGGTAGGCCTTTTGAGAGCTTAGGCCCTGGTTCATATTATAAAGCATCTTGGGCCCTAGAAAATGGTGGTAAAAGGCCAGGGGCACCCGGTCTACTGGTTCATTGTTTAAATAGTGTATAAATCTTTGTCTCTTATTCATAGCAGGACTTCCTCCTCGTGACCTTCTTTTTTCTAGCTGGATCTATCTTCTCCTAGATATAATTATAGATTATTTAAGCCCCTTATGTTAGTATATTTTTATTAGGGGTATGCCAACAAGATATAGCTTAGGAAAGGAGGCGGCTTATGAAAATTAAAGCCCTTGAATATTTTCTAACCATAGCCAAGGAAGCTTCTTTTAACGGAGCGGCTAAAAAGTTAGGGCTTTCTCAACCCAGCCTATCTAAGTCCATCCAGGCCATGGAAAAGGAGCTAGGTTTTGAGCTTTTTTCCAGGTCCCACCAGGGCATCGAACTAACAGACAAGGGCCAGACCATTAAGGAGGGGGCCCAGCAAATCTTAGACATTTACCAGAGCTGGCTGGAGCTTAAGGACGACAGCCTAGACTCTATAGATATTTATACCTATGTGGCCTTCCCAGACTTTATTATTCCCCACACCCTCCTGGGCTTTCGGAAAAAGTATCCCAAGATCCCCATCCGTTACACGGCCTGTGCCACGCCAGAAGACTATATCTCCCGGAGCCTAAAAAACCCCACCATCTCCCTGGTCCTGTCCATTAATGAAGAGGAGCTCCATAGGCTTAGCCAGCTCCAGGGCAGCCAGCCACTCAAGCTTATGGATGGCAAATACCGGTGCCTGGTCAATCCCCAAAGCCCCTATGCCCACAAGGAGGCCCTGACCCTAGACGACCTTAAAAAAATGTACCTGGTCCTGCCTAGTATGAAAGATGACCTTTTTGACCGGCCCCTGATCCCCTCCCCCATCCAAGAGTTTGTAGATACCTACTTAGAAGACCGATATATTGAGGTGGAGTCCTTGGGTAATGTTTTAAATCTGGTCAAGGGCCACAGTGAAAGTTATGCCCTCACCTACTACCCGGCCTCCCTCCGCTTTGAGGATGTCAAAAATGGCAAGCTCAAGGCCCTGCCTGTGGAACATGTCAACCTGACCTTCTCCCTCTATATGTTCTATTCTGACAAGGCCTACAAGGACCAGCCCGTCTTTAGGGAATTGGTCCAGGCCATTAAAAAGAGCTCCCAAGAATTTTTGGACCTGGCCATAGATAGCTAGCCCCTGCTGCCGCCTAGAAAAAAGGGCCCCGGGAAATTCCCAGGGGCCCTTTTTTAAATTTGCCTACAAAAAAACAAGGACTGCCTCCTGGCGTCCTTGTTTTTATTTGGTGGAGATGAGGAGGATCGAACTCCTTACCTCTTGAATGCCATTCAAGCGCTCTCCCATGTGAGCTACACCCCCATAACTTACCTTTACTAGTATAAAGGGCTTTTTTAATTTTGTCAAGCCTAAATTATTATTTTTATAAAATGCTTTTTACCCTGCCCTTACATGATTGCCCTAGAGGGAAAAAAGTCCTGCTGGGCTAGCAGGACTTTTCGTCTAGGCTTGTAACTTAGTCTTTTAAAAGGTCTTTGGCTTTTTTTACGACATTTTCTAGGCTGAAACCAAAGTGGTCAAAGACTTCCTTGGCTGGGCCGGAGGCGCCAAATTCGTCCATGGATAGGACCTGGCCTTCTAGGCCTAGCCACCGGTGCCAGGCTAGGCTATTTCCTGCCTCCAGGGCCAGGCGTTTCCTACAGGACTTGGGTAGGACGGTGTTCTTGTACTTGCAGGACTGGGCGTCAAAAAGTTCCATGGAGGGCATGGAGACTAGGCGGACGCCGTAGCCTTCTTCTTCTAGGCTCTTCTTGGCTTCTAGGGCCAGGGCCACTTCAGAACCAGAGGCCATAAGGATCAGGTCTAGGTCTGTCTTTTCTTTTTCTAGGATATAGCCTCCCCGGATGGCTTCCTTGGATGAGCCTGCCAGCTCCGGTAGGGTTTGCCGGCTAAGGATAAGGGCCAGGGGTGAATACTTAGCGTGCATGGACACATACCAGCCGGCCAAGACTTCCATGGAGTCGGCGGGCCTAAAGGTCACAAAGTTTGGAATGGCCCTAAGCATGGTCAGCTGGTCCACAGGTTGGTGGGTGGGCCCATCTTCCCCCACCCCAATGGAGTCATGGGTAAAGATATAGGTGACGGGCAGGTGCATGAGGGCAGACAGGCGGAGTTGGGGTTTTAAATAGTCACTAAAGACCAGGAAGGTGGCCCCGTAGGAATAAAAGCCTCCGTGGAGGTAGATGCCGTTTATAATGGCTCCCATGGCGTGTTCCCTGACCCCAAAGTGAATATTGGCTCCCTCTCTAGTGGTCTTGGAGAAGCTGTCCTTGTCGTCCATGGTGGACTTGTTGGAGGGGCCTAGGTCGGCTGAGCCCCCAAAGAGATAGGGGATCTCCTTGGAGATTCTTTGGAGGACTTGGTGGGATGAGGCCCGGGTGGCCATGTCCTTGTCTACCCGTTTCCAGTAGGCTTCTTGGTCCATAAAGGCCAGGTCTTTTTTATCTAGGCTCATTTGGGCCTCTAGCCGGGCATAGTCTTGGGGGTATTTTTCCTTGTAGGCGGCTTCTTTTTCCAGCCAGGCCTCATAGGCAGCCTTCTTTTGGGCTAAGATCTCTTCCATATGGTCTTTGACCTCAGGGGCTACTTCAAAGGGGGCTAGGTCTGGGTAGGCTAGGTTTTTCTTGGTGATTTCTGTTCTCTCCCTACCAAGGGGGGACCCGTGGACACTGGCCTCTCCTTCTAGGGGGGAGGCAAAACCGATCTGGGTCTTGATCTCAATAAAGCTGGGCCGGTCTTTTTCTGCCTTGGCCTCTTTGATGGCCTCCCTAATGGCCTCTAGGTCATTACCATCTTCCACTAGGAGGGTTTGCCAGCCATAGGCCTCATACCGCTTTCTGGCGTCTTCTGTAAAGGCCAGGTCGGTCTTGCCTTCGATGGTAATATGGTTAGAGTCGTAAAGGACAATGAGCTTATTAAGACCCAGGGTGCCTGCTAGAGAAGAGGCCTCGCCAGATACCCCTTCCATTAGGTCCCCGTCCCCACATAGGACAAAGGTATAGTGGTCAATAAGGTCTAGGTCTTCCTTATTGACCATGGCAGCTAAACGGGCCTCGGCCATGGCCATGCCCACAGCTGTAGAAATCCCGGCGCCTAGGGGACCGGTGGTGGTTTCTACTCCGGGCACCTCCCTATATTCAGGGTGGCCTGGGGTCTTGCTGCCTAGCTGCCTAAACTGGGCTAGGTCTTCCCCACTAATCCCATAGTCAAACAGGTGCAAGAGGGCATAGAGCAGGGCAGACCCATGGCCGGCACTTAGGACAAAGCGGTCCCTGTTGAGCCAGGCTGGGTTTTGGCTAGTGTGGTTCATTTCATAGGCCCATAGGGCCCAGGCCATGGGGGCGGCTCCCAGGGGGAGGCCTGGGTGGCCACTATTGGCCTGGTCCACAGCCTCTATGGCATGGACTCGCAAAGTATTAACGGATAGCTGATCGATCTGAGTCATTTCTTCCTCCTAGTTTTCCTCTTCAAAATAACCAATGGCCTCTTTATTTTTTAACATTTCAATGACGAACTTGGGTAGGGCCGCCTGTCTTTTTATCCGGCTGGGATCAGACAAAAGACGGTAGAACCATTCTAGGTGGAGCTTGATAAAGATATCTGGGGCCCGTCTGGCCCTGCCAGCTAAAATATCGATAACGCCCCCATTACCTATAGCCACACGGACGGGGCCCAGCTGGTCCTGGTGGTGGCTAAGCCACTTTTCCTGGCCTGGAAAGCCCAGGCCGGTAAAAAGGATCTTAGCCCCACTGGACTGGATGTCTTCTAAGAGCCTTTCTTCTTCCTGGGAAGAGGCTCCCACATGGGCCCCCTTAAAGTAGCCATGGTGGCAGCCTACAATCTTTAGCTGGGGCCGGGCCCTCTCTAGCCGGGCCTTGGCCTCCTGGGCCACGCCCTCTTTCCCTCCCAATAAGTATACCCCATAGCCCCGTCTTTGTGCAATCTCCAGGAGGGCCATGGACACATCATAACCGGTGACCCTTTCCTTTAGGGGGCAGCCCTGGATCTTGGACCCCAGGACCAGGCCAATGCCATCGGCCAAAACCAGGTCGGCTGAATTAACCAGCTGGGCCAGCTGGGGCTGGTCCTTGGTGGCCATGGCAATCTCTGTGTTGGGGGTGTAGACCCGGAAAAGGTCCTCCCCTACCAGGGCCTCTTCTAAGCTGTCCAGGACCTCCTGGAAGGATAGGTTATCCACCTGAATATCAAAAATTCTTATTTTCTTCATGGATCCCCTCCAATAGTTCAAAGACATGGTCAACATTTCGGTCGTTCTTTCTTTTTAGCTGGTCCCTTTGGCTTAAGAGTCTCCGGCTCTTCTCCCGCCTATCCTGGTAGACTTCCACCAGCATATCGGCCAGGGCCCGGGTGTTAAAGTCCTCCACCTGGACAGCCTCGCCAATGCCCAGGTCTTCTAAGTGGGAAGACACCTTGGGGTCATAGACCAGGCCCACAGGGGGGACGGCCTCGGTGACCCCATAGATTAGACCGTGGAGCCGCATGGCTAAAACCAGGTCTGTAGACCCAATTAGGCCCATGACCTCCTGGGCACTATAGTCCCCCCGGACCACATAAGCGGCCCTCTGGTGGATCATCTTGGCCCTAACTTTTTCTGAAAAATAAAGGTCCTTGGGATAGTGGAGGGGGATAAAGACCAGGGGAAGGCCCAAGGCTTCATGGACCTGGTCTAGGACATGGGCCAGCTTGGTGGTCAGGGAGGGGGTGGCCTTCCACTCCCTTAGGGCCACCCCAATAGAGGGGCCATCTTGGGGAATGCCCTCTGCCCTTAAAATCCCCTGGATGACCTCCTGGTCTAGCTTCTTTAAACTATAGACCGGGTCGGCAGTCACCTCCATGGGGGGACCTTGGACCCCAATGTCTTCCAGGGTCTTTAAAGACCCCTGGTCCCTTAGGGTAATGTAGTCTACCTTGTTTAAAATCTTCCGAGTAAGCCACCGGTTAAAGGGCCGGTTAATGGGCCCCACCCCATTGGCATAGATGTAGACCTTTTTCTTGTAGCGCTTGGCCTGGGCAATAATGGACAGGTAGTAGTAGAGGGACCGGGAGCTGGTCACGTCCTGGAGGAGGGACCCTCCCCCTGAAATTAAAAGGTCCGTTTCCTTAAGGGCCTGGCGGGTGGCTGAAAACTGAAAGCGCTGGACCCCCTTAATCTGGTAGTTCCTTTGGGTCCTCTTGGGGTTAAAGGAGAGGACAGACAGGTCCAAGCTGGGGTCCCGGTCTCTTAAATTAGACACAATGGCCTGGAGGATGGCATCATCCCCACTATTGTCAAAGCCATAGTAGCCTGAAAATAAAATTTTGTGGCTCATTGCCCCCTCCTTTCTCTCCTACTTGGCCTAGGACCTGCCAGGCCCCGGGCCAGCCCTTGCCTTTTCTTTTGACTAGCTTTCATAACTCCGGCCTTCTCTCTTTAAAATCTCCCCATAGATTTTTTCATGGGTGGCGCTCATGGCCTCTGAAGAGAAATGCTCTTTAACATGGTCATAGAGTCTTTGGCCCATGGCCTCTAGGGCCTGGGGGTCCTCCTGGATCTTGACCAAGACCTGGGCTAGGGCCTGGCTGTCTCCAGGAGGAAAGAAGAGGGCCCCCTTACTATCTCCAGCCATCTCCCGGATCCCCCCTACATCAGAAGAAATAAAGGGCTTTTTCATCTTGGCCCCCTCTAAAAGGGCATAGGGGAAAGACTCGCTCTTAGAGGTAAGGAGGTTTAGGTCTACAGCGTTAAAAAGGCTAAAAGGGTCCCTTATTTGGCCGATAAAGGAGACTACATCGGATAGGTCCTCTTCCTGGACCCTTTGGTTTAAATAGTCCCTTTCTGGCCCCTGGCCCGCTAAAATAAAGTGGACCCTCCCCCTTAAAAGGTCCCCCACCTGGCTGATGGCCTCTATGAGGCTCCTGTGGTCCTTAACCAGGTCCAGCCGGGCAGCCATCCCCACCAAGACCTGGTCCCTATAGGCTTCTAGCTGGTGCCGGGCCAAGAAGTCCTCCCGGGACAGGTAGGTCTCCTCCCGGGAGAAGTCCAGGCCATTATAGCCCACAAAGATCTGGTCTTTGGGAAAGCCCCTTTCCACCATCATGTCCTTAAAGTTTTGGGTAATGGCTATATAGTAGTTAAAGCGCTTTAGGGCAAAGCCGTTAAGGGGGGTAAAGATTAGGTTTTTAGCTAGGCTATCCTTAAAATCCAGCCTATAGTCAGAGTGGAGGGTGGTAAGCATGGGAGTCTCTATCTTGTTTCGGATAAAGAGGGCATTAAAATTAGCCCGGGCCCCGTGGCAGTGGACCAGGTCATAGCCCTCTCTTTTTATGTCTTCCACCACCCCATCCATGGCCCCTAGGTCAAAGCGGCTCTTTTGCTCCACCACTTGGATGGGGATTCCCAAGGCCTTGGCATCCTCATAAAAACTTCCCCGGATAAAACAAATTATCCTTGCATCGACATGTCCTTGTAAACCCTTCATTAGGGAAAAGAGATGGGTCTTGGCCCCACCTGTATCTCCTCCACTAATGAGATGAAGTAGCTTGATCATCTTATCTCCTTCACTAATTTGGCCACTGGCTGTAAACGTCCTACTTTAGTTTAACATATTTTTTTAACCAGGGGTATGCCTTTATCAAGGCATATAAATAAGCACGAAGAAAATCTCCCCCGTGCTTACCTATTATGTAGTCGACCTATCGACTAAGTCCCAGACTTGTCTTTATAGCTTTATCAATACTTCTTAAGGTCTCCTCATCAAAGTGACCTATTTTTTCTCGGAGTCTCGTCTTATCTATGGTCCGGATCTGCTCCAAGAGAATAACTGAATTTTTAGGCAAATCCGTTCTTTTGGCAGAGACTGGGACGTGAGTGGGTAACTTGGCTTTATTTGATCGAGAGGTGATAGCGGCAATAATAGTGGTTGGCGAATACTTATTGCCTATATCGTTTTGCACGATGACCACAGGCCTAACGCCTCCTTGTTCTGAGCCAACTACAGGACTAAGGTCTGCATAGTATAGCTCTCCTCGTTTTACTATCATATATCACTTCCTCTACTTAGAGAACTCCGACCTTTATTATACTATGATTCTTAGCATCCGTCAATTTGCCCATAGAAAATTCCCAGGGCCTGGGGAAGCTTGTCTATAATATGGCTGGCCACCATCCCATTCATGGTCCTCTCCTGGGCGGCCAGGTCTCCGGCTAGACCGTGGAGGTAGGCTCCCAGGCAGGCCCCCTCATAGGCTCCTAGCCCCTGGGCCAAAAGCCCCAGGATAATCCCTGTTAGGGTGTCCCCACTGCCGGCCGTGGCTAGGCCTGGGTTGCCGGTGGGGTTGGTGTAGGTCCTCTTGCCATCGGTGACCAGGGTCCCTGGCCCCTTTAAGAGGACCACAGCCCCCAGGTCCCGGGCCACAGCCTGGGCCACGGCCTCCCGGTGGTCTTGGATCTCTTGGGGGCTAAGTCCCGTTAAACGGGCCATCTCCCCCAGGTGGGGAGTCAGGACTGTGGGGGCCTGTCTATCCCGTAAAAGGGCCTTGTCCCGGGCCAAAAGACTAAGGGCATCGGCATCGCAGACTATTTTTTTATCCAGGGCCAGGACCCTTTTTAAAAGCCTGGCCTGGGCCTCTCCCTTTCCCAGGCCGGGGCCTATGGCCAGGGCATCTAGGCCCTTTAAAAAGGCCGCCTCTTCCTCTTCCTTCTCAAAGGCCAGGGCAATCTCCTCCACATATTTTAGGCTCATAAGGGGAAGGAGGTCCTTGGGAAGGATGTGGTAGCTATAGCCGGCCCCCACCCTTAGGGCAGACCGGGTGGCTAAAAAGGCAGACCCCAGCATGCCCAGCTGGCCCCCATAGAGGCCGGCCCGGCCCCGGGTCCCCTTGTGGTCCTCCTCTTTGGGATAGGGAAAGGCCTCCCGTAAAAAGGCCGGGACCTCCCCCCTTGGCCCTCCCATCTCTTTTTTAGCCAGGGCTATGGCCAGGCCCCCATCATGGCTAATGGAAAGCAGGTAGGTCTCATTTTTCCAAAGGCCATAGGGCCTGCCTCGTCTGTCATGGCGGACTTCTATATTTTTTATCCCCATCTTAAAAAGCCCCAGGCCCTGGGCCTTGGCTATGGCCTCCTTGGCGGCTATTATCCCAGCCAGGCTCCTGGGGGCCCAGGCTTTTTTCCTTAAATAAGCCTGCTCCTCTGGGGTGAAGGCTCTTTCTATAAAGGCCCTCCCCCGTCTTTCAAGAATGGCCTCTAGTCTTTTTACTTCCAGGACATCTATTCCGATCATCTTACTCCCTCCTATTTTATAGTATAAATCATCAGATAATAATTGACAAAGGCTAAGTAAGTCTTGTATGATAATAAGGGTTAATTGAATAGACACGATGACGATATCCAGTAGCATTCCCATGCGAATTACAATATTTGAGTGTCCTAGAGTTAGAAAATAAGGCGCAAGCAAAAAAAGGTGGTACCACGTTGGTAAAACGTCCTTTTGACTTGGGCCCTTTTTATTTATTTTTAAGGAGGCTATTTATGACAGAAAACGTATTTGATTTTTTACAAAGAAGGGGCTATCTAGACCAGGCCACCTATCCTGAGGAACTAAGGGAAAAACTAGGCAAGGAATCTCTTACTTTTTATATTGGCTTTGATGCCACTGCCGATTCCCTAACCCTAGGCCACTACCTACAAATTAAGGTTATGCAGCACCTACAACGGGCTGGCCACAGGCCCATTGCCCTCCTAGGGGGTGGAACCACCATGATTGGGGACCCCTCTGGCCGGACCGACATGCGGCAACTCATGAATAAGGAACGGATTGACCACAATGCCCTCTGCTTTAAAAATCAACTGTCTAAACTCCTAGACTTTTCTGAGGGCAAGGCTATCTTTGAAAATAATGCCGACTGGCTTTTAAACCTAAACTTCCTGGACTTTATGCGGGAAATTGGGGTCCATTTTTCTGTAAACCGGATGCTGACCTTGGACGCCTACAAGAATCGGATGGAAGAGGGGCTGACCTTCTTTGAATTTTCCTACATCCTTATGCAGTCCTATGACTTCCTCTACCTCTACAGAAAACACCACTGTACCCTACAAATTGGGGGGTCTGACCAATGGTCCAACATGCTGGGGGGCTATGAACTGGTTCGCCGGATAGAAGATGACCGGGTCTACTCCATGACCTTCCAACTTTTAACCACAGCTGATGGGGTCAAGATGGGCAAGACCCAATCTGGAGCCATCTGGCTAAATCCTGAAAAGACTTCTCCCTATGACATGTACCAATATATGCGTAATGTAGATGACCGGGATGTTATTAAATTTATGAACCTCTTAACAGACCTAAGCGATGAAGAAATTGCCCAGTACGCCAAACTAGAAGGGGCCGACATCAACCAGGCCAAGGAAAGACTGGCTTGGGAAATTGTCAAGGATATCCACTCCCAGGAGGAAGCGGACAAGGCCCAAAACGCGGCCCGGGCCCTCTTTGACCAGGGGGGTGTCTCCAAGGACATGCCTACTTCTGAAATTAGCCAGACTGAACTTGGGGAGGGCTTAAATCTCATTGACCTCCTCCTAAAGGCCGAGCTTGTGGCCTCTTCTTCTGAAGGCCGCCGGCTCATTAAGCAGGGAGGAATTACCGTGGCCGGTGAAAAGGCCACCAGCCATGACCAGGTCATTGGCCCCAAGGACTTTGACGACAAGAAGACCCTCCATGTAAAGAAGGGGAAGAAAAACCACCACCTCTTTAAATTAGTTTAAGTAAAAACCTGGACCTAAACCATAAAAAAGTCTAATTTGCCATCCGGCAGATTAGACTTTTTTTCTTCTTCTTATTTATTTTTTCTAGTCCTTTTTTCTATGTCTTAGATTTTGGATCCTTTTAGGCAGGCTGTCCTTGGCCCTCTGCCTGGATATTTCAAAAAGCCCCATCTGGGTATAGCCAAAGACCTGGCTCTTTAGGGGGTCTCCCTTAAAAAAGCCCTCCACCCGGTCCTTGAGGACTTTGGGGTCCCGGTTACTTTCTAGAAAGTCCACCACAAACATGCCACTTAAGTTCCTTAGGCGGATTTGCTTGACTAGGGCCTGGGCTGCCAGGTCGTTGGTTTCATCAGCCAGGCTGGAAAAGTCCTTGCCCCCTGTTTTTTTGCCGGAGTTCACGTCAATCACCGTTAGAGCCTCGGTCTGGTCAATGACAATATTGGCCCCGTTTTTTAGGGGGACCTGGTTGACAAAGAGGTCGTCAATCTGCCGCCTAAAGACCCCGGTCCCCTGGATGGTAAAGTCCGGGTCATAGATCACCAGGTCTTTTTTTAAGCCCCGGGCCAAAAGGTCCTTGTAGCTGGCCCGGCTATTGGTTACTAGGGGAAGGGAGGCCTCTCGATCTAGGAGGAAGGACTCGTAGGGATCCCGGCTTAGAAGGAGCTTGGGGGTGGGTAGGAAGTTTCTCTCCCGTCTTAGGGCCTCCACTTGGTCTAGAAGGGCCTTTAGCTCTTGGTCTAAAAGGGCCGGGGCCTTGCCCTGGGCCGAAGTCCTAATAATAAGACCCAGGGGGAGGTTTTTAGACCGGCCCCAGGCCTCTAGCCGGTCCCTTTCCCCTCCCCTATCTAATTTTTTAGACAGCTTGATCCCCTGGCTCTTGGGTAGGAGGACCAGGTCCTCCCCCTTGATACTAATGTCCATGGAAACCGTGGCCCCCTTGTCTCCCAAGGGGGTCTTTTTGACTTCCACAAAGATGGTGTCCCCGGCCTTGAGGCCCTCCTTGTTTTCTGGCCGCATAAATTTTTTGGGCAGGAAGGCATTGGTCTTAAAACCAATATCCACAAAGGCACACTCCATCCCCTCTAGGACCTTGTCCACCCGGGCCCGGTAGATGTTGCCTACCCACTGGTTGTCTTCTAAAAGCTCCAGCCGGGTCAGGTCCTCTCCCTCTACCTGGCCTAAAAAGTCCATGTCTCCCCGGTCTATAAAGTCAAACCTATCTAAATTAACCATGGATTTCTTCACCCTCTTGGTCATAGGCCCTCAGTCTCTTGATTTGGACCAGGTCGGAGTCAAAGTCCTGGCTGGAAAAATCCTGGAGGGCCTTAAGGAAACGGTCCGGCCTTAGGTTGCCCCCTTCGCCTGCCTTAAATCGGCCATAAAGGGTGATTTCTGGCCTT
Source organism: Tissierellia bacterium (assembly GCA_030532305.1). Classification (GTDB taxonomy): domain Bacteria; phylum Bacillota; class Clostridia; order Tissierellales; family Peptoniphilaceae; genus JAUNLJ01. Next base: position 22,702 of record JAUNLJ010000012.1, read on the forward strand.
GTCCTATCTAGGGCCACCTTCACAATAAGGGGCTTAATATCCTCCTGGACCTGGATTTTTTTCTTGCCCTTTTTCCGGGTCCGGGTCACAGGCAGGGCCCCCGCCCCCTTCATCTTTTCTAGGCCCTCTTCTAAGACCTCCCAAGAGAGACCTGCCTCCTGGGGAAAGACCAGCTCGTAGTCCATTTCTTCCACCCGGGCAAAGACCGACTTGGGGTCAAAGTCCTTGTAGACGGCCTGGATCCTTAGGCCCTTGGGCAGGCTCTGGTTGAGGTCCTCTTTTAACTTCTTGTGGTCGTAGCTATCCTCCACCTCTATGTCCATGGTTTCAGATTCGGACTCCATGCCCAAGGAAAGGGGGATGGCGATACTCATCTTGGGATGGGGGTGGTAGCCTTGGGAATAGAGGAGGGGGACCCGGGCCCTTTGCAGGCTCCTTTGAAAGAGCCGCATGGTATCCAAATGGGAGATAAATTTAATGGGTCCCAGCTTACTAAATTCTAGTCTTAGCTTCAAAATCAACACCCCACATTTCACAGTTTTCTATGCCGCACCGGTTACAGCCCTTCCGGCAGTCGGAGGTCAGGGTCCCTTGGAGGGCCCTTTCATATTCTTTCCATAGGTAGTCTTTTTTGACCCCAATATCTATAAAGTCCCAGGGCAAGACCTCTTCTTTATTCCGGACCCTTCGGGCATAAAAGTCCCCGTCTAGGCCCGTTTCTTCTAGGGCCTCCACCCAGGTATCATAGGAGAAAAATTCTGTCCACCCATCAAAGACCTGGCCCTTTTCCCAGGCCCTATAGAGGAGGGCGGAAAGCTTCCTGTCTCCCCGGGCCAGGATCCCCTCTATCCGGCTCACATAGGGGTCATGGTACTGGAACTTGATCTTGGGATCGGTGATGGACCCCTTGACCTGGTAGATCTTTTCAAAAAAGTTGTCAATGCTGTCCTGGGCCACCCACTGGAAGGGGGTAAAGGGCTTGGGCACAAAGCAGGAGGCGGAGGCAGTCACCTTAAAGTTGCCTACTATATCTTCCTTGGGCCGGTTAAAGAAGATGTCCTTGACCTTGTGGGCCATGTGGGAGATCCCCATGACGTCCTCTAGGGTTTCTGTGGGCAAACCAATCATATAGTAGAGCTTGATCCGGCTCCAGCCCTCGTCAAAGACTGCCCGGCTCACCTGGTAGAGGTCTTCTTCGGTGACCCCCTTGTTGATGACGTCCCTTAGCCTTTGGCTCCCGGCCTCTGGGGCAAAGGTGAGGCCTGACTTTCTAACCTTTTCAATCTCCTTGAGGACATCTACCATAAAGCTATCCAGCCTTAGGGAGGGGAGGCTGACCCCGGTCTTTTGCTTTTCATACTTGGCCATAAGGGCCTGGACTAGGCCCACCAGGCCACTGTAGTCGCAGGAGGACAGGGACATAAGGGAAATTTCGTTGTAGCCTGTGTTTTTTAGGAGCTGGTCGGCAATCTCCATGAGTTTTTCAGGGGATTTTTCCCGGATGGGCCGGTAGATCATCCCTGCCTGGCAGAAACGACAGCCCTGGGTACAGCCCCTAAACATTTCTAGGACGGCCCGGTCGTGGACCGTTTCGATAAAGGGCAAAATCTGCCGGTCATTATAAAACATCTGGTTGACATCGTGGACCCGCCGCCTCTTGATGGTCTCCTTGGCCTCGGGAACCAGGCTCTTGCGGCTGGCCACCCGGCCCCTCTCATCATAGGTCACCTCATAGAAGGAGGGCACATAGATGCCTTCAATTTCTGCTGCCCTTCGTAAAAATTTCTCCTTAGAAAAGTCTGGGGAGGCCTTCATGTCTCGGTAGACCTTAAAGAGTTCCAGGTTGACCTCTTCTCCCTCTCCTAGGATAAAGAGGTCTATAAAGTCGGCCAGGGGTTCCGGGTTTACAGCACAGGGACCCCCGGCAATAATCAAGGGGTCTTCTTCCCCCCTATCCCGGCTAAAAACAGGGATGTTGGCCAGGTCCAACATATTTAAAATATTGGTGTAGCTAAGCTCATATTGGAGGGTAAAGCCTACGATATCAAAGGACCTTAGGTCCTCCTTGGACTCTAGGGAAAAAAGAGGCAGGCCGGCCTTTCTCATCTCCTTTTCCATGTCTGGCCAGGGGGCAAAGGCCCTTTCGCAAAGGTAGCCCTCCACCTGGTTGGTCAAGAAATATAAAATCTGTAGGCCCAGGTGGCTCATGCCCACCTCATAGACGTCAGGAAAACAGAGGGCAAAGGTGACATCCTGGCTCTTAAAGTCCTTTTCCACACTGCCCAACTCGCCGCCAATATACCTGGCTGGCTTACTTACTTTTTTAAGACAGGCCTCTAGCCTAGCCATATTTATCATCATAAACTCCTCTTCTAAACCCTAGAGCCTAGGGCTCTAACCTAGTCTCAATGGGTAGGGTATCTTCAACAACTTCTTTATTTAAACCAAAATATTCTGACATTAGGGAATGGATAATGGGGGAGACATTGCCTCCAGACCCCCCTTGAAAGACCATGGCCACCACGGCGATTTCTGGCTTGTCATAGGGGGCAAAGGCCACCTCCCAGGCAAAGGAATCGTAGGTGTCATGGGTATAGGGGTTGGTCCCACTTCGTTCTGCTGTCCCTGTTTTTAGGCCCACCTCAATGGGAAAGTCTTCAAAAAGGGACTTGTTGAGGCCATCTAGGGAGGCCATCTTCATGCCTTTTTTTACCTGGTCATAGTAGGCCGGGTCAGATAAACCCACCTCTTCCTTTAGGGGCCTTTCTTTTTCTAGGACTTGCCCTGTTTGGGGACTGCTAACAGAATCCACCAAAGACAGTTGGTAGAGGTCTCCCCCATTGGCTAGGGCCATGGTATACCGGGCCATTTGGATGGGGGTATAGGCATTTTCCCCCTGGCCAATGGTGATATTCATGGTATCGGATAGCTTCCACTTGGCCTCGTCAATGTAGGTGTATTTTAAAATGTCCACTAGGCCTTCCCTGGACCCCTGAACTTTTTTCTCTGTATCCACGCCCAGGTCTTCTAAGAACTTATAGACCTCTTCCCGGGTCATGGTCTCATCCCGGTCTAGGGTGGCCAGGATCTTTTCTTTTAGGTCTTCCTTTTCCTTGTCTTTGAGCTTTTTGCCCATGTAAAAGTTTAGGTTTTCATCTAGGTGGCGGCCTAAAAGGGCCTTAAGGGTCCGGGTCTTATCTGCTGGGTCTGGCCGCCGGCCTAGGGTCTCGTTGGGGACCTTAATTTCTAGGCCCACGGACTCGCCCAGGCCAAAACGCTGGGCCATTTGGGAGATGTCCTCTGCCGACACCTTGGCACTAATGGGAATGTCCTTTCTTTGGTCCTTACCCAGGGCCAGAGAATAAAAATAATAGTTGCAGGAGTCCCGAATGGCATCGGCCAAAGTTTCGTCCCCGTGGGTCTTGCCGTGCTGGTTCCATATCCAGCAGCCAAAGCGCTTTTTACCAAACTCCACATAGCCCCCACACTTAATGGTCTCTAGGGGGTCTAGGCCATTTTCAAGGGCGGCCATGGCCGTCACCATCTTAAAGGAAGACCCTGGCTGGATGGCAGACTGGTAGGCAATATTATACAGGGGCCGGGGGGCCAAAAGGTCCTTTTCCTCTTCTGGCTGGAGGCTATCCCAGTCGCTAGCAGAAATCCCTGTGGCAAAAAGGTTGGGGTCATAGGAGGGGAAGTTGGCCAGGGCCAAGACCTCTCCAGTTTTTACGTCCAGGGCCACCACAGCGCCTGATGTGGCATTTTTATAGGGCCGGCCCTTTTCTGTGGAGGTGGTGTAGTTATAGGTCCCCCAGGGGCTCTGGTAGGTCCCCCCAGTTCGGATGCCCTCTAGGCAGTTTTCTAGGGCCTCTTCCGCCTTTAGCTGGAGGTTGACATCAATGGATAGGTTCACATTGTTGCCTTCTGTCGGGGCCTGCTCCTCTAGGATCTCGGTGGTATTTCCAATGGAGTCCACGGCCACCACCCGCTTGCCATTTTTCCCCCTAAGGGTCTTCTCATAGGCCTCCTCTATCCCGGTCTTGCCGATAAGGTCATTGCGGTTGTAGCCCTCTTCTTCCACATATTTTTTAATTTCACTTTCCTGGGCTATGGACCCAATATAGCCTAGGATATGGGCTGTAGATGTCCCCAAGGGATAGTGACGGATAGGCTCTACAGAAATATCAATCCCTATATTCATGGGGATATTTTCTTCAATTTGGGCCACGGCCCTTTGGGAAATCTCATAGGCAAAGTTTACAGGGATATAGGCATAGCTTCCCTGCTTGCTGACTTCATTGTAGGCATTTAAAATATCCCTTTGTTCATAGGGGGACAGGCGGGGGTCCAGGCCGGCTTTTTCCACCATGGCCTTAAAAAGGGCCCCGTTGCCCTCCTTCCTATCCACATCAAAACGTTCAAAGAGGTCCTTGGCATTGGTTAGGCTGGTGTAGCTATAGCCCTCCCCAGCCACAGAAATCCCTGAGGAAATGCCATCTTCTATTAGCTGGTCCTGGGCGGCCCCCTTCATCCCCTCTTTGTCTAGGAAGTCCTTTAGGACCTGGTCGTCTTCTAGGGCCAGTTTTATAAGCTGGTCAAAGCCATCTTCTCCAGATTCCAAAAAGACCCTGGGCTCCTTGGAGACCAGCTTGGTCTTAAAGACTGGGGCCCTTAACTTATGGTTGGCCAGGTCGGCTAAAATAAGGGCTGGGTAGTCTTCCTTGGCATCTTCCAGGGGTTTTCTTAGGAGATTTTCCAGGGAATTGGCCCTAAAAAGGAGGAAGAAGTCTTCCTGGGCCGAGCTTTCAAAACTCACGCCCTTATAGACACTCATAAGCTGGACCTTCTTTTTTATAAAGTCGTCATAGTAGGCGTTGCCCACCTCCCTTAGGGCAATCCCTCCTGCCTGGCCCTTGGCCTTTAAAAAGTCATAGGCCAGTTTCCGGGCTATGGGGTGGCCCAGGATTTCTTGAAGAAAGGAGGGTTTTTGGATAAGGATCGTCACCAGGTCCTCCTTGGCTGAGGAGGTCTTGTCTAAATTTTCCTGGCGCTTAAACCGGTCCCTCTCCTGGTCGTTGATGTAGCTAAAGGTCCCTCCCCTTAAGAGGATGGGCCCATTTTCCCGGTCCATCCGGGCCGCATCCAGGGCCTCCTCCTTAAGATTATAAGTAAAGTGACTTCCATAGGGCTTGACCATTTCTACTTCTAAAAATTCATTTAAGTAGTCCCTTTGGGAAAGCCGGGCCACCACCTTGTCTTGGGGGCTCTCTTCCTGGAAATAGTCCTCTAGTTTTGGATAGACAAAGCTATTTAAGAGGATGGGAAATTCGTCTAGGGTCTCTACCCGGTCCTCTTCTAAATAGCGGATGAGCTGGAGGAAGTAGGTGTTTTTTTCTTCCGGGTCCAAACGGTCCAGCTCATCTTTTCTTAGCTGGAGGGTAAAGGCAGGCCGGTTGCCTGCTAAAAGGACCCCATTTCGGTCCCGGACCTCTCCCCTTTGGGCCGTAATCTGGACTTCCTTAATCCGGCGACTATCGGAAAGCTGCCGGTAGTGCCGGCCCTGGACCAGGGTCAGCTTAAAGAGCTGAAATAGAAGTAGGACAAATAAGAGCCCCATGAGGCCCTTAAAAAATTGAGGTCGGTTAATTTTATTCAGGGTGTTCAGAAAGGTCTTCTTCATTTTTTTCCTCTCTAAGATTTTCATAGCCTAGGCCCGGTCCAAAGACGGAGCTTAGGACCAAGGCCAAAAGGCTAGTTCCTAAAAGACTGGACAGGCTATGGGACCAGACCATGGGCATGCCCTCTCCAAAGAGAGCATAGACCCCATGACGGGCTAAATAGACCCCAAGCCCTGCCAAAAAGGTCATCAAAAAACTTCTTAAGGGGGAGGGGGCCCCTAGCCATTTTTTTAAGGGATTTAAAAGGACCTCCCCTAAAAGATAAGCAAAGAGATAGGGGCCTAAAAAGGGCCCCACAAGGAGGTCCGGCAAAAAACTTAAGTAGAAAATAGCCAGATACCTATAGGGCGTCTCCCACTGGTTTAAAAAAACCAGGACAAGGAGGCTGGCTTGAATATTAAAAAAACTAGGCAAGAGGGCCATAAAAGGGGCCCTTTCAAGGAAGGGAGCCAGGACAATAAGGGCCAGGCTGACCCATATTTTTTTCTTACTCATCTTGCCCCCCTCCTGTAATCACATAGACAGAAAAGAGTTTATGGAAGTTGACTTCTGGTTTGATCCGGACGTTTTTGATCATCTTGTCTTCATCAGTAGTGACCCGGTCAATGGTCCCAATATAGATTCTGGCTTGGAAAAGGTCCCCTATTCCTGAGGTGTAGACCTCATCGCCTGGGACCATATCGGCATAAAGGTCATAGGCATAGCCTTCCAGGCCATAGTCCTTGCCCCGGACCACCCCGCCGTCTTCGTTCCTAAGGGTCCTAAAGCTCACAGCCGTCCCCTCATGGATAATGGTCCTCACCTGGGCCCAGTTTCCACCCAGCTTGTCTACATAGCCTACCAGGCCTTCTGTGGCCACATCGCCGTCTGTGTCCATGGCCACCACCACGGTGTCCCCTTTTTTTATCCCCTGGGCCTCCCCCTTGTCTATGGTAAAGATTTCAAAGTAGGGCCCCTCATTTTTCATGGTGACATTGGCCTTGACCATCTTATGGGGGTTGGCCCGCCGCATGGCCTCCTCATTGGAGAGGGTGGCCGACCGGCCTATAATGTCCTTAAGGTTTCGGTTTTCTTCCCGGAGCCTGGCCAGGTCTTTTTCTAAACGAATATTGTCCCGTCTAAGGGAGGGCCAGCGGCCTATATCCTTGACCCCTTGGGCTAGGTTTTTGCTAGTGGTCCCCACCAGCTTGCCTGCAGGAAAGAAGACATCGCCAAGGGCCCCTTCTAGCTGGTAGAGCCCCTCCCTTCCCCTGGAACTAAAGCCCATGAAAAGTAAGAGAACAATAAAGGCTAGGGCCCCTATAATTTGCCTTTTAAATTTTTTCATTCTCTCCATACGCCTTGACTCTCTCCTTTTGTCTTTCTCTTCCTGCTAAAGTCTACCTTCTTCTAAGAAACTATAATAGGTCCCGTCCCCTATAATAAGATGGTCCACTACGGGAATCCCCACCAGGCTGCCTACCTCCTTTAACCTTTCTGTAAGACGGATATCTTCTGAAGAAGGGCTGACTTGGCCCGTGGGATGGTTATGTACTAAAATCAAACTGTGAGCCCGGTTACTGATGGCCGAGGCAAAAACCTCCCTGGGATGGACCAGGGTAGATGACAGGGTTCCCCGGGTGATCATAGCCACATACTGGATCCTTTTTTTGCTATCTAGGCCCACTGCATGGAACTCCTCCTGCTTCAGGTGCTGCATCTCATTCATAAAGAGGTTGGCCGCTTGGCTGGGCCGGGTAATAGAATCTTGGATGTTTATCTTTTCCCGGTGCATCCGCCGGGCAATTTCCACCAGGGCCAAGATCTGGGCACACTTGGCCCCCTTGATCCCCTTGATCTCCACCAGGTCGGCATGGGTGGCCAGGCTCAGGGTCTGGATCCCCTGAAGGGTCTGGTCCTTCTGGCCCAGGGTCCGAAGGATCCGGCTAGAGAGATCCACCACATTTTCCCCCTGGATGCCAGAGCCTAGGATAATGGCCAAAAGCTCCTCATCGGCCAGGCTGGCTGCCCCCTCCCTTAAAAGGCGCTCCCGGGGCCGGTATTCCTTTAATTGGTCCTTAATACTTAAACCCTCCATAGGCCTGGATCCCTTTCTATAAAGCCCTGGTTCCTTAGGGCCCCCTTTAGGTCCTCTAGGGGGAGGCCAATAATATTATTTAGGTCCCCCTGGTAGCCTGCAACCAGGTCTTTAGCTTGACCCTGGATCCCATAGGCCCCTGCCTTGTCCCTATAGTCTCCTGTATCTAAATAGGCCTCTATGGCCTTATCAGTCAGGTCCTTAAAGGTCACAATAGACCGGCTATAGTCCAGGTACTTTTTGTCCTTTGTTAAGATGGCATAGCCTGTAATCACCTGGTGGCTCTGGCCGCTTAAGCGGCTTAAAATGGCCCTGGCCTCTTCCCGGTCCTGGGGCTTGCCAATGACCTCCCCCTGAAAGTAGATAAGGGTGTCTGCCCCTAGGACTAGGGCCTGGGGGTAGTCCTCAAGGACTGCCTGGGCCTTTAGGTAGGCCAGGGCCATGGCATAGATGTCTCCCCGGGTCTTTGGGACCCCCTCCTCCTCAAATTGGGAGGGGACCACTTCAAAGCTAGGGCAAATCTCCCCAAAAAGGACCTTCCGCCTAGGCGAGCCCGAGGCTAAGATAATTTTTGTCATAAGTCATCCCCCTTAACTAGGATTTTTTCCAAATGACCAACCAAAAGTTGGGAACTATAGCCGACAAAGGCCCCTGTAAAAATACCCAGGATCCACAAAAAGGGCAGGTAGTAAAAGAGGCGGAGATTGTGGATGATCAGGGCCCCTACCAGGACCTGGCCCAGGTTGTGGCAGGCTGAGCCCACCAGGCTAACCCCTATCAGGCTAATCTCTTTCATATGTTTCCACACCAGGCTCATGGCCAGGGAGGCAAAAAGGGCCCCGGTAAAGGAATAAAAGAAGGAGGAAACCTGGCCAGAAACCAGCATGAGGAGGAAGGATTTTAGGAGGGCTACCAAAATCCCCTCCTTGGCTCCAAAATAGACAATGGTGGTTAAAATCACCACATTACTTAGGCCCAGCCGGGCGCCTGGCAGGGGAATGGGCAGGGGGATAAAGCTTTCAATAAAGCCAATGGCCACCCCCAGGGCCGTTAGCATGGCTATAAAAAGATCTTTTCTTAACTTAGACTGTCTCATGGCCTACCTCACCATATGGTCTAGACCCTCCTGGGAGGTGTCCGACTTAATTTCTACCACCAGCTTGTGGGGCAGGCAGATAATGGTCTCCCCCACCTGGGATATGGGGGCCATGTGGCGGCAAATCTGGTCGGGGCAAGAAGAATGAGCCATATAGACCCCCTCCTCAGAAATCTTTAGGGTGTTTTCCCCCAAGGGGTTGTCCACCTCATAGGTCCTGCCTATATTTTCTTCCACAAGGGGGATTCTTTCTATTTCCTCCCCTGCCAGCTGGATAGATAGGACCTTGTCCCCTTCTTTTTCCTGGCCCCTTATAAAAAAGGAAAGGGCCACCAGGCCAGCCGCCAGTAAAATAACCAGTAAGATTATCCTGTCTGCTTTCTTCATTTTAGTCCCCCTCATCTGTCTTATTATACCATAGAATTCTTATAAGCTTGTCCTCTTGAAAAAATTTTAAGCCTAATCTAAAGCTAAAAGCTAGCCCCCTGGCTAGCTTTTTTCCTTGCCTATCCTTTTTATAAGGCCCCCCGTCCTCCTGGTTCGCCCCTGGAAAAGCCAAAAGACCAGCATGCCCACAAGGGCAATAAGGATAATGGCCCCGCCTGGCTTGAGGTCGTAGTAAAAGGAGGCCCCTAGGCCAAAAAACATATAGACCAGGCCCAGGCCAATACTGATTAAAAGGCTGGACCGGTAGGACTTGGCCAAGATCAAACTGCTGGCCACGGGAAGGACCACCAGGGAGGTCACCATAAGGGCCCCCACCAGCTTAACGGCCATGGCAATGGTAATGGCCGTCAAAAGGGTGAAGATGGCGTTAAGCCGGCCCACCTTGACCCCCGATAGGCGGGCGGTGTTGGGGTCAATGGCTATGGCCAAAAGGCCACTATATTCCTTAATAGAGGCAAAAACTACCAAAAGGAAGACCAGGCCTGTAGCCAGAAGGTCAAAGGCACTCACCGTGGCAATGGACCCAAAGAGATAGGCCTCAAAGGAGGCCCCCCCTGGCACAAAGTCAGAAAGAATAGAGGCCAGGCCCAGGCCCAAACTCATGACAATGGCCGTGGCCATGTCCCCATACTGGGGAAAGCGGTGGCGGATTAGCTCAATGACAAAGGCGCCAGCAATGGAGATGGCCACCATGCCTATGAGGGGGTCAAAGCCTAAAATAAGCCCCATACCCACCCCGGCCAGGGCCGAATGAGACAGGGCATCCCCGATCATGGAGGTCTTCCGGTTGACCATAACCACCCCAATGGTGGGAATCATAATGGATAGGAAAAAGCCCGCTAAAAGGGCCCTCCTCATAAAGGCAAACTCAAGCATCTTGTGACCTCCTTGGCCTTAAGTGGCCCTCTAGCATTTCATAAAAATGGCTGATCTGGGTAAAACGCTGGGCCTCTTCTAGCTCATGGGTGATAAGCAGAATGGACAGGCCCCTTTCATCCTTAAGGGCCTGGATCATCTTAAAAAAGTGCTCCCGACTGGCCTTATCTATGCCTACAGTGGGTTCATCTAAAATAAGAAGGTCGGGATTATTGATCATGGCCCGGGCAATCATGGTCCTTTGCTGGAGGCCCCCAGACAGTTCACCCACAGGCCTATCCCCATAGTCTAAGAGGTCCATGGCCCCTAGGACCTCCTCCACCCTCTTTTTATGGGCCCTTCTTGGCAATTTTATAAAGCCAAAGGACTCGTAGAGGTTTAAAACCACCATCTCCCTAACGGTAATGGGAAAGGCAATTTTTTCCACCAGGTTGACCTGGGGCACATAGCCTATCTGCCGGTAGGTCTTCAGGTCCTTAAGGGGCTGGCCAAAGAGTTTGACCTCCCCCCTATCTGGCTTGAGCTCCCCCAAAATATTCTTAACTAGGGTGGACTTGCCACTCCCATTGGTTCCCATGATGGCGGCAAAATCCCCCCTATCCAGGGTCAAGTTAATGTCTTTTAGGACCGGCTTTCCCTCCCTGTAGGAAAAGGTCAGGTCTCTTATTTCAATGATCTTCATCCTTTTTATCTATCTTCCTTTTCTGATCTTCTTTAGGGCTAGCTGGCGCCTTAAATCCTTGCCTTTTAAGGATTTTTTAAGGCCTTTTCCCGGGCCATGCCCTGGTAGAGATTTTCTAAATTAAGAGCCATTAGGTCCAAATAGTCCCAGTCCTCCAGCTTCTGGCCTGGCAAAAGGTGCTCCATGGTGGTAATGGGAACCACCTGCCCCTGGTCCAGCTCCCCGGCCAGGGTCCTGGCCAGTTCTTGGGACTGGCCATATTCAGAGTAGATGGTGTGGATCTTCTGGTCCTGGGCAAAGCCAATGGCCGTAACCAGAGACTTAATGCTAGGGTCCCCCATACTGGTTAGGCCCTGGATGGCATACTGGTTTAGGTCAAAATCTCTGGCCAGGTATTCAAAGGCGGAGTGGAGGACAATAAAGTCCCTGTTTTCCAAAGACCCAAACTTTTTTTCATAGTCTTTTTTTAGGCCAATTAAACGGAAATTTTCCTCCCGTAACCTGTCGTGGAGGGCCTCCTGGTTTTCTGGCATCAGCCGGAGGGCCTCTTCATAGATAAGCCCCATATAGGCCTTGGCATTGTCCAAGGACAGCCAGGAATGAGGGTCGTAGATGGTCTGGCTTTTTTCTTGACTGGCCCCCTCCATCCGAATTTCCAGGGGAAGGGCCTGGCCCTGGCCATCTTGAAAGGCAAAGGGCAGGGCCTCCTCATAAAGGTGGTCCGTATAGATAACCCAGTCTCCAGCCTCTGGCAGGGTAAAATAGGTCTCCCCCTCCCAGTGGGGCAGGTCAAAGGCGTAGGTCTTGCCACTTTCCACCTGGAGCCGGTCCCCCAGGGCCACAGGGTCCCCTGGGTCTTCCATAAGGGTCCTGCCTATCTGGACCAGGTCCTCCAGGTCCTGGCTAGGGTCCTTTTTATAAAAGGCAGCCCTAAAACCCGTGGCGTGGTTGTGGCCAAAAGTAAGGGTGTTTTCCTGGGTCCCCAGTTTCCCTTCCTGCATAAGCTGGAAGTCCCCTAAAAGGGCGGCCCCCTGGTAGCTAATAAGCTGGGCCCCATCGGATAGGGCCACCACCCTTAGGTGGGGTAGGGCCTCTTCCACCTGGTTCAGCCAGCTTTCCATGCCTGCCCCATTGACCAAAAGCAGGTCCGCCTTAGCTAGGTCACGGATGTCCTTGGGAGAAGGCTCCCAGTCATGGACTGTGGCCGAGCTAGGCATAAAGATCCTCACCTCAGCCATATCCCCCACCACCATCTTAGTTAGGCTGTAGATAGGATAAAAAGAGCTGTAAATAAGGGGCCTATCCCCCTCTGGCTGGTGGTTAGAAAAAGAGGGACTACACCCCCCTAAAAGACCCAGCCCCACACTAAGGCCAAGCAAAAAAATAAGCCATCTTCTCTTCATAGCAAGTCCCTTTCTCCTATCCTTGTCATCTATGAGCATATGCTCAAATTTTGATAATCAATATATTATCATTTACAGGTCATTCTACCTGTCTTTTTTTCCTCTGTCAAGGCCCCGGCCCCCTTCCCAGGTCTTCTTTTTTGTCTTAGGGCCCTCTTTTTTCTAGGGCCCCTTGGGGCCTGGGAAGTTTCTTTCTAAAGCTACCCAGAAGGGGCCTTGTAAAAACGAAAAAATATCTCTTGAGCCTATTTTCTTGTCCCCTAGAGATAGTATAGAAAGAAAAAAAGAAGCTGGAGATCCTTGTCTCCAGCTTCCTAGTCCTTATTTACTTTTCTGGGCTGCCTGCCTTCATGGCTTCTTTTTTCTTTTCAGCTGCTTTTTGCTTGTCAGCCTTAATTTTTTCCTTCATCTTTTCAACCCGTTCTGGATAGTCTGTGTAAATGGCCCCTGTTGGGCAGTTGGCTGCACAGATACCACAGTTAATACACTTGTCGTAGTCGATGGAGGCTAGGTTGTTTTCAACCTTGATGGCATCTTTAGGACACTTCTTCTCACAAATGCCACAACCAATACATCCAATGCTACAGTTGGTTCGAACCACCTTGCCTGGATCATTGGTGCTACACTTAACTTCTGTCTTTTGTTCATAGGGCATAAGGCCAATGATATGTTTCGGACAGATTTCTATACACCGTTTACAGGCCACACATTTTTCCTTGTCTACAACGGCAACCCCGTTTTCCACCTTAATGGCGTCATATTCACAAACAGTGACACAGGTTCCCCCACCTAGACAGCCAGATGTACAAGACTTAGACCCTTGGGCAAAGCTATCAATAAGCCGGCAGTCCATAACGTCTTGGTAGGCATATTTGTTTTGGGCCTTGTCGCAGTCTCCTTGGCAACGGACAACAGCCACTTCCTTGGCCACATTTCCTGCTTCGGTCCCCATAACAAGGGCTACCTTATCGGCAGTATCTTGGCCCCCAATGGCACAACCGTTAACAGGGGCTTCTCCCTTGGCAATGGCGTTGGCCAAGCCTTCACAGCCTGGGTATCCACAGGCCCCACAGTTGGCGCCAGGTAGGACACCCAAGACTTCGGCCACGGTTGGATCAACTTCTACAGCAAATACTTTAGATGCAAAGGCTAGGGCGGCCCCAAAAATGACCCCTAAGACACCTAGGACAAGTAATGCTGGAATTATATTTGACATCATTTATAGATCCCTCCTTATACTAGTCCTTGGAAACCAGTAAAGGCAATGGCCATTAAACCTGCACTCATTAGGGCAATGGGCACTCCTTGAAGTGGTTTTGGAATATTAACAAGTTCTAGTCTTTCTCTAAGGGCACTAATGAGGATTAGGGCTAGGGTAAAGCCGATGGAGGCACCTAGACCACTAAAGATCGTTTCAATTAAGTTGTAGCCCTGTTGGATGTTTAGTACAGCAACCCCAAGTACCACACAGTTGGTGGTGATAAGGGGAAGGAAAACACCCAAAGCTTGATATAGTGATGGAGATGATTTCTTTAAGAACATCTCTACTAGCTGAACAAGAGATGCGATGACTAGGATAAATACAATGGTTTGTAGGTAGCCTAGGCCAAGGGCATCTAAAATAAATCTTTGAATAAACCAAGTAACAACTGAAGCGATGACGACAACAAAGGTAACGGCTGCCCCCATCCCCACAGATGTTTCCATCTTGCTAGAAACCCCTAAGAAAGGACAGATCCCTAAGAATTGGGCAAAGACGTAGTTGTTAACTAAGATTGTTGAAATTAATATGGTTAAAATTTCTCCCATGATCTACCTCCTATTCTGCCCTTTTTTTCATTTGATATCTAAAGCCTGCAATAAGTAGTCCTAGTAGCATGAAGGCCCCAGCAGGTGCAGTTAGAAAACCAATGCCAGGATAGGCTTCGGGTAGGATTTGTACGTCTAGTAGACTTCCATAACCGAAGAATTCACGGATAAGCCCCATGGCTACAACGGCAATGGTATAACCAATGCCTGTTCCCAAACCATCTACAATGGAAGGGATAAGGGGATTTTGATAGGCAAAACCTTCTGCCTCCCCTAGGATACAACAGTTAACTACAATCAAGGGTAAGAAGATCCCTAGGGCGTTGTAGATAGCTGGTGCATAAGCGTGTAGGATCATTTCAACCAAGGTTACGAAGGTGGCAATAACCACGATGAAAGCCGGAATCCGGATTTCCCTTGGGATCACGTTTCTTAAAAGAGAAACAACGGTATTAGACATAATCAAAACAAAGGTAACAGCTATGCCCATAGCAATACTATTGGTCAATGTATTGGTAATTGCCAAGGTAGAACATAGCCCAATCAACTGCATGAAGATAGGATTGTTTTTAAGCATCCCATCCTTCAAAACTTGTGATAGTTTCATTTCACACCTCTTCCTTATTGTGCCGCAATGGCATCATAATTAGCCAGTACATTGTTTAAAGCATTTAAAACGCCGGATGTGGAGATGGTTGCCCCAGAAATCAGCATGATTTCATTTTCTCCTTGGCCACTGGGACTGCCTACTACAGAACCCCCTTCAAAGCTGGTTCCAACAAAGGAGTCTTCGTAGAAGGCTTCGGTAATTTGGGCTCCAATCCCAGGGGTTTCAGCGTGGCTGATGTTTTTGAAACCAGCCATGGTCTTGTCATTAAGCAGACCCACAGCGTTGATCATTTCTCCGCCGTAGCCGTTGGCCTTAAAGTTAATGCCATAGCCGATGACTTCTTCCCCATTTTTAGCAATAAAGATATCGTCTATTTCAGGAATTTGCTCTTGTAGCTTAAGTGTTATTTCCTCATCCATTGGTTCAAAATCAGTGGCTAGGTCTCCATATATTCCTTCATATGCTTCAACAGATTTTTCAAATTCTGCCTGAGCAATAACCGGTTCTGTAAAGCCATTTACAAAAGCCAAGACACCGCCTGCAATCGCACAGAAAAGTAAGAGGACCAGGCCGTAATGGACTATCTTGTTGTTCATTAATCTGCCTCCCCATAAGCTTTCGTCTTTGTAAACCTATCGATAACTGGTGTTGCGACATTCATAAGTAGAATAGAGTAAGATACCCCTTCAGCCATGTTTCCATGGATCCGCATAATGGCTGTTAAAATACCACAACCCACAGCAAAGATAATCTTGCCTTTTTGTGTCGCTGGTGTAGAACTGTAGTCTGTTGCCATAAAGCAGGCCCCTAGGATAAGACCGCCACCTAAGATTTCATAGGCGATAAGGTCTGTAGGAAGTCCTAGAATGGGTAGCATAACTGCAGTAACTACAATATAGATAAGAGGAACCTTCCAGTCGATGACCTTTCTAACTACCAGGTAAAGGGCCCCCACAAGAAGAAGGATGGCAGAAGTTTCACCAATAACCCCTCCCACATCGCCGATAAACATTTGGCTTAGGCTGGGAAGTGCGTCTAGGTTAGACCCGTCTTTAATGATAGAAAGAGGTGTGGCATAGGCTACCCCATCAACTAGACCTCCTGGTGGAGAGTAGTTGGTCATAAGGTCTGGCCAAGATGCCATGAGCATGGCCCTAGCGGCAAGAGCTGGGTTGACAAAGTTGCCCCCAATCCCACCAAAGCATTCTTTGACAAAAACCATGGCGAAGATAGATCCCCCAGCTACCATCCAGAAGGGGGTGTTGGCTGGGACGTTCATGGCTAGAAGAATACCTGTTACAACAGCGGACAAGTCCTTAATTTGGACTTCTTTTTTGGTAGCCCTTTGGAAAATATATTCACTGGCTACACAGAATATAATACTGGTTAAATAAATTCCAATAACTCCCATACCAAAGAAGTAAATACTTCCAAGAATAGCTGGGATAAGTGCAATAATAACATCCCGCATAATGTTTGTAACAGTATCCTTGGAACGAATATGAGGAGCTAATTGGACGAAACGTCCATTTCCTTGGAGGACGTTTTCGTTTATTTGCTTATTGTTTCCCATTTTAGCCTCCTATTTCCTTGATAATGCCATGACTTCACGCTTAGCCAAGTTTGCCGTTTCGCATAGGGGTCTCTTGGCTGGACAGACAAAGGAACAAACCCCACACTGCATACATTGGTCAGCATAGTATTCCTTACATAGGTCAATCCGCCCCCGTTCGATGGCTGCATTAATCCGGGTTGGATTAATATTGGCTGGGCAGTGGCTCACGCACCGGTCACAGGCTATACATGGGCTGGCAGGTGTTACATCAACCTCTTGGTCTGTAAAGGCCAAAATACCAGAGGTGGTCTTGATAATAGGCGCCTCTAGGTCAAAGACAGACTTCCCTGTCATGGGTCCACCACAGACAATTTCTACAGTGCCTTCCTTGGTGCCTCCGCAAAATTCAATAATGTCTTTTACAGGCGTTCCTATCTTAACTAGGATATTCTTAGGTTCATTGATCCCGGACCCACTGACGGTAATGACCCTTTCAATGGAGGGCATGCCTGTCATTAGAAGGTCATAATAGGCCTTGGCTGTTTGAATGTTGGTAAGGAAGACCCCTACATCATTGGTAACCCCTCCAGGAGGAACAATCCGGCCCACAACTGCTTCAGATTGGCGCTTAGAGTCCCCTTGAGGATACTTGGTCTTCATGGTGGCCAGCTTAAGGTTCTTAAACTCGGGACTGTTTGCAATGGTCTCTTTAGATTTTTCAATGGCATCGGGCTTGTTTAGCTCGATGGCAATGTAAGCTTCTTCGGTTCCATACAAGTCAGCAAACATTTTTAAAGAGCCGATGACTGCGTCACTTTCCTCTAACATAAGACGATGGTCGCATGTTAAGAAGGGTTCACACTCGGCCCCATTAAGTACTACAATATCAAGAACAGGATCTTCTGATTTTAACTTGGCATGAAGAGGGAAACCTGCCCCACCCATACCGACAATACCTGCTGCCTTGACTTTAACCATAAGTTCATCAATGGAAAGGTCCTTATAATTGGAGATGGGTTTAACATCTTCATGAAGTTCATCCTTGCCATCGGACTTGATGACAACCATATCAGCAAAACGTCCATCTGCGGCATAGCCCTTTTCAATAGCTATGACCTCTCCGGAAACACTGCTATGTACCGCTGCCGATACAAAAGCATCTGAGTTCCCAACAATTTGACCTGCCTTCACCTTGTCCCCTACAGCTACTGTTGGTTGGCATGGCGCCCCAATGTGTTGACTCATAGGAATACGAACGATCTCAGGTGATGGCATCCGTTCGATAGCCAGTTTCTCTGTGGCTTCCTTGTGCTCGTCAAAGATCACACCGCCAATGGAGAAAGTGACATCTGTTTTTGTCATAATTTCACCCCTTGTATCTTACAAAATCAGATATGAAAATGTTTGTCTTATATTTGGCTTGTCTTTTCATACCCAAACATGTTTAATATATTTTTATTTTATCAGACCTTGCTTATAAATTCTAGCTCTATCCCCCTATTTTGACTTAAAGGCCCTTAAATATATCGTATATTCTAAAAAGCCCCAGTTTAATGAAAGTCTTTATCAAAACTCTCATCCTTTGGGGGCTTTCCCCTCTAAAAAACGCTTGCGAGTCAAGGGTTTTTTCTTGAACCCAAAAAAGGGCTAAAAAAAGAAGCCCCTCTCAAGACTCCTCTAAAGAGGGGCTAAGGATAGCTTCTTTTCTTAAGGGGCTCCTAGACTAGAGGGCCCTTTTAAGGGGCCTACTCCTCCTTCCAGACCCTTACGGAGCTAGAAGGAATAAAACCGGACCGGCCGCCTAGGATGGCCTCATAGATTTTTCCTTGGTAGGAGACTTTTTCCCCGGCCATATAGACCACATGCCTAAACCACAGGTTCTCCGGCTGGGTCTTGGGGTCGATCTCCTTCCAATAAGAGGGGTTGGTCCCGGGCTCTATCTGGGTGACGGTGTTGGGGTTATGCCCCGTTAAGGGCAGCCACTGGTAGAGCTTACCCTTGTGCCAGGTATAGTCCTGGCGCCGGTAATGGTGGAAGGACCGGTACTCCTTGGTGTCTTCGGCATACTTCATGGGTCTTAGGAAATCTTTATTGGGCTTGGTGGGGTCAAAATCAGGGTCCTTGGGGTTGATATTCACACGGGCTGTGTAGAGGGTGGTGGTCCCGTCTGGGTTCTGGTAGATGATGACCGTTCCCGATTCAATAGTTTCCTTGGGTGGGTTTTTCGGGTCAAAGATAATGACCTCTGGGGCATCTGTATCCTTAGGGTCATTAAAGTACCACCGGCCAATCAGGATCGCTTCCTCTCTTAACCGTTTTCTATCGGGATCTAGGACCCCTCCCCAGTAGCCATAGATCTGTGGTAGAGACCATAAAAACAAGAGGAATAAGCTGGCTATAAGAAAAAATGGTCGTTTGTTCTGAAACATCTTCTTCCCCTCCCGGGCCTCTTGGGCTAGGCTGACTTTCTTGCTTTTGTGGCCTTTCTTTCTTGGGCCTCTTCTATTTCCCTTCTTTTTTCTTGGTTTCGTATCAGCAAAAAGATCAAGATGGCATCTAAGCCCAGGGTCCTTAGGCCAATGGGTGAACGGACAAAGAGGCTCAGGTGGCCTAGGTGGGGAATAATCAGATTGACCTTGCCCATAATCTGGTCCCGTCTAAGGCTCTCGTAATCCCAATGGTCCTTGTCTACAGGTCCATAGGGCCGGGTTTTAAACCGCAGATGGTTGTTATCATCAATGTATTGGTCGGCCACAAAGTGGGCAAACTGGATCCCCTGCCGACTGCGCACGGCAATAATGTCATCTCGCTTCAATTGGTTGGTGTTGACCCTCGCCACCACCACAATGTCCCCCTTGGAAAAGACGGGCTTCATGGAATTGGACTTAACCACATAGGGAACACGACCTGTCCACTTAAAAAGGGTATCTGGAGAAAAAAAGTTGACACCGATTAAAAAGCCCATAAAGAGAAGAAAGAGGAGAAAAATCCCCTCTTTGATCCTCTTTACAGCCCTTGCTCCTGGTGAAGTTTTCATAAGCCCTCTTACTGAACAGAAAAGCTAAGTCCCACAGTAATGGGGTTATTGACAATGGCGTCATAGGCCGCCTTGTCGGCAGGCTCCTCTAGGGTTACGATAGCCTCCACAGTCACAGGATCCCCATCAGCTGTAATGTCTGTTGACTGAGGTTTAATGGTCACATTCACCAGGTCATTATAGGCCGTTGCCCCTGTAATTGAAGGGGTCCCCCTTACACTTAAGGTCCTTGTCACCTGGTCCTCGCTACTAATAATGTCTGTGTCTTCTGTTTCCTTCCAATAAACTGTAAAGGTCCCCTTATAGGCCTCCACGTTGGCCGCTTCTCCCCCGACACTTAAGGCGGCTTTTCCTATAGGAACCAGTTTCATCCCTTCGCTAACTAGGTCTTCGGTGACCTCTAACTCAGTTTCTACACTTTGACCCTCTCCAATGGTTATTTCTTGGCTCCTATTGACATCCTCTGGATCGGCAATCTCTCCTGCCCAGTACCCGTAAATACCGCCGATAGATACGGCAACTAATAGGAGTAACAAAACAAGTGCAAAGCCTTTGTTCCTATTCTTTTGATTCAATATGTACCTCCTCAAGTTCTTTACAAGAAAATCACTCTTTGCTAAGTATAGCAAATTACAAGTGTTTGTCAATGACTAATATCAGTAAAAATGCCTATATTTAGCTTTTTTTCTATTATTCTTGAAATAAGTTTAGTTTTTTTCTCCCCAGGCATGAAAACCCTGTCCTAAGTCATCTTTTTCTCCTACCTAGCTCTTTTTTTGAGCCAGTGTTTTATCTAGCTTGTCCTGGCTAGGCCTGGCTTACTTTTTCAAATAAAAAAGGTTTAGGCCCCAGGGGGTCTAAACCTTCTTTTTGGTGCCGAAGGCGGGATTTGAACCCGCACGGTGTCGCCACCGCTGGATTTTGAGTCCAGTACGTCTGCCAATTCCATCACTTCGGCTTAACAAAAGTATTGTAACATAAAAATTAGGAACTTGTAAAGATGCTTTTGTTTTTTCAATTATTTTTAGGGAAGTTCCCTCTCAGCTTATAAAGACTTGTAAACTAGGTTATAATAGGAGTAAGACGTTTGAATAATAAGGAAGGATATGCCAATGGAAAAAGATAAATTTTTGATTATAGATGGGTCCAGCCTTTTCTTTAGGGCCTTTTACGCCCTCCCCCTCTTGCAAACCAAGCGGGGGATCTACACCAATGCCGTCTACGGCTTTTTGTCCATGTTTGACAATGCCTTGGACCTGGTGGACCCCGACTATCTCTTGGTCTGTTTTGACCAAAAGGGAAAAAACTTTCGCCACGACATGTATGAGGACTACAAGGGAACCCGGGACAAGACCCCCTCAGAGCTAGACCAGCAGTGGCCCATCCTCATGGAAATTTTAAGGCTTATGCAGGTAGAAACCCTGGACAGCCCCCGCTATGAGGCGGACGATATTGCAGGCAGCTTGGCTAAAAAGGCCAATGAGGCGGGCCTTAGGGTCTATCTTTTAACAGGAGACCGGGACTATTTGCAGCTAGTAAACCCTAAGACTCAGGTCCTTCTGACCAAAAAGGGGATTACCCAGCTAGAGGTCTATGATCCTGACCGGATCCAGGAGGAATATGGCCTGGAGCCTAAGCAGCTTATTGACCTAAAGGGGCTTATGGGGGACAGCTCTGACAATATTCCAGGGGTCCCTGGTATTGGAGAAAAGACAGGGATTAAACTCCTCAAGGACTTCCATAGCCTGGAGGGGCTCTATGACCATCTTGAAGAGGTCTCTGGCAAAAAACGCAAGGAGAACCTGACTAACTACAAGGCCCAGGCCTTTTTAAGCCGGACCCTAGGCCAAATTGTCCTGGATATGGACATAGATAAGGACCTGGATGCCTTCCTAAGAAAGGACCCCAACACCCAGGGTCTTAGGGAACTTTATACAGACTATGAATTTTTTAGCCTCCTGGAAAAATTACCGGGAGAGGACTTGGAAAAAGAGGACCTGGACCTAAGCTACCAGGAGGCTTCGGCCCAAGAGATTGTAGAGGGCTTAAAGGGCCAGTCCCCCCTAAGCCTCCATATCCTTTCTGAGGGTAAGATCTATGATGGGGTTCTCCCCCACTATCTAGTGATAGGCCCGGTGGGGAAGACCCCCTATATCCTAGCCATCAAGGACAAAGAGGACCTCTTGGCCTTTAAAGACATTTTTGAAGACCCCGCCATTGAAAAATTAGGCCTGGCCATTAAGGACATCCATGTGCTGGGTCTGGGCCTGGGCCTGGACCTAAAAGGCTTTGTCTATGACGGAGAAATTTGCGAGTATATCTTAGACCCCACTAAGTCCCTCTATAGCCTAGAGGACCTGGTCTGGCATTATTTTAATGACCGCATAGACAGCCTGGAAAGTATCCAGGGCAAGGGGGCCAAGAAAAAAAGCCTCCATGACCTAGACAAGGAGGCCCTCTATAAGTATCTGGCCTACTTCCCCTACTATCTCCCCCGGCTAAGAGAGGTCCAGGAAGCTAAAATTGAAGACCTGGAGATGACCTATCTCTACCAGGCCATTGAGATGCCCCTGACCCAGGTCTTGGCTGATATGGAACTTCAGGGCCTGGGTCTGGACAAGGAGGTCCTTATCCAGCTGGATGGGGATATTAGCCAAAGGCTAGATGAGATTGAGACCCAGGTCTATGACCTGGCTGGAGAAAAATTTAACCTCAATAGCCCCAAGCAGCTAAGTGACATTCTTTTTGACAAGATGGGTCTAACCCCTCAAAAGAAGACCAAGACGGGCTATAGTACGGCTGTGGACGTCCTGGAGAAGATCCGCCAGGAAAGCCCCATTATTGACCTCATCCTGGACTACCGCCAGCTGGCCAAGATCCACTCCACCTATATTATGGGTCTTTTAGGCCTGGTCAATGAAGCCGATGGCCGGGTCCACTCCGTCTTCCAACAGACCGTCACCGCCACCGGACGCCTGTCCTCAACAGACCCCAACCTGCAAAACATCCCCATCCGGACCGAGACCGGCCGGCTTATCCGTAAGGCCTTTAAGGCCCAGGAGGGCCAGGTCTTTATAGACGGGGACTATTCCCAAATTGAGCTGCGGATCCTGGCCCATATTTCCCAGGACCAGACCATGATCCAGGCCTTTAAGGAGGGCCAGGACATCCACCGGACCACAGCCAGCCAGGTCTTCCATGTGGACCCAGAAGAGGTTAGTCCCCTTATGCGGAGCCGGGCCAAGGCCGTTAACTTTGGTATTGTCTATGGGATTAGCGACTATGGCCTTTCCCAGGACCTGGATATTTCCAGGAAGGAGGCCAAGACCTATATTGACAACTACCTCCACCACTTCCCCAGTGTGTCCCAGTTTATGGAAGACATTGTCAAAAAGGGCAAGGACAAGGGCTATGTGGAAACCCTCTTCCATAGGAGACGCTATCTTCCTGAGCTGGAAAACAAAAACTTTGCCGTTAGAAACTTTGGCGAAAGGGTGGCCCTAAATATGCCCATCCAAGGCACGGCTGCTGATATTATCAAGCTGGCCATGGTGAAAATCTACCAGGCCCTCAAAGAAAGGAAGCTAGCAGCTAAGCTCCTCCTCCAGGTCCACGATGAACTTATCATTGAAGCCCCCAAGGAAGAAGTGGAAGAAGTAAGACAGCTAATGAAAGATATCATGGAGGGGGTCATGGACCTGTCCATCCCCCTAGATGTGGATATAGAAATAGGAAAAACTTGGTATGACACAAAATAAAAAATATATCGGCCTCACTGGAGGGATCGCCAGTGGAAAAAGTGCCGCCAGTGGTATATTACGGTCCCTAGGTCAAGAGGTCATTGATGCCGACCAGCTAGCCCGCCAGGTGGTCCTGCCTAAAAGCCCTGGTCTAAGGCAAGTAGAAAACCACTTTGGCCCCCATATTATCCAGCCCACAGGCCAGCTGGACCGGGAGAGATTGGCCCAAATCATCTTTAAGGATGAAGAGGCCCGAAAGGCCCTAAACCAGATCCTCCACCCCCTTATCTTTGAAGAAATGCTGGCCCAGGCCAAAAAAACCAAGTCTCCCCTGGTCTTTTTCGATAGCCCCCTTCTTTATGAGCTCTATGAGGACCACCTAAGGGCTGGCCTTCACTTTGACGACATCTGGCTGGTCTACGTCCCCCGGGACCTCCAAGTCCGCCGGCTCCAGGAGAGGGACCAAATCCCCCTCTCCTACGCCCAAGAAAAGATCAATGCCCAGATGGACCTTGAAGAAAAAAAGAAGCGAGCTGGCCTGGTCTTAGACAACCAAGGGGACCTAAAGGACTTGGCAGACCAAATTCAAAGGGCCCTAAAAAAATTAAGGAAAGGAGCGTGACCTCTTGAAACGATTTATAAGCAGCCTCCTCCTTATAAGCCTGGTCCTCTTAAGCGCCTGCAGCCCTCCAGGATCCTCTAAACTCCAGTCCATTGATGCCTCCCAGGTCCAAGACCTAAGCCCGGAAAAGGCTGAAAGCCTAAGTCTCCCTCTTACCAACATAGCCAACCTCAACCCCCTTCTCAGCAAAAACTCCGACTATTTCCATTTTATCCAGCTGGTCTATGAGGGTCTTTTCAGCTTTGAAGAAAATGGAAATATCCAGCCCCTCCTCGCTGAACACTATCAAATTTCCCAGGACGGCCGAATCCTATCCATCACCCTAAAGGACAACGTCTACTGGCAGGATGGCGAAAAGCTCACTGCCGAAGACGTGGCCATGACCTTTAATGGCCTAAAAAACCTTCCTGATGACAGCCCCATCCTCCTCTATCTTAGGCAGTGTGTGGGAAGCACCCAATCCTTTAACAAGGAGACCTTTGCCCGGGCCATGGTCTTTGATGAAAGAAATGTAGATATAGAATTTGACCGGCCCTATGGCAATATGCTGGCCATGATGGTTTTCCCCATCCTTCCCAGCCACCTCTACACAGAAGAAAGCCTAGCCCAGGAAGAAAACTTCCAGCTCATGGGAACAGGCCCCTTCCAACTGGCCTCCTACCGGAAAAATGATGAAATTGTCCTAGAAAAGAACCCCAACTACTATGGACCCAAGCCCTATATTGATGAAATTAGGGGGAAAATCCTAGAATCTAGAGACCACCAGGCCCAGGCCTTTGACTCTGGCCAAATCGACCTGGCCATCTTTAGAGAGTACAAGTGGGACCGGCTTAGGGACAAGGCCCAGGTCCGCTTAGAATCCTATGAAACCAACAAGTTAGAAATCCTCAGCCTAAATTCAGGCCGGCCCATCTTCCAAGGTCCCCAGGGCCAGGCCCTAAAAAAAGCCATTGCCTCTGCCATCAACAAGCAAAAAATTGTAGACAGCCTCTATCTCCAACAGGCCTCTGTGGCACATTTTTTAATTAATCCTAAAAATAACCCTGGATTTTTTCCAGAAAACCAGGTATACTATAGTACAGAATCTTCAAAACAAGTCCTTAATCAAGCAGGGTTTACAGATACCAATGGAGACGGTTGGTTGGAAACCCCAGAAGGAGACCTACTCCAACTGGACATTCGAACCAACTTGGCCAACAACCAAAGGAAAACTCAAGCTGAGTTTATCCAAGATGACCTAAAAAACATTGGTATTCGAACAAAAATTGTCCAAATGGAAACCCAAGAAGATGAATGGGGGCTTTTCCAAGAGGACCTACAGGCTGGAAACTTTGACCTAGCCATCTATGGGATTGAATTTTCCATTATCCCTGATATTGCCTCTGTCCTCTATTCAAATGCTAGACTTAATTTTGCTCGCCTATCTTCCCCTAAAATGGATGAAAAGCTAAGCAAACTAGCCCTTACCCAGGACCCAGTCCAAAGAAAGCAAGTCCTTACAGAGATTAATGAATTGTTTATTGAAGATGCAAGTTATATCCCACTGGTCTATAAGCAAGATATTCTTGCTCGCGATGCAAAAATATCTGAAGACCTTAACCCCAATATGTTTAATATCTATGGGGGCTTAAGAGATGCTTATATCTCTCGGGATTAGGCGTGCGGCAGTGCTGGAATAGGCAGACAGGCATGGTTGAGGGCCATGTGTATGTATGTACGTGAGGGTTCAAGTCCCTCTTGCCGCACCATCTATTTTTGTTTCATACCCTAGGGACCCTAAGGCCCTAGGGCTTTTTTTGTAGCTTAAATCAGCTAGCCTCCAGTTAATAGGACCTGGCTTATCCGGCCAAAAAACTAGAGATGCCCTTAAGAAAGACTAGGGCTTCCTAAATCCCCCTTTCAAGGGACCTAAAGAGGGATTTAGACCCACTCATAGGCCTCTTCCAACACTAGGCTGGCAAGCCCCACCAAGGGCCTAAAAAGGTCTTTTAAGGCCCTTGGTCCCTTGTGCTAGGCTATCTTCCTTCATAAACCTAGGAGAGGAGGACGTTTTTAAGGGCCCTTCCTATAAAATAAAGCTTGTCCAGAAGTCCCTAAGCCCTTGAAGAAGGAAGACCTTTAGGGCTTTTTAGCTATTTGACCATAAGAAAAAGCCTTACAATCAAAAGATTGTAAGGCTTTTTCTGGCGTACCATAGAGGATTCGAACCCCTGACCTTCTGGTCCGTAGCCAGACGCTCTATCCAGCTGAGCTAATGGTACAAATATGGAGCGGAAGACGAGATTCGAACTCGCGACCCTCGCCTTGGCAAGGCGATGCTCTACCACTGAGCCACTCCCGCAAAATATAAATTTATGGCGACCTGGAAGGGACTCGAACCCTCGACCTCTAGCGTCCTTGACCTAACTGGTCGAAGCGTAGCGAGACCTTAGTAGGTCTGGTGCAACCATTTCCCCAAGAAGCCGACTGTAAGG
>JAUNLJ010000013.1:0-30626 GCA_030532305.1 Tissierellia bacterium
AATCTTGTAAAATCAAGTCTTAATTGATATAATGAGATATTGCACAGAGAGGTGGTAGACATGGGACTATTCGATAAAATTTTCGGTAGCTATAGCGATCGTGAAATAAAAAAAATCAAGCCAACAGTAGATAAGATCCTGGCCATGGAAGAGACCATGGCGGCTCTAAGCGATGAAGAGCTTAAGGGCAAGACCCAGGCCTTTAAGGACCGTTTGGCCCAGGGTGAAAGCCTAGATGACATTTTGCCCGAGGCCTTTGCCGTGGTCCGGGAGGGGGCTAGCCGGGTTCTTGAGATGAAGCACTATCCTGTCCAACTTATGGGGGGGATTATCCTCCACCAAGGCCGGATTGCTGAAATGAAGACCGGGGAAGGGAAGACCCTGGTGGCCACCCTGCCTGTTTATTTAAATGCCCTAGAAGGCAAGGGGGTCCATGTGGTGACAGTCAACGACTACTTGGCCCAAAGGGACAAGCAGTGGATGGGCAAGCTCTATAACTTCCTAGGCCTGAGTGTGGGCTGTATTGTCCATGACATGGACAAGGAAGACCGGAAGGCGGCCTACGCGGCAGACATTACTTATGGGACAAACAATGAGTTTGGCTTTGACTACCTAAGGGACAACATGGTGGTCTACAAGGCGGACATGGTCCAAAGGGACCTCCACTACTGTATTGTGGACGAGGTGGACTCCATTTTAATTGACGAGGCCAGGACCCCCCTTATTATTTCAGGCATGGGGGACGCCTCCACAGACCGCTATGTCCAGGCCAAACGCTTTGTGGACACCCTTTCCTTTAGGATCAAGGACCAGTCCGAAGAAAGAGAAGACGTCTTTAACCGGCAGTTTAGGGAAGAGACCGTAGACTATATTGTAGATGAGAAGGCCAAGGCAGCCACCCTGACAGACCAGGGGGTGGACAAGGCTGAAAAATATTTTAATGTAGATAACATCACCGACACCAACAACACCGAGCTCCTCCACCATATTAACCAGGCCCTTAAGGCCCAGGGAACCATGAAAAGGGATATAGACTATGTGGTTCAAAATGACGAGGTTATTATTGTCGATGAATTTACTGGCCGTTTGATGCAGGGCCGCCGGTATTCTGATGGCCTCCACCAGGCCATTGAGGCCAAGGAAGGGATTGAGGTTCGGGCAGAATCCAAGACCCTGGCCACCATCACCTTCCAAAACTACTTTAGGATGTATAAGAAGCTCTCCGGGATGACAGGGACAGCCATGACCGAGGAAGCAGAATTTAGGGAAATCTACAATATAGACGTGGTGGAAATTCCCACCAACAAGCCGGTTATCCGGGAAGATGAAAATGACTCCATCTATATCAGCGAAAAGGGCAAGTTTGATGCTGTGATAGAAGAGATTGAAAGGCGGCACGCCAAGGGCCAGCCCATCCTAGTGGGGACCGTATCCATTGACAAGTCGGAACAGGTCTCTAAACTCCTTAAGAAGAAGGGGATCAAGCACAATGTCCTCAATGCCAAAAGGCACGCCCAAGAGTCTGAGATTGTGGCCCAGGCAGGTCGTTTGGGCATGGTGACCATAGCCACCAACATGGCCGGCCGGGGGACCGACATTGTCTTAGGGGGGAACCCAGACTATATGGCCAAGGAAAAACTGGCCAGGGAGGGAATGGACGCAGCCATGATTGAAATGGCCGACTCCTACTTTGATACAGAGGACCCAGAAATCCTAGAGGCCAGGGAAAAATTCCAGGCCTACCGGGAGGATTTTAAGAAGGAAACAGACCGGGAGGCCCAAGAGGTGGTGGCCGCTGGGGGTCTTCATATTATTGGGACTGAAAGGCACGAAAGCCGCCGGATTGACAACCAGTTAAGGGGCCGGTCAGGCCGTCAGGGGGACCCAGGTTCTTCTAAGTTTTATATTTCAGCAGACGATGAGCTGATCCGGCTTTTTGCTGGAGACCGCTTTAAGCAGGTCATGGACTCCGCAGACACGCCAGAGGACGAACCCGTGGAGGCCAAGGTCTTAACCCGGCTTATTGAATCTGCCCAAAGGAAGGTAGAGGGCAACAACTTCTCCATCCGCAAGCATGTCTTAAAATATGATGACGTCATGAACAAGCAAAGGGAGGTCATCTATGGGGAGCGGCGCCGGGTCCTAGAAGGGGAAGACTTTAAGGACAACATCCGGGATATGACCCGTGAACTCATTGATGGGGTGGTGGACTTTAATGTCAAGCTCGATGAAGAAGGCCAGTCCTATATTGACTATGAAGCCATAGAAATTTTTGGCAAGCAAACCCTTAATTTCCCAGAAAATCCCATTACTGAAAAACTTTCTGTAGACCAGATTAAGGCCCTTATGAAGGAAAAGGCCAAGGAGGTCTATGGGGAAAAAGAAGCCGACTTTGATGGCAAGGGCTTTAGGGAGGTAGAACGGATTATCCTCCTAAGGGTAGTGGATGAAAAGTGGATGGACCATATTGATGCCATGGACCAACTCCGTCAGGGGATTGGCCTAAGGGCCATGGGCCAAACGGACCCAGTGATTGCCTACCAAAACGAAGGCTTCGATATGTTTGAAGAGATGAATGCAGCCATCCGGGAAGAGACCGTTAGACGACTCTTCCATGTGGTCAATGCAGAAAAATTAGAAAGAAAACAAGTGGCCAAGGAAATAAATACAGCCAGTCCCGATGGACAAGCCAGCCAGCCCTTTGTCAGCGATGGCAAGAAGGTGGGGCGCAATGACCCCTGTCCATGTGGGAGTGGAAAGAAGTACAAGCACTGCCACGGCCGGTAAGATCTAGAGGGGGGAAGGCCCATTGGAACAAAATATATATCTTGATAAGAAAAACCTAGAAGAGGCCAGGGACCGCCTGGACCGTCTGGGGGAAAGTATGGACTTAGGGGGCCTAAGAGAGGCCCTAGAAGACCTAAATGCCCAGACCATGGAGGCGGGCTTTTGGGACGACAGCCAGGCGGCCCAAAAGGTTATCCGCAAGCAGAACCAGGTCAAGGGCCAGGTGGACCTCTATGATGGCCTAGATGAGGCTATTGAAGAGGCGGCCCTTATGATTGACCTGATGGAAGAGGAAGAGGACTATTCCTTTTATGAGGGCTTTAAGGAAAACCTGGAGGCCATAAGCAAAAAGCTAGATGCCTTTGAAATAGACATCCTCCTAGACGGGGAGTATGACGATAGTGACGCCATCTTGTCCATCCATGCTGGAGCCGGAGGGACCGAGGCCCAAGACTGGGCCGGCATGCTCCTTAGGATGTATCGCCGCTATGGGGACAAGAAGGGCTACAAGGTGGAAACCTTGGACATCCTAAAGGAAGATGAGGCAGGGATCAAGTCCGTGACCCTCCTGGTCCAGGGGCCCCATGCCTATGGTTATCTTAAGGCCGAAAAGGGGGTCCACCGGCTGGTCCGGATTTCCCCCTTTGATGCGGCTAAAAAACGCCACACCAGCTTTGCCTCTGTGGACATTTATCCGGAGCTAGATGAGGAAATTGAAATTGACATTAAGGACGAGGACCTAAAGATTGATACCTACCGGTCTTCTGGGGCCGGTGGCCAGCACGTTAACACCACAGACTCGGCTGTTCGGATTACCCACTTGCCTACAGGGATTGTGGTCCAGTGCCAAAATGAGCGGAGCCAGATCCAAAATAGGGAGACGGCCATGAACATGCTGAAGGCCAAACTGGTGGCCCTGGCAGAGGAAGAGAAAAAGGAAAAGATCGAAGACCTACAGGGCAACTATTCTCAAATTGCCTGGGGGTCCCAAATCCGGTCCTATGTCTTCCACCCCTATACCATGGTTAAGGACCTAAGGACCCAGGTAGAAGTAGGGGATGTTCAAAGGGTCATGGATGGGGACCTAGACCCCTTTATTAACGCCTATTTAGAAGCCAATGCTGAATAAGGAAAAAAGAGAGGGAGAGCCTCTCTTTTTAAATGGAGGAAAGATGAAGATAAGCGAGCAACTTGCACTTGAATTTAACCGGCCCCTTCCTGTTATGGAGGAAATTTTAGCCCTTTTTGACGGGGGCAACACGGTCCCCTTTGTGGCCAGGTACCGGAAGGAAGTCACCCAGGATATGGACGATGTGACCCTAAGGGACCTGGTGGAAAGAAGGGACAAGCTAGAGGCCTTAGAAGACCGGGCCCAGACCATAGAGGCCAGCCTAAGGGACCAGGGGAAGTGGACAGAGGACCTGGCCCAGGCGGTGGCCCAGGCCCAGAGCCTAAGTGAGCTAGAAGATATCTACCGGCCCTACAAGCCCAAGAGGCGGACCCGGGCCACCATGGCCAGGGAAAAGGGCCTGGGCCCCATAGGAGAGGCCTTTATAAAAGAAGGGGTCTCTATGGAAGAGATTGAAGAGGCCATAAAAGAGGCCATAAGCCAAGACATGGACCAGGCCCAGGTCCGACAAGGGGTTATGGATATTGTGGCTGAAATCTTCCAGGACCATGCAGAGGTCCGGCAGGTCTTAAAAAAATTTATGCGAAGAAATGCCGTCTATGAGCTGACCCAGGGGCCAGAGCCCTCCCAAAACTATGCCATGTACCTGGACCGGGAGGCCCCCTACGAAGAAAGGTATAGCCGGATTCCCAACCACCGGGTCTTGGCCATAGACCGGGGAGAAAAGGAAAAGGCCCTAAGGGTCAGCCTCCGGGCAGACAAGGACCTGATGGTGACCATCCTCTTGCAGGTCTTTAAGCTAGATAGGGACAAGCTAGATTTTGCCAGGGAGGTGGCCCGAGACGCCATGGACCGGCTCATCTACCCCTCCATTGAAAGGGAGCTTAGGCGAGAGCGGACCGAGGAGGCCCAAAGAGAAGCCATTGACGTCTTTGGCAAGAACTTAAAGCCCCTCCTCCTCCAGCCCCCCCTTAAGAAAAAAAGGGTCCTGGCCATAGACCCGGGCCTAAGGACGGGCTGTAAGCTGGCAGTTATTGACGAGTATGGCCAGTATTTAGACCAGGGGGTCATCTACCCCACCCCTCCCAGAAAGGAAATAGACAAGTCCCGGCGAATTAGCATGGGCCTGGTGGACAAGTACCATGTGGATGTGGTGGCCATAGGGTCTGGAACGGCCAGCCAGGAGACAGAAAAATTTGTCTCCGACATGATAGATGAGGAGGGTCTGGACCTCCAGTATGCCATTATCAACGAGGACGGAGCCTCTGTTTATTCGGCCTCTAGCCTGGCCCAGGAGGAGTTTCCAGACCTGGACGTGACCATCCGGGGGGCCATTAGTATTGGCCGCCGGCTCCAGGACCCCCTAGCGGAGCTAGTAAAGATTGAGCCCCGGCATATTGGGGTGGGCCAGTACCAGCACGACCTGGACACCAAGGCCCTAGATGCCAAGCTAGACGGGGTGGTGGAAGACTGTGTCAACCATGTGGGGGTGGATGTCAATAGGGCCTCCCGGTCCCTCTTGTCCCGGGTGGCTGGTATTTCAAAAAGAACAGCCCAAAATCTTATTGCCCACCGGACCCAAGAGGGCCCCTTTAAAAACCGGAAGGACCTTCTAGGGGTCAAGGGCCTGGGTCCCAAGACCTATGAACAGGCGGCAGGTTTTTTACGGATTCCTGACGGGGAAGAGCCCCTGGACAAGACCGGGGTCCATCCCGAGTCCTATGGAATTGCCCGGATCCTCCTAGACCAGGACCTGGAGGAAGGAGAAAAAGCCCGTCAGCTAGAGGCCCTGGGCGTAGGGGCCTATACCCTGGAGGACATTAAGAGGGAACTGGCCCAACCGGGCCGGGACCCCAGGGAAGACCTGGAGGCCACCCTCCTAAGGGACAAGGCCTTAACAGAGGATGACCTTAAAGAGGGCCTGGTCCTAAAGGGGGTCGTTAGGAATGTGGTGGACTTTGGGGCCTTTGTAGATATAGGGGTCAAGAAAAATGGCCTCATCCATATTTCCAAGATGACAAAAAATAGGCGCCTAACCCCCTATGACCTGGTGGAGGTGGGGGATATCCTAGAGGTGGAAATTATTAAACTAGAAAAGGATAGGGACCGGATCTCTCTGGCCTGGCGAAAGGACAAATAAAGTTTCTTGTAAAGGGCCCCTTCCCTGGGGCCCTCTAATTATAGGAGAAGAGGACATGACCATTTTAATCACCTATTCCAGCCTAACAGGCAACACAGAAAAAGTAGCCCGGGCCATTTCAGAGGTCCTGCCCCAGGCAGAGCTTGCCCCCCTTTCCCAGGTGGAGGACTTTTCAGCCTATGAGGGGATTATCCTGGGCTTTTGGGCCTGGCGGGGGAGGATAAATCCTGAGGCCCAGGCTGCCCTAGAAAAAATACAGGACAAGCCCCTGGGTCTTTTCTTTACCTACGGGGCCCGGCCAGACTCCAGCCATGTGGCAGGAATCCAGGCCTATGCTAGAGACCTGGTCCTAAGCCAGGGCCAGGACCTCTTGGCCACTTTTTCCTGCCAGGGCAAGATCAACCCCGCCTCCACCAAAAGGCGACTGGCCCTGCCCAAAGAGGACCCCCATTATTTGACCCAGGAACGCTTAGAAAACCATCTGGCCTCCCGGACCCACCCCGATGCCAGGGACCTGGCAGGGGCCCAGGCTGCCTTTAGGGATTTTCAGGAGGCCTTAGACAGGGTAAGGGAGGGCAAAAATAAGGGGGATTCTTATTTTTAAGCCCTCCCCTATAGGGTATAAGACATAAAGAACTTTTTGGCTCCAAGAGATAAAAAAAAGAGCCTTTAGATAAGAGGGGGGAAGTCATGTTTGACATTTTAAAAAAGCTATCTTGGTTTTTTAAGCTCCGGTGGAAGAGCTACTTAATGGGGATCATAGCCCTGGGTCTGTGTGCCCTTTTTTCTGCAGCCACCCCTTTTTTATTGGGACGGGTTATTGACGGCATTGCCCAGGGGAGCTTGAGCTTAAGGGACCTTATCTTTAATACGGGCCTGATTATGGGCCTGGCCCTGGTCATGTATGGCCTTAGGTATGTGTGGAGGTCCACTATTTTTGGCAACTCCACCCTCCTAGAATCCATTATGCGAAACCGGCTTTTTGACTACTTTACCAAGATGGATGCCATCTTCTTTAACAACTACCGGACCGGGGACCTCATGGCCCATGCCACCAACGACCTGGCCGCCCTCCGTTTTGTAGCTGGTGGGGGGATCTTGACCCTGGTGGATTCTATCTTTGTGGGCAGCATCAACCTCCTATCCATGTTTTTTATTGTGGACTGGAAGCTAACCCTTTATACCCTCCTGCCCTTTCCTCTTTTAATCCTGGTTTCCCGTTTTTTGGGCCAAAGTATTATGCGGCGGTTTAGGGGGGCCCTGGAGGCCTTTTCTAAAATGAATGACCAGGTCCAGGAATCTGTATCAGGCATGAAGGTCATTAAGAGTTTTGGGGAAGAGGCTGACGACTACCAGGACTTTTCCCAGGCCACAGGCCATGTGGTAGAAAAAAATAGGCGGGTCTACCAGGTGGAAGCGGCCTATCTACCGGTTATAGAAATTATTACAGGGCTAACCTATGTTTTGGCTCTTTTTTTTGGGAGCTATTTTGTTTCCATAAACCGGATTAGTATAGGGGACCTGATCGCCTTCTTCTCCTATTTGGCCATGATGGCCTGGCCCCTTTTGGCTGTGGGCCGGCTGGTGAACATCCTAGAGAGGGGCAATGCCTCCTACGACCGGATTGTAGACCTTTTAAGCCACCAGTCCCACATAGAAGAAGTAGAAAATCC
Organism: Tissierellia bacterium; assembly: GCA_030532305.1. GTDB lineage: Bacteria > Bacillota > Clostridia > Tissierellales > Peptoniphilaceae > JAUNLJ01. The sequence continues at coordinate 7,730 of JAUNLJ010000013.1, forward strand.
CATAGAAAATCCCCAGTGGGGGGATATTTCCTTTGATATAGAGAGTTTTTCCTATCCGGGAGAGGACCAGCCCACCCTAAGGGAGCTGGCTTTTCATCTAGAGGAAGGTCAGACCCTGGGCCTAGTGGGCCGGACCGGGTCGGGCAAGTCTACCATCTTTAAACTTTTAACCAGGGATTATGACCACTATGAGGGGCAAATCCGCTATGGGGGAGAAAATATTAAGGCCTATAGGAAGGACGACCTTCTGGAGGCCATAGGCTATGTGCCCCAGGACAACTTCCTTTTTGTGGACACCATTAGGGAAAATATCCGCTTTGCTAGGCCCGACTTAGACCAGGAAGGGGTAGAATACTATGCCAAGCTAGCCCACATTCACGAGGATATTATCCGCCTGCCCCAGGGCTATGACACCATGGTAGGGGAAAGGGGAGTCTCCCTATCGGGAGGCCAAAGGCAAAGGGTGGCCATTGCCCGGGCCCTGGCTAAAAATCCAGACTTCCTTATTTTGGACGATGCCCTGTCTGCAGTGGATGCCCAAACAGAAGAAAAAATCCTAAAAAGTCTCAGAGACCATCCTGGTGCCAGGACCCGGATCATTGCCTCCCACCGGCTTTCTGCCGTCATGGAGGCCCAGGAAATCCTGGTCTTAGACCAGGGGCGGGTCCTTGAAAGAGGGACCCACCAAGAGCTCCTAGCCCAGGGAGGCTGGTATAGGGAAATGTTTGACCAACAGGAGCTTCAGCAAAACCTAGAGGAAGGAGGGGAGGACCATGAAGGATGAAAAAAGGCAAACGGCCTTTAGTATAAAGGAGCAGGGAGAGATCCTAAGCCGGCTTTTGGACTTTGCCAAGCCCTACTGGAAGGGCTTTCTTCTTTCCTTTGTAGGCATGGTCCTAGTCTCGGGTTTGGCGGCCTTCCTTCCCATCTTAATTCAGCGTTTTATGGACAACTACCTGAGCCCTGGCCGGGCCAGCCTTGAGATTAGCCTAAAATTTGCCCTGGCTTATTTTGCCTTGACCCTGGTCAAGTCGGCCATTATCTATGTGAAGGACTTTCTCTTTTTGATGGCCTCTGAAAACACCGTGGCCAACATGCGCCGGCAAGTCTATGACAAGGTGGTCCACCTGGGCATGGGCTATTTTGACCAGGTGCCTGTGGGGACAGTGGTTTCCCGGGTAACCAACGATACAGAAACCATCAAGGAATTTTGGTCGGTCTTCTTACGGTTTTTTGACGGGGGATTTAATGCCCTTTCCATAGGCATTGCCATGTTCCTACTAAGCCCTCGCCTGGCCTGGGTCTTTATGGGCTTTATCCCCTTTATCTTCCTCCTTATCCACATCTTTCAAAAGTATTCCACCCTGATCTATGGGGAAATGAGGGAGGCCCTGGCTATTTTAAATGCTAAACTTAGCGAGTCCATTAGTGGCATGGCCCTCATCCAGGTCTTTAACCAGGAAGAACGGAAGAAAAAGGAATTTGACGACATCAACCAGCGTTATGTCAAGGCCCGGACCAACATGTTTAAGATGGATGCCCTCCTTTTAATGCCAGCCATTAACTTTTTAGAGGCCCTGGCCCTGACCCTGGTCCTCTGGATCTTTGGGGGAGAGTTTTTACAGGGCAAACTAGTGGATATTGGGGTTCTCTACGCCTTTACCAGCTATGCCACTGCCTTTTTTAGCCCCATTGGCCACATGCTAGACAGTCTCACCTTCTACCAGGACGGCCTGGTATCGGGCTCCCGGGTCCTCCGTCTCATGGAAGACCCCCGGGGGGCGCCTGGGTCCCTAGAAGGAGCTCAAGGGGAAATCACCCAGGGAAGGATTGAAATAAAAAACTTGAGTTTTTCCTATGATGGAAAAAACCAGGTCCTCCATGACATTAACCTGGAGGTAGAGCCTGGCCAAACCGTGGCCTTTGTGGGTCAAACGGGGTCGGGGAAGAGCTCCATTATTAATGTTTTGATGCGGCTTTATGACTTTGACAAGGGGCAGATTTTAATAGATGGCCAGGACATTCGAAGGCTCCCCATAGAGGAGGTCCGGTCCCAGATGGGCCTGGTTCTCCAGGAGTCCTTCCTCTTTTATGGGAATATCCTAAACAACATCCGTCTCCATGGAGACTATGGGGAAGAAGAGGTTAAGAAGGCGGCAGAATTTGTCCAGGCAGACCCCTTTATTAGGAGCCTAAAGGGGGGCTATAAGGCCCCAGTTATTGAAGGGGGAGGGGCCTTTTCTTCTGGCCAAAGGCAACTGATTTCCTTTGCCAGGACCATCCTAAGAAACCCCAAGATCCTTATCCTAGACGAGGCCACTGCCTCCATTGATACGGAGACGGAACAGCTGATCCAAAAGGGCCTTAGCCGGATGCGGGAGGGCCGGACCACCCTTATTATTGCCCACCGGCTTTCCACCATAAGGGATGCAGATAAGATCTATGTTTTGAAGCAGGGCCGAATTGTAGAGGCAGGCAGCCATGACCAGCTTATGGAAAAAGAAGGCCTCTACTACAAGATGTACCAGCTGCAAAAGATGCAAAAGCTGGCCCCTTAAATTTTTTAGAAAAACTTTACTTTTATAGGGGCCTATGTTAAACTTAAAACAGTGAAAGGGTATTCACTCAAATTAAATAGTTAGCTTCGGGGCGAGGTGCAAGTCCTCACCGGTGGTAAAGTCCACAAGTCGCAAGATTGAATCGGTGAAATTCCGATACCGACGGTATAGTCCGGATGAGAGAAGTGTTTTATGCCATACAAGGATTTTTATAGGCTTGTAGGGCTGTCTTTTGTGTATGTAACCGGAGTTCTTTGGGACTCCGGTTTTTTTTAAGGAGTTAATCAATGGAGAGGAAGTATATGAAAAGGGCCCTGGACCTTGCCCTTAAGGGCCAGGGATCAACCAAAAAGAACCCCCTGGTGGGGGCAGTTCTGGTTAAGGAGGGTCAGATTATTGGGGAGGGCTACCACAAAAAATATGGGGGCCCCCATGCAGAAAGGGAGGCCCTGGCCTCTGTCAAGGAGGACCCTAGGGGGTCCACCCTCTATGTGAGCCTGGAACCCTGCTGCCACTATGGCAAGACCCCACCCTGTACCCAGGCCATTATAGAGGCCGGGATCAGCCGGGTAGTGGTGGCCCTTTTAGACCCCAATGAAAGGGTAGGAGGCCAGGGGATAAAAGAGCTAAGACAGGCAGGGATCCAGGTGGACCTGGGCCTTTTAGAAGAGGAGGCCAGAAAAATAAACCACCCCTTCTTTAGAAGGCTAAGGACCAAAAGGCCCTATGTGATCTCTAAGATTGCCATGAGCCTGGACGGGAAGACCGCCACCTCCGGTGGCCAGAGCCAGTGGATTACCAGCCAGGCCAGCCGGGAGGACGGCCACAGCTACCGGGCCCTGGCCGATGCCATCCTGGTGGGCAGGGGGACCATCTTAGCCGATGATCCCTCCCTTACCAACCGGTCTGGCTGGGGAGAAGACCCCATCCGGGTTATTTTAGATAGCCAGCTAGCCACCCCCCTAGATGCCCGGATCCTCCACCTGGATTCTAAGGCCAAGACCCTTATTTTCACCCAGGTCCAGGACCCAAAAAGGCTAGAGCCCTACCGGGACCTAGGGGCCCAGGTCCAGACCGTGGCCAGGACCAAGGGGGGCCTAGACCTTAGGGAGGTCCTTAGGGTCCTGGACCAAGAAGAAGTGGGGACCCTTTTGGTGGAGGGGGGCAGCACTGTCCATGGGTCCTTTTTAGAGGAGGACCTGATCGATGAAATTGTCATCTACCAGGCTCCCATCCTGATTGGGGGCCAGAAGGCCAGGCCAGCCATAGGGGGCCAGGGCCTAGCCAGCTTAAAAGAGGCCATAAACTTTGGGCCCCTCCAGGTGACTCAGCTGGGCCCAGATTTAAAAATTGTAGGGAGGCGGTAGGATGTTTACAGGACTTGTAGAAGAAAGGGGCCAGCTCCTTAGCCTTCGCCAGGAGGGCCAGGGGGCCAAGATCAAGGTGGCCTGTAAAAAAGTTTTAGAGGACGTCAAACTTGGGGACAGCATAGCCACCAACGGGGTCTGCCTGACGGTAACAGACTTTGGGTCCGATTATTTTACGGCAGACCTCATGGCCGTCACCCTAAAACTAGCTGGATTTGACCAACTTAAGCAGGGAGCCCCCCTTAATTTAGAAAGGGCCCTCCGCCTTAAGGACCGGCTGGGAGGCCACCTCCTCCAGGGCCATGTGGACGCCCAGGGCCAGGTCCTTTCTAAAAAGAGCCAGGCCGGCCTCTTCCTCTTGGAGGTGGGGGTCCCCAGGGACAAGGCCAAGTATATGATTAACCAGGGGTCCATTGGCCTAAATGGGGTTAGCCTAACCATAGTGGAGGCCAAAGAGGCAAGCTTTGTGGTCTCCCTTATTCCAGAGACCCTGGGCCGGACCAACCTCCTAGAGATGGAGGTGGGGGATGCCTGTACGGTAGAATTTGATGTATTAGCCAAGTATATAGAAAGACAGCAGCAGTTTAAGGACCAGGAAAAGTCCCCAGGCCTAAGCCGGGAATTTTTAATGGAACATGGATTTTAGGAGGTTGTAATGAAAGAGTGGAACAAGGTTGAAGAAGCCTTAGACAGTTTAAAAAAGGGTCAGGTTATTATTGTATGTGATGCAGAAGACCGGGAAAATGAGGGGGACCTCATTGTGGCGGCAGAATTTGCCACCACAGAAAATGTCAACCTTATGGCCAGTGTAGGCAAGGGGCTTATCTGTATGCCCATGAGCCAGCACTATAGCCAAAAAATGTACCTTGGCCCCATGGTGGAGGTCAACACCGACAACCATGAAACTGCCTTCACCGTGTCCATAGACCATGTGGAGACCACCACCGGGATCTCAGCAGTGGAAAGGGGCCTAACCGCTCGGAAGTTTGTGGAAGAGGGAGCCCGGCCAGAAGACTTTCGCCGGCCCGGCCACATGTTTCCCCTAGTGGCCAAGCCAGGTGGGGTCCTGGAAAGGGAGGGCCATACCGAGGCCACCGTGGACCTTATGCGGCTAGCCGGCCTAAAGGAAGTGGGCCTTTGCTGCGAAGTCATGAAGGATGACGGAACCATGATGCAGAGGGAAGACCTTTTTGACCTAGCTAAAAAATTGGCTACCCCCATTATCCACATAGGCCAGCTAAAGGAATATAGGAAGACCTACGACCGGCTCATCCGCCGGGTGGCCTCAGCAGATATGCCCACCCGTTTTGGCCACTTTAGGGCCCACGGTTATGAAAATATCCTCAATGGAGAGCACCATGTGGCCCTGGTCAAGGGAGACATAGGCGATGGAAAGAAGGTCCTTTGCCGGGTCCACTCTGAATGTCTAACAGGGGACGCCTTTGGGTCCTCCCGGTGTGACTGTGGCGACCAGCTAAGCCGGGCCATGATGGAAATAGAAAAGGAAGGCCGGGGGGTCCTCCTCTATATGCGGCAAGAGGGCCGGGGAATTGGCCTCTTAAATAAGTTAAGGGCCTACCAGCTCCAGGACCAAGGCCTGGATACGGTAGATGCCAACCTGGAGCTGGGCCTACCAGAAGATGCCCGGGAATACTATATAGGGGCCCAAATCCTAAGGGACCTGGGGGTCCACGAGCTCCGTCTTTTAACCAACAACCCCGACAAGGTCTATAACCTGAGCCAATATGGGATGGAAATTGTGGAAAGGGTCCCCATAGAGATCCCCTCCCATAGTCATGATGAGTTTTACCTAAGAACCAAGGCCCAGCGGATGAACCATATCTTAAATGAATTTATATAAAAAAGAAGGAGTGATAAAAATGAGAATTATTGAAGGAAATTTAAGTGCCAGTGGAAAAAAATATGCCTTGGTGGTTAGCCGCTTTAATGAATTTATTACCGGCAAACTCCTAGAAGGGGCCCTAGACTGCCTAAGACGGCATGGGGCCAAGGAAGAAGATATCACCGTGGTTTGGGTTCCCGGAGCCTTTGAAATCCCCCTTTATGCCCAAAAATGTGCAGAAAAAGAAAGCTTTGATGCCGTCATCTGCCTGGGGGCCGTGATCCGGGGAGCCACCAGCCACTATGACTATGTCTGCGCCGAAGTCTCCAAGGGCATAGCCAAGGTGGGCCTAGACTATAATAAGCCCGTCCTTTTTGGGGTGGTGACCACCGACACCATTGAGCAGGCTGTAGAAAGGGCCGGAACTAAGGCCGGCAACAAGGGCTACGATGCAGCCCTTTCAGCCATAGAAATGGTCAACCTAGAAAGTGCCCTAGACCAAGTCAACTAAGAAAAACCTGGCCGGACCCAAGGGGGTCTGGCCATTTTTATTTCTTGATTAAAGCTTTACATAGTTTAGGTAAAATTTATGTTATAATAGATCTTGGAATGAAATGATAAAAGGAGGATGTCATGCGTGCAGTTGTTACGGTCATAGGCAAGGACCAGATAGGGATCGTTCACCGGGTTTCTGGCCTCATGGTAGACTACAAGCTCAATATTGTGGATATTAGCCAAACCATCTTGGGGGACTATTTTACCATGATTGCCATTGTGGATATATCCCAAATGGAGGCTTCCCTGGACCAGGTGTCAGAGGCCTATGACGGTCTGGGCAAGGAAATGGGCCTATCTATTCGAATCCAACACGAAGATATTTTTGAAAAAATGCATCAAGTATAAGGGAGGTTGACTTTGCAAGGTAGGCAAATTTTAGAGACTGTCCACATGCTAGACCATGAAAATCTAGATATTCGGACAGTGACCCTGGGCATTTCTCTTTTTGATTGTATCCATGAGGATGTGGACCGGGCCTGTGAAAAAATTTATAAAAAAGTACATAAATATAGCAAGGACCTGGTGGCCACAGCCGATAAGATAGGCAAGGCCTATGGGGTTCAAATTATTAACAAGCGAATTTCTGTGACCCCCATGGCCCTAATAGCCGGGGAGAGAAGCCCAGAGGACTACTTGGCCTATGCCCGGGTCCTAGACCAGGTGGCCAAGGAGGTCAAGGTGGACTTTATTGGTGGTTTTGGGGCCCTCTGCCAGGGGCAGATGACCCGGGCAGACCAGGCCCTTATTAAGGCCCTGCCCTTGGTCTTGTCTGAGACAGACCGGGTCTGTGCCCCCATTTGCCTGGGGTCCAGCCGGGAGGGGCTCAATATGGACGCAGTGGCCCTGGCTGCCCAAACCATTAAGGGGGCGGCCCAGGCCTCCAAGGACCAAGACAGTTTGGCCTGTGCCAAGCTGGTGGTCTTTGCCAATGCCGTGGAAGACAACCCCTTTATGGCAGGGGCCTTCCATGGACCCGGTCAGGGAGAGCTGGCCCTCCATGTGGGAGTCTCTGGGCCCGGCGTGGTCAAGGTGGCCCTAGAAAGCCATAGGGAAGATTCCTTTGATGTCTTATCTGAAGTGGTGAAGAAAACCGCCTTTAAGATTACCCGTTTAGGGGAGCTAGTGGGAAAAGAGGTCAGCAAAGACCTGGGCGTCCCCTTTGGGTCCATTGACCTGTCCTTGGCCCCCACCCCAGCCGTAGGGGATTCTGTAGCCAGGATCCTAGAAGAAATGGGCATTAGCCAGGTGGGAGGGCACGGAACCACCGCCGCCCTAGCCCTCTTAAATGATGCCGTTAAAAAGGGCGGGGTCATGGCCTCCACCCATGTGGGAGGTCTTAGTGGGGCCTTTATTCCCGTCTCAGAAGATGAGGGGATGATTGAGGCTGCCAACAAGGAGGCCCTGGGCCTAGATAAACTGGAGGCCATGACCTGCGTTTGTTCTGTGGGCCTAGATATGATTGCCATTCCAGGTAAGACCCCCTGGGAAACCATTGCGGCCATGATTGCCGATGAGGCCATGATTGGGATTATTAACCAAAAGACCACAGCTGTTCGAATTATCCCCGTCATAGGCAAGGACGTGGGAGACCAGGCCGTCTTTGGCGGTCTTTTAGGCCAGGCCCCCATTATAGGAACCCACCACAACAACTGCCAGGTCTTTGCCCGTAGGGGAGGCTTTATACCTGCGCCTATCCACAGCTTTAAAAATTAGTAGGGAGGACCTATGACCCTGTCATTTAGCCGGTTTTTGGGGATCATTATTAGTGATTTTCCCCTACTTATAGTCACTCTTTTATTTATAGTCTTTACCTTTGTTTCGGCCTGGACCGATGCCCCCAACTCCATTGTCACCGGGGTCACTAGCGCCTCCCTAAATATCTACCAAGCCACGGGTCTAGCCGTTGTCTTTAACTTTTTAGGGGCCTTTTTAATTTCCACCGTCAATATGAAGGTGGCCCAGTCCATAGGCCAGCTGGTCAACTTTAGCCCAGACTCTGGGGGCCTTCTTTTAGTCCTTAGGGTGGCCCTCTTTGTGGTTATCCTATGGAGCCTGGCCTCCTGGTCCCTGGGCCTGCCCGTATCCAAGACCCACGGCCTTATTTCAGCCATGACAGGGGCTGGCTTGGCCTATTATGGCAAGGAGGCCATCGACTACAACCAATGGATAAAAACCCTGAAGGGCTTTGTCCTGGTCCTGGTGGCCGGTTTTCTCTTGGCCTTTATCCTGGTCTCTCTAATAAAAAAGATGACCCAGTCCCTAAGCCGGAAGGAAATCAGTCCCTTTTTCCCCAAGGGCCAGGCCTTTTCCTGTGGCCTCATGTCCTTTGTCCAAGGGGCCCAGGGGGGGCAAAAGTTTAACGCCATTTTTATCCTTATCCTGGCCTATGCCCAAAACCAGGCCATTGACAATTACTTTTTTATTCCCTCCTGGGTCCCCATTAGTTGCGCCCTGGTCTTGGCCCTGGGCACAGCCATGGCAGGCCTAAAAATTATCAGGACCCTGGGGGAAAAGATGGTCCGTTTGGAGCCCTATGAGGCCTTTTCCTCTGATATAGCCACAGCCATTAGCCTGGGCGTGACCACCCTTATGGGCCTGCCTGTGTCCACCACCCACAGCAAGACGGCAGCCATGCTTGGGGCCGGAGCAGGCCGGTCCCTTAAAAAGATCAATTGGCGGGTGGCCCTCTTTGTCTTTATGGTTTGGCTAGGGACCTTTGTCCTTTGCCTGGGGCTTTCCTATCTGCTGGTCCGTTTGATCCTCATGTTTTAGAAGGGGTAGATATGTTAATCAAGTATAAAACAATAGATTATTACCAGTGTTTTCAGGACATGTTTGAAAGGCTCCTAGAAAATGAACGTCTCATCTATGAATTTTTACTTAATTTTGATGGGGTCCAAATTAAAGAGGTCCAGGAAGTGGGCCAAAAGATGTATTTAAAAAACCAGGAAGCCTACCTGGCCCTCCTTAAAGACCTAGACAATGATTTTATCCCCCCCATGGACCGGGAAGACATCCACGACCTGGCCCATAGGATTTTAGGCCTCCACCAGGCCATCCAGGCCATTAGTAGCCAGGTCTATATGTACCGGGTCAAGGACATGCCCCGGGCCAGCACTAGCCTAGCCAGGGAAAGCCACCAGATCATCCAGGACCTGGTGGGAACCTTTAAAAAGTTCCAGGATTTTGGAAGAAACGACTACTTAAAGGAAAGGATTGGCAAGATCTACAGCCAGCTAGACCCCTGGGAAGACCGCTATATCCATTTTATCCACCAGCAATTTTCCTTTAGGGAAGACCTGGACCCTAGGAAGGTCTTTGGTTGGGTTGAGTTTGCCAGGGCCTACAAAAAGGCCATAGACAAGGCCAAGGACCTGGTCTTTATTATGGAAAGGATTCTACTTAAGTACCATTAAAATATAAATCAGTTAGACCAAAAAGGCCCTGGGCATAGACATGTCCAGGGCTTTTTTGCCTTAGGCCTTTAGGTAGCCGGCCACCTCCTCATAGAAGGGAGAGGGTGGGGTATAGAGCCCGTTGACGGTCTTGGGGCTTAGGAGGTAGAGTTTTTTCTTGGCCCGGCTCATGGCCACATAAAAGAGCCGTCTTTCTTCCTCTAGGAGGAGGCGGTCTTCTTCTGGAGAAGTGGACCCGTAGGGGTGAGCGGGGATAATATCTGAGATGAGGTCAATTAAAAAGACCGTGTCAAATTCCAGGCCCTTGGACCCGTGGAAGGTGGACAGGGTCAGGGGAGAGTCTGTAACCTGCCTGCCCCTTAGGAGCCGGTCTAGCTCCTTAATCCGGCCCAGAAAGCCCAGGAAGTCCTTTTGGTCCCGGGCAATATACTTGAGGTAAAAGAGGATCCGCATGGAGACCTCCTCTGAAGACCCAAAGGTCTCAGCATGCCGGCTAATATAGGCGGCGTAGTCCAGGTCCTTTTCAATGGTCAGGATGGCAGAATAAAGGGACTTGCCAGGAATTTTTTTAAAGATGGCCTCCAGGTCCCGGACATTTCGCTTAAAATAAGGAGGCCCATCCATCTCCTTTAGGAGGGTAAAGACAGAAACAGGCCGGTAGTTTTGCCGGATGGCCCCAATGTTTTTCTTGGACAGGTAGCCAAAAATCTTATAGTAGAATTTTTCAAAGAGGTCAATATCTGTGGGGTCCTGGGCAAAGGAGAAGATATCAAAAATATCCCTGACCACCCAGTGGTAGAGAAAGTGGGTCTTGGTATCCCGGCACTTAAAAGGAATATTGGCCCTTTCCAGGGCCTCCACCAGGCCCAGGGCACTAATATTGTTGCGAAAGAGGATAGCCACACTGCCCAGGTCCTCCCTTTCCAGTTCCTTCAGGATAAAGTCGTACTGCTTTTGCAGGGTCCTTAACTGGCGGAGGAGGGGAGGGCTGGCTTCAGGAAAGTGGGCCTTAATGGTCTTGGGATAGCGGAAGCGGTTTTTTTCAATAAAATCCTGGCAGAGGTCAATAATATTCTTAGAAGACCGGAAATTTTTGCTTAGGAAGTAGACCTTGAGGTCCGGATAGTCCTTTTTAAGCTGCAGGAGCCCCTGGACATGGGCCCCCCTAAAGCCGTAGATGGACTGGTCGTCATCGGCCACAATAAAAAAGTTGTTTTGGGGCTGGGCCACGGCCTTAATAATAAGCATCTGGCTATAGGAGGTATCCTGGCCCTCGTCAACTTGGATATAGTCATAGGCCTGGCGGACGGAGGCCAGCATGTGGGGGTCCTTTTTTAGGATCCTTAGGGCCTCTAGGATCATGTCGTCAAAGTCAATCCAAAGCCGGTCCCTTTTCAGGTCCTCATAGGCAGAAAAGATGGGGTAGAAATTCCGGGTTTGGCATTTTTTAGACTGGCTGTAGGCCTGGGGGTCTAAAAGCTTATTTTTAACATAGCTAATGTCTCTTATGAGGCTGTCTAAAAGGTCTTCCTTGGGATAATCCTGGTTGGTCTTTCTATAGAGGTCCTTTAGGACCTGGTGCTTGCTGGGCCCCTTGGGATTGCCCTCTAGGAGGGTATATTCTAGGCCGGTCTTTCTTTCATAGGACCTAAGGATGGAATAGGCAAAGCTATGGATGGTGGAAAAGTGGGTTCTCCTGGCTAGCTGGGGAAAGTTTTTTTCAAAACGGGCCTTCATATCTCGGGCAGAGGCCCGGGAAAAGGTAATGGTTAAAATTCGTCTCGGGTCCACCCCAGAGCCAATGAGCCGGTGGGTTCTTTCCAAGAGCATAGAGGTCTTTCCAGCTCCTGGAACAGCCAGGGTTAGGGCCGGGCCCTGGTGGTGGGAAGCAGCTTGTTCTTGTTCTTGTGTTAGTTTCATAAGTCCTCCTTAACTATAAAAATAGTATAACAGAAAACTTTTAGACAATCCCCTTGATCTGCTTGTTTTCTCATTTCTATATGGGTATAATAGAAAAAGGGACTAAAGGATGGTGGCTATGAAGAACCCTTTAAAGGCATTAGATGACTTCTTAATCAAATTAATAAACCAAAAATTAAGGCATCCCCTTCTCAACATCTTTTACTATTACTTCACCCATGTGGGGGGTATGGTTTTTACTAGCATCCTTAGTCTAGGCCTAGTTATTTTTGCAAGAGGACACCTGGCAAAAACAAGCTACCAGATGCTTATGGCCCTGGCCCTAAATATGATGGTGGTCTTTTTTACCAAACGGATTGTGGGAAGAAACCGGCCCTATTGGATAGAAAAAAATCTACATACCTATGGGATCGACCTGAAAGACTATTCTTTTCCCTCCGGCCATACCACCTCAGCCTTTACCATGGCCCTGATCTTTAGCTTTAACTATCCTGGCTATGGGATTATTTTTATAGGCCTGGCCCTTTTGGTGGCCATCTCAAGGATATACTTGGCTGTCCACTATCCCACCGATGTCCTAGCAGGCATTCTGGTGGCCCTACTTGGGAGTTTTTTAGTCTATTTTGTCTTATATGAGCCTGTTGTTGAATTTATTTTCGATAAATAATATATTAATTTAAGGGGGAAGACCATGATTATTACTAGTTTCTTACAAAAAAGAAGGACCGTTAGGGACTTTAAGGACCAAGACCTAAAAAAGGAAGACCTAGCCCAAGTGCTTAAGGCCATAGAAGACCTTAACAAGGAAGAAGAAGGCCTAGACTTTATCCTTTTTGAAAATGGCCAATTGATCTATGAAGGCCTTAAGGGCAAGGCAGGTTATAATGGTGTTATGATTCAGGCACCCCATTATATCGCACTTAAAAATGCCAAGGAAGGCAACGACTTCCAGCTAACCACTGGCTACTATCTTGAAAAAATAAACACCCAATTAGTTAACATGGACCTAGGGACCTGCTGGATTACCCTAGACAGTGTAGACGACCAAACCAAGGGACAACTCTTTGGGGACAAGGGCCAAGATATAGACTACATTATTGGTCTAGGCTATGCCAAGAAGCAGGTTCTTTTTGATGCCCAGTCTGTAACCCCAAGACACCCTGTAGATGAGATTGTCTACAAGGATGAATTTGGTCAAGCTGTGGACCTAGTAGACCTAGAAAACCTAGGCCTAGATGACGTTTTTGGGTCTATTCGTTTTGCCCCCAGCCACAAAAATTCACAACCCTGGCGCTTCCTATTGGAAGATGGCAAGGTCACCATCTACATGGTAGACAATGCTGAAAAAGAAAAAAACCTAGTGGACATGGGCGTTATCATGTACTATTTTGAAGAGTTGGCCAAGACAAAGGGAGTTCACAACACCTGGGAACCTGTGGAAGGTCCCCTGGCAGAAGGCTTTATTCCACTAGCTGAGTTCAAGCTATAAAAAGAATTTTATGACTCCTTACTAGGCCTAGTAAGGAGTTTTCTTTTATGTGGGGCTAGAAAAAACCAAGAGGCCCTATGCTATAATATAAGGGAGGAGATATGAAGAACTCGTATAGAAATTATATACTTCTTGGCCAGGAGGCCCTCCTAAGAAAAGAAGGAAAGAAGGCCCAAAAAGCCTATGAAAGGGCCTTGTCCTTTGCAAAGAAAAAAGAAGAAAAGCTCCACTGCCTCTACACCCTGGCAGACCTCTACTGGGCTGAAGACCAAAAGGAGGAGGCCAAGGACCTCTTTAGGCAGATCTTAGAAGAAGACCCAAAGGAGGCCGGGGCCTGCTACGGCCTGGCCATTTTGTCCCGAGAGGAAAGACCCCAAAAGGCCATCTATTGGTTTGAAAAGGCTATTTTAAGAAACCCCAACTACAGCCAGGCCTACTACTACCAGGCCCATGTCTGGAACGACCTCTGCCAGAAGGACAAGGCCGAGGAGCTCTTCCTCCAGGCCATCGCCATTGACCCTCTGGATCCTTTGGCCCTTAATGACCTGGGTAGCCTCTACGAAGAAGAGGGGAAGAACAAGAAGGCCAAGGCCTATTTTTCCCGGGCCATTAAGGTCCATCCCTCCTTTGCCAGGGGCCTTTACAATATGGGGGTTATAGAATACAAGCTGGGCCATCCAGAGGATGCCTTGGCCTACTATAGGCGGGCCCTGGAAGAGGCCCCCTTTGAGGGGACCATTTATCTAAATATGTCCGCCATTTACCTGGAAACAGGCCGTCCAGAGGAGGCCCTAAGGATTTTAGACGAGGGCCTAGACCTTTTAGAAAGTCACCTAAATCTCTTTTATAACCGGGCCTGTGCCAAGGTCCGCCTGGGCGACCTAGAGGGGGCCAGAAGAGACCTGGAGGCGGCTGGCCAGATAGATGCCGATGCCCTTTTTTGGGCCAGGGATGATGAGGACCTGAAAGACTTGGTCCTAGAAAGGAATGAAGAGTGGTTATAGTTAAAACAAAAAAAGAAATAGAAAAGATGCAAGCTGCTGCCGATATTCTTGTGGGGGTCCACAAGGGCCTAAGGGAGATCATAAGGCCCGGGGTTACCACCCTAGAGTTAGATGCCTTTGCTGAGGACTATATCAAAAGCCACGGGGCCATTCCAGCCCAAAAGGGCTACCAGGGCTTTGCCTACAGCATCTGTGCCTCCATTAACGAGGAGGTCTGCCACGGCTTTCCCCGGAAGGAGACCCTCAAGGAGGGAGACCTTTTGACCGTGGATATGGTAGTGGACCTAGACGGCTACATGGCCGACTCTGCCTGGTCCTATGCCGTAGGCCAAGTCAGTGATGAGGTTAAAAAACTTATGGAGGTCACCAAGGAATGCCTCTATCTGGGCATTGACCAGTGCTATCCTGGCAAGCGGCTAGGAGACATTGGCCACGCCATCCAAAGCCATGCCGAGGGCCAAGGCTTTTCTGTGGTCCGTCAATTTGTAGGCCATGGGATTGGCAAAAACATGCACGAAGATCCCCAAGTCCTCCACTATGGCCAGCCAGGCCGGGGCCTAAGGATCCAAGAGGGCATGGTCTTTACCATTGAGCCCATGATCAATGCTGGAGGCTGGGAAGTCGTGGTAGACAAAAAAGATGGCTGGACAGCCACCACCATGGATGGGTCTTTGTCCTGCCAGTATGAGCATACCATTGCCATTACCAAAGACGGCCCCCTAGTCCTCACCGAACAGGATAGGGACTAGGCCTGGCCCAAGGGACAATAAAGGAGAAAAATATGCTAGAACAATTTAAAAAGCCCCAAATCAACGAAGAAATTGCTGTCTTAGAAACCAGCCTAGGCACCATCCGCCTCCGTCTTTTCCCAGAGGTGGCCCCCAAGGCGGTTGAAAATTTTAAGACCCACATAAAAAATGGCTACTATGACGGCCTTATCTTCCACCGGGTTATTCCTGACTTTATGATCCAGGGAGGCGACCCCCAAGGCACTGGCCGGGGCGGCGAGAGTATCTGGGGCCACCCCTTTGAAGATGAATTTCATAGGGACTACCGGAATTTTTTAGGGGCCCTGTCCATGGCTAACGCTGGACCCGGTACCAATGGGTCTCAATTTTTCATTGTAGAAGGGGCCCCGGTCTCCAAGATGCTCCTAGGCCAAATGAAGGTCCTAGGGGAAAAAAGAGGCTATCCCCAAGAGGTGATTGACCACTACAAGGACCTGGGCGGAGCCCCCTGGCTAGATGGCAAGCATACGGTCTTTGGCCAAGTCTTTGAGGGCATGGAAGTGGTCCATGAGATTGCCCGGGTGGACCGGGATGGCATGGACAAGCCCCTAGAAGATGTCCTTATTAAAGAGGCCAAGATCCTTTCCTACCAAGAGTAAAAAACCAGACAAATCCGGTGGAGACGCCGGATTTTTTCTTAAAAAAACTAGGGCCGGCAGAGGAAAAAACCAGGCAATTTAGCCTGCAAACTTTATCTGCCCTGGCATATTTGCTATAATAAACTTGCTAGAAAAAGAGGGACAAGAAGGGGAAGAAGATGGACTCTAGAAACTCTGAAAGATTTATACAGACCTACAACCGGATCGACAACTATATGCGAAAGTACCTGGACAAGGACAGCCGCCAGGGCCACCTTAGCGTCATTAAGGAGATGGTTAAAAAGGGCCACCCTATTTTCACCAAGGAGGGCCGGTTTTTAGAAGAGTGCGCTGAGCTCAGAAACGCCATTGTCCATGAATATGGGGTAGACAATATCCGGATTATAGCCGAGCCCCATGACGACATTGTAGAGGCCTATGAAGAGATCTACCAAAAGATTAGTGATCCCCCCTTGGCCTACAATGAGCTGGCCATCTGGGTCCACCACCTGGTGGTGGCCAACCTGGACTCCTCCACCAAGAAGATCATCGAACTTATGAATGCCAAGGACTATACCCAGATCCCCATTTTAGACGAGGAAGGCAAGCTTTTTGGCGTCTTTAGTGAAAATGTTCTGGTCTCCTACCTGGCCGACCTCAAGCTATCAAAAAATGGCTATGGCCAGGTAGAGATAAGGACCCTAAGAGACTTTGAAGACTACCTGCCCATAGACAGCCATGCGGGGGAATTTTACGATTTTATTGCCCTGGACGTCAACGTCTATGAGGTAAAAGATATCTTTGTCAACCATGAGTACCGGGGCAACAAAAAATTAGCCGGCCTCTTTGTCACCCAACACGGCCGGCCGGAGGAAGTTATCCTAGGCTTTATCTCTCCCTGGAATATGGTGACCTACCCAAGGGATTAAAAAGTCTTTAGAAACCAGGTAAAAGAAAACCAGAAGGGGGATAGGGATGGGCATTAGCCAAGACCTTGTAAAAAAGCAAAAGGCCTATTTTGAAAAGGGGACCACCCTTTCTTTAGACTTTAGACGGGCCCAGCTAGAAAAGTTAAAAGACCTAGTAGAAAACCACCAGGAGGAAATCAGCCAGGCCCTCTATCTGGACCTGGGCAAGTCCTCCTTTGAGGCCTATGAAACAGAAATCGGCCTGGTCCTAGGCGAGCTAAAGGACACCCTCAAGCACTTAAGGGCCTGGGCCAGACCCAAGCGGGTCCCCAGCCCCCTAAGCAACTTTCCGGCCCGAAGTGCCCGCTATCCTGAACCCTATGGCCGGGTTCTGATTATGTCCCCCTGGAACTACCCCTTCCAGCTGGCCCTAGTTCCCCTTATTGGGGCCCTGGCAGCAGGCAACTGTGCCATTTTAAAACCCTCCAACTACTCTAAACACACCTCAGCCCTCCTAAAAAAACTTCTGGGCCAGACCTTTGAAGAAGACTATGTGGCCGTCTTAGAGGGAGGACGAGAGGCCAATAAGGACCTTTTAGACCAAGCCTTTGACTATATCTTTTTTACCGGCAGCCCCAGGGTGGGAAGGGAGGTTATGGCAGCGGCCGCCAAGCACCTGACCCCAGTCACCCTGGAACTGGGAGGCAAGAGCCCCACCATCGTAGAGGCCTCAGCAGACCTAGACCTAGCCGCCAAACGGATTATCTGGGGCAAGCTAATTAACGCTGGCCAGACCTGCATCGCCCCAGATTATGTCCTAGTCCAGGAAGAAGTTAAGGCCCCCCTCCTAGACCGGATGGTGACCTATATTGAAAAATTTTATGGGGAGGATGTCTTTTCCAACCCCCACTACCCCCATATTATCAATGAAAAACACTTTAACCGGCTCCAAGGCCTCTATAGGCAGGACCAGGTCTTTTATGGGGGACAGGCCCGGCGAGACCTCCTTAAAATCCAGCCCACCCTCCTAGATAAGGTCAGCCTAGACGCCCCCGTCATGGGAGAAGAAATCTTTGGCCCCCTCCTCCCGGTCCTTAGCTTTAAAGGCCTAGAAGACCTGGAAGCCACCATCAAGGCCAGGCCCAAGCCCCTGGCCCTCTACCTCTTTACTAAAGACAAGGCCTTTAAGGAAGCCGTCTTAAGGCGAATTTCCTTTGGCGGAGGCTGTATCAACGACAGCCTGGTCCACTTTAATTCCCACACCATGCCCTTTGGAGGCGTTGGGGCCAGTGGGATGGGGGCCTACCATGGGAAATTTTCCTTTGAGACCTTCTCCCATTATAAGAGCATCACCCACCGGGGGAATTTCTTAGACATTAATTTACGCTATCCCCCCTTTGATAAGAGCCTAAAATGGCTAAAAATCTTTTTAAAATAGGGACTAAGGAAAAAGGCCCGCCCTTTTTTGCCGGGCCCCGGCCTAGATAGACAAGAGCCCTCCCTGCCAGGGAGTTTAGATAGATTTAAGGAGAAGACCATGCACCAGTACAAGGGAAGACTTATTTTGCATACGGGGTCCATGTTTTCAGGCAAGACCTCCAGTTTAGAAAGGGACATCAAGCGCTTTGGCATTGCCGGCTATGCCTGCCAGATTTTTAAACCGGCTATAGACAACCGGTCCGGGTCCGGCTTTATTTCCACCCACGACAACAAAAAAATTGAGGCCCTCCAGGTGAGGACCATGGGAGACATTGTGGCCTATTGCCAGACCCATGACCTGGAAGTCATCGGTATTGACGAAGTCCAGTTTTTAGAAGGCCAGGTCCAGGAAGTCCTCCAGGGGATAGAAGACCTCCTAAGTCAGGGCCTAACCCTGGTCATGGCCGGCCTAGATATGGACTATGAGGGCCTTCCCTTTGAATGTGTAAAAGAGATTATGCCCCGGGCCGACTACATTGAAAAACACCATGCTGTTTGCGCCGCCTGTGGGTCTGATGCCTGGGTCAGCTATAGGAAGAGCCAGGATAGCCAGAGGGTGGTTATTGGAGCCACCGAAACCTATGAGCCCCTCTGCCGGGCCTGCTACAAAAAACGTCTAAGAGACCTGGGCAAGGAGGCCTAGGAAAGAGACCCAGCCCCTTAAAAAGCCAAATAATTTAAAACCCCACCGGCCCAACTTTTCTTGGGCCGATTTTTTTGTAGGTGGCATTTTTGCCAGAGGCCTAGCCAGCCTGGAAGATGAGACCGGCCTAGATAAAAAGACAAGAGAAAAGCCCTTAGAGACCTAGAGACCTAGGTCTTTTTTTTATGGGCCCATTTAAGGGCGGGTGGCAAAATTTTTAGGCCTAAAAGACCAGATTTTTCAAAAATTTTTCCTTATTTTTGCACAAATTTAAAAAAATAAAAAAGGAAAAAAGTCATGTAATAATCAAGAGAATAACAAACAAATAAATATAATACAAACATATACAGTACAGAAAGTGTAGACATTAAAATACAAGTATGTTACTATATTCCCAATATATGTATTAAACAAATATGAAAGTTGACATCGGGCGATTTTGGCTATTTTAAGCCTTTTTTAAAGAAAAAGAGCCTAAAAAAGCGAGGGAGCTACCCCACCCCTGCTAAGCTAAACAACCTAGACAGCTAAGGTGCTTTAAGCACTTGAAATAGATAAAACATAAAATAAGGAGGAAAACATGCATACAAAAACAAAAGGAGCCTTGGCCCTATGGCTGGCCATTATCATGCTTATTGGCATATTCCCAATGGATGTATTGGCTGAAGGCGTCAGGGTGGGCACCAAGGATGCGGCGCCCCCCATTGAAGCCACCACAGGGGCAAATGCCAAAAACGCCGTCCACGGCTTTGTGGGCGTCCAAGTGGGAGGGGATATCAATCTACCCCTAAAGAATGTTACCGGCCAACAGTTCACACCCAAATCCGGTGTCAGGGTCTTTTTCCAATGGTCTGAAGACGGAGCAAGTGCTAAAGAGAGAGTCCTTTCTCCCGTCTACACCACCGTGTCCGGGGCAGACGGCCAATTCCACATGGCAATCGAACCCTTTATGGATGCCAATGGGAAACTAAGAAAATTTGATGCCGACCCCACTACTTCTGCTGGTCATGAGAAGTACAGCTTCTGGTATGACGAGGACACCATTCCTGAGGGCTACCAAGTCCAATACATTACGGGGAAGTCCACCGTCTTCCCCACGGGAATATTGACAGTCACCCAGGGGGGCTCATCTTCAAATACGGCAAAAAATACCCACAACAACTGGAAGGTCCTCTTGTCTGAAATTCCCAAGAATGATGTCGTACACAAGACGCCTGCAGCCAATTCTGCCAAACAATGGGGTGGTTATATCTATGGGCGAATTAACTGGGACTATGTTTCAGATGCTGGTGGAACGGCCTGGAAATTTCTACCCCATAAAACGACCCCTGCTTCCGGGGTGAAGGTCAATGCGTCCTACCTGTCTGACTATGCCATGAAGAAAATCTTCAGTGATGAAGCTGCAGTGGCCCTAGGCGTTGGCACAGTAGATAAGATCCGTGGAACAGGTTGGTCTGCCGCAAAAGAGAGAGCCCTTCAAAACTGGATTAAAGAGCAAATGGCTCTTGAAGGGGAAAAAGACAAATGGATTGCCGAGACCGTTCAAGCCGAAACCAATGGCGATGGTGAATATACCCTACAATTTCATGGCACTTGGGGACCTGAACGAAATAAGGCTGCCGCCACCTATGAAGCCCCCAGCACGTGGCTTCCAGCCCAGAGAGAGCGTGTAGGTACCGTTGCTGATAAGGCGACAGACGGTGGTTTCGGTGGAGCAACTATCGCAAGAAATAAAAAGCATATCAACTATGACTTCCTCTATGTGTCCACAGAGGGAACTGAGGGCATCAGGGTGATGAGCCCCTATAATACAAATGCCTACATGCAAATGCAGGATAACTGGGGCATCCACTCAGGTTGGTCCGGAGCAGGATTCGGTGTTGGCGTTACAAATGCCCTTAGGGATAAGCTTCAAGCCGACTTCTCCTTTGGTATTGGTGAAGTGGACTTCCAAATCACCAACTATGACACCGATGCAAATACGGCCATCCCCGGAGATGTGGCAAAGACCTCTACCACAGGCCTGCCCCATTCTTTTACAGAGGATACCTTTAAAATCGTCTGGTATGACCAAGCTGGCAATGTTAAAAAGACAGAAACAGCACAAAAACCTGATGGCACAGGGTCAATTCCAGAAGCCAGCTTGGACACAACAGGCGTAACCGAGACCACCACCTATACGGCAAAACTCTACCGGGTGGAACCCAAGGATACATCTGGAAAGAGTGATCAATTAATTGCCCAAGACGCCTTTACTGTGGTGGCCGATAAGTATATCAGCTCCATGTATGAGGATGTAGACTTTACCCACGGTGGAGGCGAAAAAGGCGTCACCTACTCTGCTGAAGGCCTTCCCAAGGGCTTGGCCATGGATGCGACAGGCAAGGTCACTGGCAAGGCAGAAGAAGCAGGCCTCTTTAAGGTCAAGGTTTTAGCTTCAAGTGAAGACAAGGATGCAGGCACCATCACAGCAGAAAAATATGTAGACTATATGATCACCGACACCCCTTTAAAGGATGCCATTTTAAATGAATCCTACACAGAGACGGCTAAACCTGTGGAACTTGAAGGTTACAGCTTCAAGAATATCCAGGTGGAATGGATCACTCAGCCTGAAGGACTTGCTATTTCAGAGACCAGCCTTTCAGGGACCCCCACCCAAGTTGTCAAGGCAACTCAAGTGAAATCTACAGAAGAACCTGTCCAAATGGGTCCCAATGTAAAAGTGACCTACGACATCTATAGGGTAACAGAGGATGGAGAGGTTCCTTATAAAGTGGGCCAAGTGGACCAGGTCCCCCTCATTGTCAAGAACGTGCCCTATATTGCCTACTACGAGGATCAAACTGTAGGCGATGATATAGATAATGGTGAGACCTTAATCGTTAGCCCTATCTTGGAAGACAAGGCTAGTGGAAGTAAATTAACAGAAATGCCTGAAGGCACTAGCTTTGCCTTGGCAGATGGCGCACCAGCTGGCGTGACTATTGATCCCAGCTCAGGGGCCATCACCTACACCAAGAAATTGGCAGATGCAGGCAAGACCCTAAGAGTCCCTGTAAAGATCACCTACGATACTGGAGAAGAAGACCTGATCTACGCCAATATCAGCGTAGAAAAATCTCAAGCCATGACCTATGACCCCCAAGGTCAAGACATTACCGTAGACCAAAATGACAGCCTTAATCCAGCCGATGGAATTAAAAACAAGGTCGATATGCCAGAAGGCACAGAATATACCTTTAAAGAGCCAGTAGATACCACAGAACTAGGCAACAAACCTGCCATTGTTGTGGTGACCTACCCCGATGGGTCAAGAGATGAAGTGCCTATCCTGGTTAAGGTAGATGGCGAACCTCCCATAGCCGAACCCGATTTCACGGCACCATTAGCCCCAACAAAGGCAGAAGGCGTATACGGTGGAAATAAAGTCAGCGTAAGCCTGCCCAAAAACTCTGAGGACGGATCAGCAGAAACTGATTTTGAGATTGGGGACACCGTGCGTATTACTAAGCCAGACCCTGATCCTGAAAATGAAGGGAATGTCCTCGTAATAGGGGAACACGAGTTAACAGCAGAAGATCTGGAAAAAATTCAAGCCGGCGAAGCCATTGACGTGACCCTAGATGAGGGCCAAACCCTGGATAAAAGCATTAATTACCAAGCCTACGTTCAAGACGCCTATGGCAATAGCTCTGATCCAGTAGCCGTAAGCCTATCTGACCCACAAGATAAAGACAAGTATGACCCCTCCTACCCAGATGTAGAAGGAACACCAGGCCAAGAAGTAACCACAGACCCCAGCTTTACTGGCGCCAATGGCGACCCAGCAGCGGCCCCTCAAGGTATTAGCTACCAACTTGGGCAAGGCGCACCAGAAGGCGCAAGTGTGGATACAAAAACAGGTAGGGTCTACTATAGCGTCCCAGAGGGTGGCATAAGAGAAGATGTCACCATCCCTGTGGTCGTCACCTACCCAGACGGATCAATAGATACTGTGGATGCCAAAGTAACAGCACCCCAGACACCAGAAAAATCTGCAAGCCCAGAAGTCACAGCCCCCAAAGCCGGTGACAAGAGCATAAGCGGAACAGGTGAAGCTGGTGCAGAAATCACTGTGACCCTACCAGGTGGCAAAACAGTCACAGCCACCGTTGGCGAAGACGGGACCTGGACAGCTGATGTCCCTGAGGATGTAACTCTTGCAGAAGATGACACAGTAAGTGTTACTCAAACAGAAACAGGCAAAGCTGCCTCCGAGCCAACCACAAAAACCGTAGGCGCAGCAGATCCCCAGACACCAGAAAAATCTGCAAGCCCAGAAGTCACAGCCCCCAAAGCCGGTG
>JAUNLJ010000013.1:30726-46969 GCA_030532305.1 Tissierellia bacterium
CCCCAGACACCAGAAAAATCTGCAAGCCCAGAAGTCACAGCCCCCAAAGCCGGTGACAAGAGCATAAGCGGAACAGGTGAAGCTGGTGCAGAAATCACTGTGACCCTACCAGGTGGCAAAACAGTCACAGCCACCGTTGGCGAAGACGGGACCTGGACAGCTGATGTCCCTGAGGATGTAACTCTTGCAGAAGATGACACAGTAAGTGTTACTCAAACAGAAACAGGCAAAGCTGCCTCCGAGCCAACCACAAAAACCGTAGGCGCAGCAGATCCCCAGACACCAGAAAATCCTTCTGTGAATACAGACAACCTAAACGATGTAAGTCCCACAGAGGATGAACAAGACACAGGTATTGATGTTGAAAACCCAACAGCTGATACTGAGGTGACTGCCAAGGACGAAGATGGAAACACTATTCCTGCTAGAATTGATGACGAGGGCAATGTTCTTGTTACACCAGGGACTAATGTAGACGGTCCTATTACCGTCACTATTAGCGATCCAAAGCTTCCTGGTGGCCCAGTAGAGGTTGAAATTACAGTTAACGACCACAATTCAGGCGTAGATGACAATAACCAACAACCTCCAGTAGGACCAGGAAAACCGGATGACAATGGGAACTCTTCCAACAAACCTGGTGATAATGGGACCCTAAAACCAGGGGATGGAAGTACAGAAACTGAAACAGGTTCTAAGGGAAGCCACCATGCCTATATCCATGGCTATCCAGATGGCAGTGTAAGACCTGACGGTTTTATCACTCGGGCTGAATCTGCACAAATGATTGCAAATCTAAAGGGGTTAAATATGACCAACAAGCTGGCCCCTGGCTTTGCAGACACTCCTTCCAGCTGGTATAATGGCGCCATTAACGCCGTGGTTAAGGCTGGACTTATGAGGGGTTATCCCGATGGAAGTTTCCGACCCAATGACAAGATCACCCGGGCTGAATTTGCTCAACTGATTATGGGTCTAGACAAGGCCAACTCTTCTGTGGCGCCTTTTGCAGATGTCAAGGCCCACTGGGGAGAAAAAGCCATTAACCAAGCCTATGGCAATAAGCGGATTATCGGTTACCCCGATGGAAGCTTTAGACCTGATGCAAGTATCACTCGGGCAGAAGCCGTTGTAATTACCAACAACCTATTTGACCGGGAAGTCGATAGGCTAGGCCTAGGGGAGACCCTAGAGAATCCAGAAGCCATGATCAACTTTACCGACCTATACAAGACCCACTGGGCCTATTATGAACTTAGAGAAGCCTCCAATACCCATGAGTATGCAAGAAGATCTAAGTTTGGTGTTGTTGAAAACTGGCTTATCATTGAAAACAGCCTATAAATTAAATAAAGACAAGTTTATAAGGACTTAGAATAGGGCACAGGGAAACTTGTGCCCTTATTCATTGGGGTTTTTGCCCCTTAAAAGGCCTAAAGGAAGACTAAAAAAGAGGCTATGCGTCTATGGATGCATAGCCTCTTTTTTGTCCCTGTCTGGGTCTTTTTTTATTTTCTTTTTTCTCGTTCTTCCTTTAATTTCCGGTCAAAGTAGCCAGTCACTTGGTCTTCTTTTTGGCGGATCCATTGGTGGAGGCCACCTAGGGGGTGGGTCTGGTCTACTTCTCTGGCCTGTAGGTTAAAGCGGACACTTAAGATAAGGCCAATACAGATGAGGTTAACCAGCTGGAAGGACCCTCCATAGGAAATAAAGGGGAGGGGAATGCCGGTAATGGGCATGAGGCCAATGGTCATGCCGATATTTTCCCAAATATGGATAAGGAAGATGGCCATGAAGCCGATGACCATAAGGGACCCCATCCGGTCCCGGCTCAGGTGGGCTGTTTTAAACATTCTAGCAAAGAGGCCGGCATAGAGGAGGATGAGGAGGGCGCCACCCACAAAGCCTAGCTCTTCCACTAGGACGGCAAAGATAAAGTCGGTGGCCTTGGTGGGGATGTAGTTGTACTGGGTCTGGGTCCCCTGGTAGAGGCCCCGGCCCAGGAGCTGGCCACTGCCAATGGCGATCCGGCCTTCTACAATTTGGTAGGAGGAGCCAGAGGTGTCTTGGCTGGCATCAAAGAAGTTGTGGATCCGGTCCTTTTGGTAGGGGCTAAGGGAAAGATAGATTAGGGGGAGGCTGGCTAGGCCCAGGGCCAGGGCGCCCAGGATATATTTCCAGTCGAGCTGAGCAAAAAAGAGCATAACGGCAATAAAGAAGATAAAGACCATGGCGGTTCCAAAGTCCGGTTGGAGGAGGATGAGGAGGACGGGTAGACCGGCAAAGACTAGGGTTTTTATGAGGGTCTTGGGCTCGTTTAGCTGGCTGTAGTGGTCATCTAGCCAGGTGGCCAGGCTGATGACCAGGGCCACCTTGACAAATTCGGCTGGCTGGAAGTTAATCCCCCCAATCCGGAGCCAGGAGTCGGCTCCCCAGGACTCGGACCCATAGCCAAAGACCAGGGTCAAGATGAGGAGGAAGATAGAAACGCCATAGATAAGGAGGTAGAGTTTTTTCCACAGGCGGTAGTCGGTGACCATAAGGCCTCCCATAAGGACCAGGCCTAGGATACTGGCTATAGCCTGGCGTTTAACATAGCCGGCGCCACCATAGCTAAGGGTGGCCGAGGAAATAACCACAAGGCCATAGAGGGAGAGGGCCAGGACCAGGGCTAGCATGATAAAGTCTATTCTCTTTTTTCGGATAAAGAGGGGTCTGTTTATTTTGTCTTTCTTGAGCTTAAAAAGTTTTCTTTTATTTTTAAACATTTATATCTCATTTCCTTAATTTATTTGTGACTACTATGATATTATAGTATAGATTAGAAGAATCGTCATGGGGTGAAGGACAATGTGGCAAGAAATTTTAAAAATAAGCCGGGACTTGGGGATCCATGACCTGGGTCTGGCTTATCCGGAGGACCTTAAGGGTCAGGAGGCCCTCTTGGCCTGGAGGAGGCAGGCTGGCTGGGAGCTAGAGATTGAGGAGGAGGACCTGGCCAGGCGGATAGACCCAAGAAGGACCCTGGCCTCCTGCCGGTCTATCCTCTTGGTTTTTATCCAGCTGCCCCCTTCTAGCCCCCTGGCCTTAAAAGAGGGGGAGGGGCGCTTGGCCTCGGTCTCCTGGGGCCGGGACTACCACCAGGTCTTAAAAGAAAAGATCCAAGACCTAGCCCAGGCCATAAAAAAGAGGCTGGGGCCCTTTGAGGGGGCCATCCAGGTGGACACAGGTCCTCTTTTGGAGAGGAGCCTGGCCCAGGCCACAGGCCGGGGGATCATTGGGAAAAATGGTCTCTTTATCCACAGGGACCTGGGGTCCTATGTGGCCCTGGGCCTTTTGCTGACAGACCTGGACCTAAGGGAGGATAGACAGGAGGCCCTCTTTTTATCCTGCAAAGACTGCCAGGCCTGCCAGAAGGCTTGTCCTGGCCAGGCCCTGGGGGAGGAGGGAATCAATCCCCAGACCTGCCGGTCTTGGATCAGTCAAAAGAAGGGGGACCTGGGGCCAGAAGAAGAAAAAATTCTTGGAGATAGTCTCTATGGCTGTGATGTCTGCCAGTGGGTCTGCCCCCTTAACCAAGGGATAAAAACCCAGGACCTAAGCCTGTGGGGTCCCCTTAGAAAGACCATCCAGCTAGGGGATTTACAGACCCTTTCCAACCGGGATTTTAAGAGGGCCTATGGCCAACTGGCTGGGGCCTGGCGGGGGAAAAAGGTCTGGTTAAGAAACAGGGAAATTATATATAAAAATCATTCAGATTCAAATTAAAAATAGGGTATAATTATAATATTGGGGAAAAGATGATTCTTGCACTTAAAATAAAATTACACCTGCCAGCCTGCCAGTCCTTAAAAGATAAGAGGCGCCTTCTGCAGTCTCTTTTGACCCGGTCTAGGCGGCAGTTTCAGATAGCCATATGCGAACTAGCCCTACAGGACAAGCTCCAGGTGACTTGCCTGGAGGCTTGCACCTGCTGTGAAAGTAGGGTCCAGGCAGAAAGGGTCCTAGGGTCCTTCCTTAGATGGATAGAGGCCACCTATGACCTAGACCTGGTGGAGGTAGAATGGAGAGATGCCTAGATGAATAGAGAGCTTGCTCTAGAAATATATGAAGAATTAAACAAGATCCACCCCGATGCCCAGGTCCAGTTGGACCATGAGACCCCCTACCAGCTTCTGGTGGCCACCATCTTGTCGGCCCAGTGTACAGATGTCCGGGTCAATATTATAACCAAGGACCTTTTTAAGGCCTATCCCGGGCCCCAGGAGATGGTTCAGCTGAGCCAGGAGGGCTTAGAGGAGCTTATTCATTCCTGTGGTTTTTACCGGAATAAGGCCAAAAATATTTTGGCCACCACCCGGATTCTCTTAGAGGACTATGGGGGGGAGGTACCCCAGACCATAGAAGAGCTGGTGAAATTACCTGGGGTAGGGAAAAAGACGGCCAATGTGGTGGCCTCGGTGGCCTTTGGCCTTCCAGCCATTGCTGTAGATACCCATGTCTTTCGGGTGTCCAACAGGCTGGGCCTGGCCCAGGCCAAGACCGTAGAAAAAACAGAAGACCAGCTTCAAGAGCTCTTTCCTCCTTCCACTTGGAGCCATCTCCACCATCTTCTTATTTTCCAGGGTCGAAAGATTTGCCTGGCCAGAAAACCCAAGTGTGAGATCTGTAGCTTAAAAAGCTTTTGCAAATACTATCAACAAACAAGGAGATAGACGGTATGGATATGGATAGAATAAAGGAAAAGTTTAGCAAGGGCCCCATCCTAGCCCTTGGTCTGGTCGTGGTCCTTCTAGTGGGGGGGATCTTTGCCTTCTTCTATTGGAACCTAACCAGTGACAGCCTGGTCTATGGGACCCGTTTCCAGGGAGCCCCCCTAGGGGGAAAAACCAGGCAGGAGGTGGCCCTTCTCTTAGACAAGTATGAAGAGGAGAAAAGGGAGGAGCTTATAGCCATCCAGGCAGGTTCCAAAAAGGACCAGCTTAAGCTTTCAGACCTGGGCTATGACCTAAACCAAGAGGCCAGCTTAGACCAGGCCTTTAGCCTGGGGAAAAAGGGTCCCTTAAGCCAAAGACTAGCCCATATAAGCAAGGGGCTTTTTGGGGGCTACGACCTAGACCTGAAGGAGAGCCTAGACAGCCGGAAGAGGAATCTCTACCTAGCTGATCTGGCCAAGGAGGTGGACAGGGACCCTGTGGATGCCCAAATTAGGATCAAGGGAGAGGGGCCCGAGATCGACATTCTTCCTGCCCAGGAAGGGCGCCGGCTAGATATAGAGGCCAGCAAGAAGGTCTTTGAGGACTGGGACTTTAAGACCCTCCAGCTGGACCTACCCGTTGAGACTAGGGCGGCCGAAATCCAGGCAGACCATTTTAAGGGGATCACCGGGGTCCTATCCTCCTTCTCCACCAACTATTCTAGCTCTGAGGCCAACCGGAAGGACAATATTGCCCTGGCCTCTTCCCTAACCAGTGGGCTCCTCTTAAAACCCGGTCAAGGGATCTCCTTTTTAGAAACTATTGGAGACATTACCAGTGCCAATGGCTTTAAGACGGCCGGGGTCATTATTAATGGGGACTTTGACCGGGGGGTTGGTGGCGGTGTCTGCCAGGTGTCCACCACCCTTTATAATGCCCTGGTCCGGGCGGACCTAGAGATTACGGAGCGGCACAACCACTCCCGTCCCATTGGCTATGTGCCCAATGGGACCGATGCGGCCGTGGTGGAAGGCTACAAGGACTTAAAGTTTAAGAACAATAAGGAGGACCCCATCTTTATTATGGCCACCGCCAATGGGGATGACCTGACCTACCAGGTCCTAGGCAACAAGGAGGCCATGGACTATGAAATTGATCTGGTTCCCGAGTCTCTAGGCTCTTACGGACCCAGGACCATTACCAAACAGACTTCCGCCCTCTACCAGGGAGAACAGAAGGTAGAGAACAAGGGGGCAGCCGGATCCAACTACCAGACCTGGAAGGTCAAGCTGGTGGACGGGAAGGAAGTGGAGCGGACCCTTTTAAACAAGTCGGCCTATGTGCCCAGGGACCGGGTGGTTCTTGTGGGGACCCGTCCAGTGGTCCAAGAGACCCCTTCCCAGGAGGAGGGGGCATCTGAGCAGGCTGAATAAAGATGTGGCATAGCCAGGCTGGTCTTAGTGAAAGAAAGATGAAATTTTTCCAAAATCTTGCATTCGCAGGCCAGCTTTGCTATGATGGAATAACAAGAGTATATGAATTTATCAAGAGTGGTGGAGTGAATAGGCACTGTGAAGCCCGGCAACCTGACAAGTCAAAGGTGCTAAATCCTACAGTTCTCTAGCAGATCTGACAGATAAAGAAAGGACCTGCTAGATATTGGCAGGTATTTTTTATTTGCAAGATAAAGGTTTAGGAGGAAATAGAATGAAGAAATGGGTTTTTACATCTGAATCAGTTACAGAGGGTCATCCTGACAAGGTCTGTGACCAAATTTCTGATGCCATCCTAGATGCCATCCTGGAAAAGGATCCAGGGGCTAGGGTAGCTTGTGAGACCATGGCCTCTACAGGGATGGTTATTATTACGGGAGAAATTTCTACCACAGCCTATGTGGATTTTAACAAGGTGGTTAGGGAAACCATCCGGGAGATAGGCTATACGGGCGATGCCCATGCAGGTTTTGATGCGGATACCTGTGCGGTCCTATCTTCCCTAGAAGAACAAAGTCCAGATATAGCCCAAGGGGTTAATCGTTTTAAAGAGGCCAATACAGAAGAGTTAGACGCCTTTGGAGCTGGAGACCAAGGGATGATGTTTGGCTATGCCTGCCGGGAAACCAAGGAGCTCATGCCCCTACCTATTTCCCTGGCCCACAAACTCTCTAAAAGACTGGCTGAAGTTCGTAAAAATGGGACCCTAACCTATCTTAGACCAGACGGAAAGAGCCAGGTCACCGTAGCCTACGAGGGAGACAAGCCTGTCCGTCTAGAAAATGTGGTGATCTCCACCCAACATGCACCAGAAGTGGGCCTAGACCAAATCCGGGAAGATATTATCCGGGAAGTGGTAAAACCTGTGGTAGGGGACCTTTTAGATGACCAGACCAAGATCTACGTCAACCCCACTGGCCGCTTTGTGGTGGGGGGACCTGTGGGGGACTCTGGCTTAACAGGCCGTAAGATTATTGTGGACACCTATGGGGGCCGGTCCCGTCACGGAGGGGGCGCCTTTAGTGGCAAGGACCCCACAAAGGTGGACCGGTCTGCCTCCTATGCGGCCAGGTATGTGGCCAAGAACCTAGTGGCTTCTGGGGTTTGTGACCGCTGTGAAGTGGGTCTGGCCTATGCCATTGGGGTGGCCAAGCCCCTATCCATCTATGTGGATACCTTTGGGACCGGCCGGATCAGTGAAGAAGAAATTGAAGGGCTAGCAGAAAAACACTTTGACCTAAGACCTGCGGCCATTATCCGGGACCTAGACCTATTAAAGCCCATCTACAAGGACTTGGCCAGTTATGGCCACATGGGCCGGGAAGACCTAGGGGCTCCTTGGGAAAAGACAGATCGTGCTGAGGCCATCAAGAAAGATTGGGAAGCCTTAAGAAAATAAAGGAGTTGGATGAGGTGTTCATTGAAGGGGTTGTAACCAGCATTATTTTTAGGAATGAAGATAATGGCTATACTGTGGCTAGGTTTCTTTCAGAAGAGGAAGAATTTACCATTGTAGGCAACAGCCCCTTTATCTATACCAAAGAACATATGGAGCTAGAGGGGGACTGGACCTACCATGGCAAGTATGGGGAACAGTTTGCCTTTAGACAAGTGCATTTTAAAAGGCCAAAGGACAGGCAGGCCATTGTGGGCTACCTGTCCTCTGGCCTTATTCCATACCTGGGCCCAAAGACGGCAGAAAAGATTGTGGACCACTTTGGGGACCAGACCCTGGAAATTTTGGAAAAGGACCCGGACCGGCTCCAGGAAATAAGTGGCCTGGGGAAAAAACGGATGGCCTCTATCAAAGAAAGCTTTTTAGAACAAAGAGAGTTAAGGGACCTCCTCCTTTTTACCCAGTCCTTGGGCCTGGGCCTGCCTCTTAGCCTAAAGATCCACAAATTTTATGGAGACAAAACCGAGGCCTTTATCCGGGCCAACCCCTACCAGCTAGCTGACGATATCCAGGGGATTGGTTTTCTTAGGGCCGACCAAATTGCCACCAGCCTGGGCTATGACCCCCAGTCCTCCTTTAGGAAGCAGGCGGCCTTAAAGTACACCCTCAGGGAGGCCCTGGCTGATGGCCACACCTATTTGCCTGTGGACCTCTGGCTGGAGAAAACCAGCCAGCTCTTAAAAATGGAAACAGAGGACCTGGCAGATGAACTGGTCCAGCTGGCCATAGACCCTAAGATCTATCTGACCTCCCTAGAAGGGGAGGGCCGGGCCTATCTGACCCCCTACTACCGGGCGGAACTAGATGTGGCCCAGGCCCTTGCCCAAAAGGCCCAAATAGACCTGCCCCAGGGGATTGTGGAGGAGGTCCTTAAGAAGATAGGGGACCAGATGGACTTTAGGCTCTCAGACAAGCAGAAGGAGGCCCTCCAGGCCTCCTTGACCCATGGGGCCCTGGTCATTACAGGGGGACCGGGGACAGGAAAGACCACCACCCTTAGGGCCATTGTCATGGCCATGGAGACCCTGGGTCTCAAGGTGGCCCTGGGAGCCCCTACAGGCCGGGCGGCCAAGCGGATGGAGGAGGCCACCAGCCGGGAGGCCAAGACCATCCACCGCCTCCTCCAGTTTGACTATGGGGGAGAGGACTTTGAGGAAGAATATAGGGAGGTGGACCAGGCCATAGAGGCGGATGTGGTTATTATTGATGAGGCCTCCATGGTGGACCTTCTCCTTATGAATAACCTCCTAGAGGGGATGAAGGAGGATAGCCGCCTGGTCCTGGTGGGAGACAAGGACCAGCTGCCCTCGGTGGGGGCCGGCAATGTCCTCCACGACATTATTGAAAGTGGCATCCTACCCACCATCAATTTGGACGTGATTTTCCGTCAGGCGGAGTCCTCCATGATCGTGCAAAATGCCCACCGGATCAACCAGGGCCAGGCCCCCCTTTTAAACCAGGCCGGCCAGGACTTTTTCTTGGTACGGACCCGGACGGGAGAGGAGGCCCGGGACCTGATTGGGGACCTGGTTAAGACCCGCCTGCCCCACCACTACAACCTGGACCCCCTAGAGGATATCCAGGTCCTCTCTCCCATGAAAAAGGGCCCTTGTGGGACAGAAAGTTTAAACCGCCTCCTTCAAGAATCCCTCAATCCAGACCAGGGCCAGGCCAGCCTAAGGGTGGGGGATTTTGACTACCGGGTGGGGGACAAGGTCATGCAGACCCGAAACGACTACCAAGTGGAGTGGACCAGCCAGTCCTCCATCTATGAATCCCAGGGCCAGGGGGTCTTTAATGGGGACCTGGGCCATATTATCCAGATAGATCCAGAGGAGGGGGAGGTCACGGTCCTTTTTGATGACTGGAAGGAAGTCCAATATGACCGGTCTAACCTAGACCAGATCATGCCAGCCTATGCCTTTACGGTCCACAAGTCCCAGGGGTCCGAGTTTCCCCTGGTGGTCATGCCCATGGTGGGAGGCCCTCCCATGCTTTTAACCCGTAACCTCCTTTACACAGGCATCACCCGGGCCAAGAGCCTGGTGGTCCTGGTGGGGGAAGAGAAGGTCCTAGACCGGATGATAAAAAACAACCGGATTAACAAGCGCTACAGTGGTCTAAAGGACCAACTTTTAAACTACAAGACCTTGATGGAGGAAGACCTATGAGACGGAAGGGGAATTTGTTTCACCGGGGCGGCTGCTATATCTGCCACCAGGATGTGGATCTTACCCACGGCCTGTGCCCCCACTGCCTGGCCAGTATGGGCCTTTTTGGCCAGGAAGTTTTTCGGCCAGGGTCCCTTTTGGAGAGGACCTATGCCTGCTTTAGCTATAGCGACCTCTTAAAAAAATACTTCCACCTCTTTAAGTTCCAGCACAAGACCTACTGGGCTCCTGTCTTTGCTGGATTTATGGCAGACTGTATCCTGGATAGGGGCCTAGACAAAAAGATAGACCAGGTCACCTACATTCCCATGGAAAAGAGCCGGGAGAGGAAAAGGGGCTACAACCAGTCTAAGCTCCTGGCAGAAAAAATAGTCCAGATTTTAGACATGGACCTGGCAACCTGCCTGGAAAAAACCAGGCCCCACAAGGCCCAGGTGGGCCTAAGGGGCTGGCAGAGGCGGACAAACCTTAAGGACAGCCTCCAGGCCCAAGGAGATGTGGAGGGCAAAAGTCTCTTACTTATTGATGACATTATGACCACAGGGGCCACCCTAGAAGAAGGGGCCCGGGCCCTTAAGGCTGGAGGAGCCAAGGCGGTTTATGGCTTGGTTTTAGCAGTTAGTGGGGGGATTCAAAAATAAAAAAGCATCTAAAAAGCCCAAGAGTGCAAGTGAGCTCTTGGGCTTTTTGGTCTTTAAGGCTTGGGGTCGATTAAATTTTTAATTAGGGATTCTTTTCTGGGCCACTTGAGGCGGCCCTTTTTAGCCCTTAGGACATTGGCGTTAAGGGCCCCTCCCAAAAGGATAATCAGGCCCAGGAGATAGAGCCAGAGAAGGAAGATAATGATCCCGGCCAAGGACCCGTAGGTGACGGCATAGGAGGAGAAGTTGGAGATATAAAATTTAAAGATCTGACTGAAGATCACCAGGGAGACCGTTGAAAAGATAGCTCCAGGAAGAAAGGTCTGGGTGGGGATATTTTGCCGGTCCTCCTTTCTGGGGCAGAGGTAATAGAGGAGGAAGAAGCTAAGAAACATATAGGCCAAGGGGATAATCAGCTGGCTAAAGCGACCGGCCAGGTAGAACTGGCCCTTTAGGGAGGGGATGGAGTTTATAAGCTGGGTCACCTGGTCCCTAAAAATTTGAGTGATAAAAATCAAGATAATAAGGAAGATGAGCCCCAGGGTCAGGCCCAAGGAGAGGGCCAGGTTAGAGAAAAAGCTCCTGTCCTTGGTAAAGTCGTAGGAAAAATTGATGTTTCGGATAATCTGCCTTAGGGCTGAAGAGGCAGACCAAAGACCGGCCACAAGAGAGAAGGAAAGAAGGGTAGAGGAGTTAGAGACTTTAATGTCCCGGATAAACAAGATAAGGATCCGGCTAATTTCTTCAGGGAAGGCCTGGGTTAAGGGGGCAATAATATTCACGTCCCCAATGGGGGTGTGGGGGAGGATATTTAAAAGGGCAATGAGAAAGGGGAAAATAGATAGGATAAGGTAGTAGGCCAGGGAAGCGGCCTTTTGTAAAAGAAGCTGGTCTAGGATGGAATAGATCCAGGCATCAAAAAAGGCAAAGAAGGGCCTGTTTTTTAACTTGTCTAAATTTTGTATAAGCTTTGTCATGGACTTTCTCCTTAAGTGAACAAGATTCTTTTATCTATGGTAGAATAAGAATAGCTAGATATATCTAAAAACCTGTTGGGAGGTAAGGGAGTTTGAAATATAATATTTTAGTTTGTGATGATGAAAAGGATATTGTATCGGCCATTGAGATCTACCTAAAGGCAGAGGGCTACGAGGTCTTTCCTGCCTATGATGGGCAAGAGGCCCTAGATATTATGGAAAAAGAGGACATCCATTTGGTTATAATGGATCTAATGATGCCCAATATGGACGGGATCACCGCCATCTTAAAGATTCGTGAACATGCCAATATTCCCATTATTATCCTGAGTGCCAAGGCAGAGGTCACCGACAAGATCATTGGCCTAAATGTGGGGGCAGATGACTATATCACCAAACCCTTTAATGCCATTGAGCTCATTGCCCGGGTCAATAGTGGGATTCGCCGCTACACCTCCTTGGGCTCAGCGGGAATTTCTGATGAGATCTACCGGGCAGGCCGGATCACCATTGATGACAAGTCCAAGGAGGTCCTAGTGGATGGAGAAAGTGTTCTTTTAACCCCCCACGAGTACAAGATTCTCCTCCTCTTTGTCAAAAATCCTGGCCGGGTTTTTTCCTCTGATGAAATCTATGAGCAGGTCTGGGAAGAGGCAGCCCATGATGTGAAAAAGGTTATTTCTGTCCATATTTCCCATATCCGGGACAAGGTAGAGATTAACCCCCGTAAGCCAGACCTGATTAAGTCCATCTATGGGATGGGCTACAAGCTTGAGGAAAATCATTGATGTTTTATTCCTTAAGAGACCGGATAGCCAGCTTTTTTTCCTGGGCCTTTAGGCACTATAAAAAAGAAATCTTTGTAGAAGGGGTCACCATTGATTCTTTCTTCTTCCTCTTTTTCTTTTTTGGTATTTTTTTAGGGGGCCTAGGGGACCAAGTCACCCTTTACTATAACCGGGTCTTCTATATTTTTATAGGGGCTATCTCTATTATTATAGGGCTTTTTTTCCTATTAATCAAAGTTTTATCCAGAGAGGCCACCCGGAAGGTCCTTTTATTTCACCTACTCATGGAAATAAAAAGGGAAAAGATCTATCTTTTCTTCTTCCTGGCCAATCTCTTGGTCCTAGTCCTGGCCTATTCCTTTGTGGTGCCAGAATTTAGTGTGGTCCTTTTAGGGACCCTCCGGCTTATGATCATCTGGGAAGATATGGTCATTCAAAACCGGATCCTAAGGGGGGCCATCCGGGAAACCCAGTCCTATGAAGAAATTTCTGTCTATAGTCCCATGATTAATGCCAGTAGCCGGGAGGCCCTCCTGGATTTGACCCGGATCAAGGACCAGCTCTACCAGGCAGCCCAGGAATCCTTCCAGTCCCAAAAAATGAAGTCGGAGCTTATTACCAACATTAGCCACGACCTAAAGACCCCACTGACCTCTATTATCAACTATACGGATATTCTCAGCAAAAAAGAAACCATGGATGAGGAGGCCAGAAACTACCTAAAGATCCTAGGGCGAAATTCAGAAAGGCTCAAGTCCATGATTGTGGACCTGATTGATGCCTCCAAGACGGGGACGGGCAATGTGACCGTAGAGCCGGTCCTCTTGGACTTTTCTGAACTCGTCAGCCAGATTTATGGGGACTTTGATGCGGAGTTTGAAAAGAAGGGCCTTAATTTCACCTATGAGTCCAACAAGGAGGACATCCTCCTTTATTCGGACCCCAACATCCTAGGACGGATTATAGAAAACCTCTTTTCCAATGTCTATAAGTATTCCCTAGCCCATACAGAGGTCCTGGCCCGGAGCCATGTGACGGAGGACAAACTCTTTTTTAACCTCAAAAACACAGCCAAGGACCCCATTGAAGAAAATACAGACTTTTTGCAGGCCCAATTTATCCGGGCAGAAAAGAGCCGGACCACAGAAGGCAGTGGTTTGGGTCTATATATTGCCTCCAATCTAACAGAAATCCTAGGAGGTCAATTTAGGATTGTCGTTGATGGGGACTACTTCCAAATCTTTATTGAACTCCCCCTATAAAAGATCGGAAGAGAAAAAAGACAAGACGCCTCGCTAAAAAAGCCCCTTAAATAGTTTTTTAAGGGGCTTTTAAAGACAAAATAGAAGGAGGGTGAGCCGTGGATCAAGTGTGTAGCCGCTGTGGCCTTTGCCTAGAAAAAGTGGAACTTTTTGAAGACTTTGGCCCCCAAGAACAAAATGCCGTCATGGAGGGGGCCCAGCATATCCACCTGGACAAGGAAGAGGTGGTCTTCTCCCCAGAAGACCCAGCAGATCGAATTATTATTATCCAGAAGGGGAAGATTAAACTTTCAGCCTACGATGAGGAGGGCAAGGAGTATATCCATGCCCTAAAGGGGGTCAATGAAACCATAGGGGAAGAATATCTTTTTTCTAAAAGAAACTTTGGCCTTTATGGGATTTGTTTGGAAAAGACCCACCTGTGTATCTTGACCCTGGACCTCTTAAAAGAAAATTTAAAAAAGGGAGACTTTGCCTTTAAGGTCATTGAGCTCTTGGGCCGGAAGCTCTATGAAGAAAGGGAAGTCTACCGGATCCTATCCATTCCCGATGCCAAAAAAAGATTGGAGCATTTTTTATTTTTCCGGTCCCAAAAATTAGAAAGCCGAGACATCCCCCTGTCCACAGAGACCATTGCCGCCAGCATCCAGCTAAGACGGGAGACTGTCTCTAGAAAGCTTCAAGAACTGGTCCAGGAGGGGACCATTGAAAGAGAAGGCTACAAAAAAATTCGCATAAAAAACCTAGAACGTCTACGAATAGATTAAATGTGTGCGGGCGCGCACAGATTTCCCTTGCCAGATGGTCTATCCTATAGATAACAGAAGGGAAGTGAAGACATGAAAAAAAATATATCTGTAGGAAGTATTGTCAAGGACCATCCCCATATGATGGATGTTTTTAACGACTTAGGCGTGGACTATTGCTGTGGGGGCAAGGATAGTCTGGAAGTGGTGGCCCAAAAGAAAAACTATGACCTGGATAGTTTTCTTAGGCTGGTGGACAAGGAAGTGGCTAAAAAGCCCCAGGAAACCAGCCGGCAAATGGACCTAAAGGACTTTGAAAAACTTAGCCTAAAGGACATGCTGGATTCTTTAGAAGCCACCCACCATGCTGATGAATTGCGCCTAATGGCTGCTGTGGAAGAAGACCTAAATAGGATCCTTTGGGCCCACTACCAAAACCATAAGGACCTCCTACTCTTCCTCCATAAAAACTTTGGCCTTCTCAAGCTAGAGCTAGAGGCCCATTTTGCCCAGGAAGAAAGGGAAACTTTCCCCCTTATGCGGCAAAAGAAGGACCAAGAGACCCTAGACAAGGTGGCCATCTTAGAAGAAGAGCATACCCAGGCAGGGGAGATTATTCAAGAGATTTTAGACCGTACAGACAATTTGACCCTACCAGAGGATGTCTGTGTTACCTTTGAAAGGACCTACCAAGAGCTAAGGGACTTGTTTGAGGATATCTTTATCCATATATACAAGGAAAATTCTATTTTATTTCCAGTTTATGAAAAGGAGGTTCTGGGATGAAAAAGCAAGTAAAGAACAATGTCTATTGGGTTGGAAAGATAGACTGGGAGCTTGAAGAATTTCATGGGTCCGACTATTCTGTAACCCAAGGCTCTTCTCAAAACAGTTATTTGATTAAAGAAGAAAAGACCGTCCTTATTGACACCGTCTGGTCCCCCCACAAGGATGAATTTATTAAGCACCTAAAGGAAGAAGTGGACCTAAAGTCCATTGACTACCTAGTCATGAACCACGGGGAAGTGGACCATTCCGGGTCCCTACCTGCCCTTATGGAAGAAGTGCCCGACCTTCCCATCTACTGTACTAAGGCGGCAGTAGACTCTTTGGTGGGCCAATACCACCATCCTGAATGGAACTTCCAGGTGGTTAAGACAGGAGATAGCCTGGATATTGGCAATGGAAAGAAACTGGTCTTTGTGGAAATGAAGATGCTCCATTGGCCAGACAGTATGGCTACCTATATGACAGGAGACAAGATCCTCTTCTCCAACGATGCCTTTGGCCAGCACTATGCTGTAGAAGAGCTCTTTAACGACTATGCCGACCAGGCCGTCCTGTGGGAACAGGCCATGAAATATTATGCCAATATTTTAAACCCCTTCTCAAAAATGGCCGCTAGAAAGCTCCAAGAAATCCTAGCCATGAACCTAGATATTGACCTGATTGCCCCCAGCCATGGGGCCATTTGGCGGGACCATCCTGAACAGATTGTAGAGGCCTATGTTCGCTGGGCCGATGCCTACCAGGAAGACCAGATCACCATTTTATACGACAGTATGTGGGAGGCCACCCAGGCCATTGCCCACCGCTTGGCCCGGGAAATTTCTTTCCTATCTCCCTCCACCAAGGTCAAGGTCTTTAATGTGGCCCACACCGACCGCAACGACCTGATGACAGAAGTCTTCCGGTCCAAGGCCATTGCTGTAGGCTCCCCCACTGTAGGCCGGGATATTCTAACCTCTGTGGCAGGCATCCTCCACTTTGTCAAGGAGCTCCACTTTGTAGGGAAAAAGGCCGGGGTCTTTGGATCCTACGGCTGGAGTGGGGAAGGCAACAAGGTCCTAAGAAAAAGTCTAGAAGAGGCTGGTTTTGACCTGGTAGAGGAAGAAGTCAAGGTTAAATGGAAGCCCAAGGAAGAAGATTTAGAAAAAGCCCAGGCCCTAGCCCAGGCTTTGCTAGACTAAAAGTAAGATTTAAAAAGTCCTGGATGACCAGGACTTTTTTTC
>JAUNLJ010000014.1 GCA_030532305.1 Tissierellia bacterium
TGTTTTCCGAGTGATGACTTTTATTAGTATACTACCTAAAATTTACAATGTCAAGGACCTTTTTACAAAATGTTCATGTTTTTTACCTGCCCCTAGTTTGGCTAAATAGGGGCTTTCCCCCGGGTCCCTTCCCCTAGCTTAGGCCCTCCTCTAACTGCTCAATTAGGCTGGCTACTTCTGGACTTTCTTGTCCTTTGCCCGAGCTTTTAAAGTCTTCTAGGGCCTGGCTATATTGGCCCCTTTGGTATTCTAGGATGCCCCTATTATAATAGAGGTCTTCCTTGTCTTCTACTTCTTCAAGGCCTCGGCTAAGAAGAGCTAGGGCGCCTTCTAGGTCTCCTCCATTATAAAGGAAGATGGCATAGTCGTTGTAGTAGGCGGCTCTAGAGGCCTGAAGGTCTAGGGCTCTTTCAAAGGCTTCTCTAGCTGCCTCTCTTTGGCCTAACTTATCATAGGCTAGGGCCATGCCGTAGTCTACCCGGGACCGGTCCCTGTAGCCTTCACTAATGTGGCTTAGCTGAAAGAGGGCTTCATGGAATTTCCCATAGTTTAGGTAGGTGATGGCGGCCTCTAGGTAGGCATCGTCTTCTATAAGGCTTAGTTCATCTCGGATTTGATTCTTGTCCTCTTCTTCCTGGGCCCCTTGGAGAGCCTTTTCAAAGTAGAGCCGGGCCTTAAGATATTGCCCCTTGGCCTTAAAGATATAGGCTAGGCCTTCATTGGCAAAAAAGAGGTCTGGATCTTTCTTAAGAAGGTCTTCATAGCTTGTGATGATTTCTTCAAGGAGGGCCTTGAGTTCTTTTGGCTGGGCCTCTGGACCCTTTTGCCATTCCCTATTGTAGATTTTTTCCATGGTCCTTATATGGATCTTAGAAAAATCTAGGTCTTCAAAGAGCCTAAGGCCTGCCTGGCTAAAGAGAAGGCTCTTTAGGAGGTCTTCTTCTTTTAGGGCTTCTAGGACTAGGCCCCTTAAAAAGGCCTGGCTATCTTGCCTATGGGTCTTAAGAAGGTTTTCATAATTTGCCTTATGGCTAAGGTCTTGGTCCAGGCCTAAAACATAGAAGATCCCCCTTAGGACGGCTCTTCCTTGAAGAGTTTTATCTTGTCCGGCCCTTACCTGGTCTATAAGGTCATCTACCATAATAGGAAGAGGGGTCTCTGGGCTAAGGCCTAGGTCTTCTTGGGTCTTGGCTTCTTTTCTTTCTACAAAGACCACTTGGTCTTTTGCTTGTGGGAAAAAATAGTCTAGGTTCATTGCCATGCCCCCATATAGTCTCTCTTTCTCCGGCTGGATGTGGCTAGGTTCTTGTAAAGGTGGCCCCTGTAGACCATATAAAAGCCGGTTAGGATTTGGGCTAAAAGGGCCCTAGTATTTTGGCTAATGCCTCCCCCCAGATAGGGTCTAAAACCTAACATCTGGTCTACAATATCGCTAAAGACAAGTCCCCTAAAAACCTGGGGCCAGCCTAGAATAAGTGTAGACAAAAGGATATAAAGGCCCAGGGCCAGTAGCCAATGAAGGAAGTTTGCTTTGGTAAATTCCAGGGCCTTCTTCATGGCATCTAGGCCGTATCTTTGACTAATATAAAGGACTTCTGGCAAGGGGTTGAAGATAAAATAGAGAAGGACAAGGGGGCCAAAGGCATTGGGCAAGCTCCCCAGAAGGA
The DNA here is from genome assembly GCA_030532305.1 of Tissierellia bacterium. Lineage (GTDB taxonomy): Bacteria > Bacillota > Clostridia > Tissierellales > Peptoniphilaceae > JAUNLJ01. The sequence goes on from JAUNLJ010000014.1 coordinate 1,668, forward strand.
TGGATAGGATCATCAGAATAAAGTAAACACTATAGACGGGGGTAAAATAGGCCCTAGCTTGGTCTAGGGGGTTGCCCCTATTTAAGGTCTGATAGCGGATAAGATAGTCATATTGGCTGAGGCCCAGGGATGTGATCAGGGCGTAGATTATGGCTAGGATAAAACCAGCCAAGAGGCCTGTCCTACTTAGGCTTCCAGACAAACGGTCCACTAAGGTAAACAAAAGATGTAGGCCTAAAGGTAAAAGAAGGGCCAGGGGCTGGGTCTTGATGGTTTCAAGGGTCTTTCTTCCAGCGTCCCTGTATACCCTTAATAAATCTTCAATCATGATGATTTTGCCTCCCTTTCAAAATGGCAGTGGTACTTATGGTCCTTGTAGACAATAAGGAGCTCTTTTTTCTGCCGGGCTAGGACAATGCCCCGAATGTTTCTAGAAATATCCCTCCGACTAAAGCCCTGGGCCTCTTGGACCTGGGGCCCCAGGTCCTCTAGCCAGTCTACAATGGCTCTGTTGGGTAGTTCCTGGTCATCCAGGTCTAGGACATGGCCTATATAGCGGTTGTGGGCCATATAGAAGTCTTCTTTTAGGGCCTCATAGACCTGGGCCCTTTCTTCTGGGTCTTGGACCTGGTTTTTTATAAAGGCCCAATAGTTTATAAAGAGCCGGGGGCCCTTCCTGCCGGCATAGACTAGGTCTTCTTCTTTTAAAAATTCTGTAAGGGACCAGAAGAGGCCGGAGGGCCTTAGGCCCTTTAAGGCCATAAGGAGCCCATTGGTTCTTTTAAAGACCTGGTCGTCGTAATAGTCTTCTATAATATGGGCAAAGTTTTTTAGAAAAAGGATGTCCCGGCCAGATAGGCTATCTGTCCTTAAAACTTCGTAGGGGGCCTTGTTGAGATACTTAATGCCAAACTCAGGGGCCCGGTCCCTAAGTTCTGTCCCCCTAAGAAGCTTTAAAAAGCCCACCTGGATTTTTTCTGGCCCCAGCTGGTAGACATCATCAAAGCTTTTTTTGAAGGTATCCAGGGTCTCTCCAGGCAGGCCGATAATAAGGTCCAGGTGCCGGTGCATCTTTTGGGCCTCATCTAAACTGTCCATAACCTCCTTGGCCTTTTTTAGATCATTTTTTCTATGGATATGGTCTAAGACCTGGGGGCTGGTGGTTTGAATGCCTGCTTCGATCTGAAAAAGACCTGGTGGGGCCTTCTTTAGCCGGTGGATAATATCTGGGTCTAAAAGTTCTAGGGTCACTTCAAAGTGGATGTTAATCCCCTGGGGGGCCTCCTGGATAAAAAAGTCTAGGATGTCTAGGCTCCTAGCCTTGTCTAGGTTAAAGGTCCTATCTATAAATTTTATTTGCCGGCTCCCGGTCCTAAAAAGTAGGCCCATGTCCTCCTTGAGAAGGTCTGTGGACCTAAGACGGACCTGGTTGTCCCTAGAGGACAGGCAGTAGGAACACTTATAGGGACAGCCTCTCATGCCCTCATAATAGAGGATCTTATGGGTTAGGTCTTCCCCCTGGTAGTCCAGGCGGGGCATCTTGTCCATGGGGAGCTTTTCATTTAAAAAGGGGGTCTGGTGGACCCTTCCCCGCTCTCGGTAGACTAGGTCCGGGACCTCTCTTAGGCTCCTTTCCCCTTCTAGGGCCTCTAGGAGTTTGGGAAAGGTGACCTCTCCCTCTCCTAGGATGACCCCTTGAATCCAGGGCATGTCTTCTAAAAAAGTCTGACCGTCAAAGCTGACTTCTGGTCCACCTAACCACTGACTAAGGCCAGGATCTATAAGGGCTAGGCTTTCTGAAAGTGCCCGGATTTTTTCCATGTTCCAAATATAGCAGGACCAAAAAATATATTTAGGCTGCCTATCTAAGATGGCCTCCAGGATAAGGGCCTCTTCCTGGTTGATGGTAAATTCTAGAAAATCTACAGGTGACCTGGCCACAGCCTGGAGGAGGCGGATGGCCAGGTTGGTATGGCTAAAGCTAGCGTTGAGCCCAACAAGTAGTCCTTCCATAGGAAAGATCACATGGCCTCTGGGGCCTTTATCCCGAGTAGGGAAAGGCCGGTCTTAAGGACCACCTTGACCCCATAGCAAAGGCCCAGTCTAGCCCGCCTTAAGTCTTGGTCCTCTACTAGGATTTGGGTGGCGTTGTAGTACTTGTTGAAGTTTTTAGCTAGTTCCACAATATACCGGGTGATAAAATAGGGTTCATATTTTTCATGGGCATCTATAACGGTTTGGCTAAAACCATAAAGACTTCTCAAAAGGTCGATCTCTTCTTTTTCACCAAGGAGGTCTGTCTTGATGGGGTCCTCTTTTGAGAAGCCCCCCTTGTTTAGGAGGGAAGAGACCCGGGCATGGCTGTACTGAACATAGGGGCCGGTTTCCCCATCAAAACTTAGGGTTTGCTCCCAGTTAAAGACATAGTCCTTGATCCTTTGGTTAAAGAGCTCTTGGAACTTGACAGCCCCCACCCCAATTTGATGGGCCAACTCTTGCCGGTTGTCTAACTTCCGGCCCTGGTCTTCTTCTCTTTTTTCTAGAATCTTGTCCACTTCTTGGGTGGCCTTGTCTAGAACGTCTTCCAAGTAGATAACCTTACCTTGACGGGTAGACAGGGTCCCTTCTTCTAGGCTAACCATACCGAAGGGGACGTGAACACAGTCCTCGGCCCACTTGTGGCCCATCTTGTCTAGGATGGCAAAAAGCTGCTTAAAGTGTAGATTTTGCTGAGACCCTACCACATAGATGTTTTTATAAAAGTCATAGGTTTTTTTCCGGTACATGGCTGTGGTAATGTCCCGAGTGATATAGATGGTGGACCCGTCCCGCTTAATAATAATGGCAGGGGGCAGATTGTAGTCTTCTAGGTTGACAATAAGGGCCCCTTGGTCTTCTTCAAGGACCTCTTTTTCCTTCATCTCTTGGACTACCTGGGGCATAAGGTCTGAATAGAAACTTTCTCCCTTATAGGAGTCAAAGGAAATATCTAAAATGCCATAGACCCTTTCAAATTCTTTTAGACTAAGTTCCCTAAAATATTCCCATAGGTGGACTGCCTCAGGATCCTTGTTTTCTAACCGCCTAAACCAGTCCCTGGACCGGTCTAGGAGCTCGGGCTCTTCCTTGGCCTCTTGGTTGATACGGACATAGAGCTTAACTAACTCGGGAATGGGATTCTTTTCGATAACTTCAGGCTCTCCCCACCGTTTGTAGGCCTCAATCATCATCCCAAACTGGGTCCCATAGTCCCCTAGGTGGTTGACAGCGATGGTCTTGTAGCCTAAAAATTTATAAATCCGTTCGATGGCGTCCCCAATAACGGTGGTCCGGATATGACCAATATGGAAGGGCTTGGCAATATTTGGAGAAGAGTATTCCACCACCACAGGCCTATCTTGGCCCACATTGACCCGGCCGTAGTCATCTTCTTTTTCATAGATTTCTCCTAGGACTTCCTGGGCCAAACGAAGACGATTGACAAAAAAGTTTAAATAGGCCCCCTTGACCTCTATCCTCTCGAATTCTTCCATGTCTCCTAGCTTTTCAGCCAGGTCTGTGGCTATGGCGTTGGGGTTTTTTCGATATATTTTAGCTAGGGGAAAGGTGGGAAAGGCATAGTCTCCCATGGTATAGTCGGGGGGGATTTCTATGGCCCTTTCAATCTCTTGCTTATCTAAATTTTCTATCTCCTGGCTTAAAGCCTCTACTATTCTACTCTTAAAATCAATCATTATTTCTCTCCTTTGAAATTTGCATAGGTGACGCCTGAGCCGCCTTCGTTGGCCTTGGCCTCATGGTAGGAAGACACAATAGGATAGGCCTTTAAATAGTCTCTTACCTTTTTCCTTAGGCTGCCTGTCCCCTTCCCGTGGATAATTCGAAGGCTACTTAAACCTGTTAAATAGGCATCATCTAAAGCCTGGTCAATTTCAGGCCTAGCCTCTTCAAAATTCTTACCCCTTATATCAATCTCTGACTTCACTGATTTTTGCTTGTCCTGGATCACTTGCTTGGTCCGAATGCTGCCTGCTGGGGCCTCTTTAGGGCCTTGTTTTTTTACTAGGGTGGCCCTGGGAAGGGTCATCTTCATAATGCCCGCCTGGAGGAGGACCTGGTCCTTGGTCTCATCAATCTCAAGGACCGTTCCCTCTACCCCCAAGGACTGGGCATAGACTGTATCCCCCGGTTTTAAGGCCTTGGCCGGCTGGCTAGCCTTTTTAAGCCTTATTCCTTCATCGGAATCGAGCCTCACATTTTTTAGCCCCTGACGAAGAAGGTCTTGGGACTCCTGGAGGCTCCTGGCCTTTTCTTTTTCTAAAACCAGACCCACACTCCTGATTTCTGAGACAGCTAGGTCGGCTTCTTCCTTAGCCTCTTCCAAAATACGGGTGGCCTTGTCCTTGGCCTCTCTTATAATCTGGTCTCTTTCTTTTCTTACCCGGCTTACTTCCTTGTCATAGACCTTGTGCTTTTGGTCTAGGTCCAGCCTCTCTTGTCGGATTTCTCGTCTTTCTTTTTCTAGATAAAACCGTTCCTTCTCTATGGTGGCCAGGACTTTTTCCAGCTCGACATCCTCTAGCTTTAAATAATGGCTGGCCTGGTCTAAGACCTCGTCACTTAGGCCCAGCCGTCTAGATATTTCAAAGGCATTACTCTTGCCCGGTAGGCCAATAATCAGTCGATAGGTAGGCGATAGGGTCTCTACATCAAATTCCATGGAGGCATTTTGAACCCCCTGGGTGGAAAGGGCATAGGTTTTTAACTGGTTGTAGTGGGTGGTGGCCATGGTCCGAATTTCTTTTTTTCGCATGGTCTCCAGAATAGACAGGGCCAGGGCCGCCCCCTCTGTAGGATCTGTTCCCGACCCCAGCTCATCAAAAAGCACCAAGTCATCGGAGCTCACCTGGTTAAGAATTTCTACAATATTGAGCATGTGGGAAGAAAAGGTGGACAGGGACTGTTCGATGCTCTGCTCGTCCCCAATATCGGCAAAGACCTGGTTGAAAATCCCCACCTGGGAACTTTCCCTGGCTGGAATATGCAGGCCGTACTGAGTCATGAGGGTGAGTAGGCCTAGGGTCTTTAGACTGACGGTCTTTCCCCCGGTGTTGGGCCCTGTAATAATAAGAGAGCTGTAGTCCTTGCCCAGGTCTATATTAATGGGAACCACGGTTTTAGGGTCTAGGAGGGGGTGTTTGGCCGCCTCTAGGGAGGTATATTTTTGGTCGTTGATTTGGGGTCTTATGGCTCCCTGGTCTAGGGCTAGCTTGCCCTTGGCAAAAATATAGTCCAGCTCCCTAAGGACCAGCTCGTTGGCCTGGAACTCATAGGGGTTTTCCCCCACTTCCTGGGAAAGGTCTCTTAGGATCCTTTGAATTTCTTCCCGCTCTTCTAATTCCAGGGACCTGAGTTCATTGTTTAACTCTACTACGGCCATGGGCTCTATAAAAAGGGTCTGGCCAGAAGAGGACATGTCATGGACAAGGCCTGGGATCATCTTTTTCCTGGACTGCTTGACCGGCACCACATACCGGCCCTCCCTTAGGGTGACAATTCGATCTTGAAGGGCGTTTTGGTAGTCTTGGCTCGTCACAATGGCCTCTAGCTTGTCCCTAACGGCCTTTCTCTTGGAGACCATGGCCTGGCGAATTTTCTTGAGCTTGATAGAGGCATCGTCTGCCATCTCTTCTTCTGAAATAATGGCCCTTTCAATTTTCTTTTCTAGGCTTTCCTTGGTCCACAGTGAAGAAATATGACCCTCTAAAATAGGATAGGCAGAGTCCCGGTCTGCCTCATCCTTATGCATGTAGTCCTTGAGCCGCCGGGCCCCCCTTAGGGCGTCACCGACCCTTAAGAGTTCCCCCATACTAAGGGTCCCTCCCCGGGCTGCCCTTTGGACCCACCGGGTCACCGGGACCACGCCACCTAGAGGGGGGGTGCTCCTCTTAAGGAGGATCTGGGTGGCCTCTTCCGTCTCATCTTGGGCATGGTTGACCTCGGCTAGGTCCCTTAAAAGGGTCATCTCATCAATCCGGTCCTTGCCCAAGGAAGACACCGTTAGGCTTTTCAATTGGTCTAGAATCTTATCAAGTTCTAAAATCTTAACGGCTTTACTGGTCATCTTTCCTCCTCAACTAAAAAATACCTCGATTCCAATGGCCCTTGGTATGCCCCTCTTTTTGAAAATGGTCATTTAGGTCTTTTAAGCTGGCCGTCTGACCAGACAGGGCCTGGGCAAAGGCCTCAATAATCCCCTCCACATCCTCCTCTTGGAAGTGAAAATCCAAAAGAAGGCTTTGGGGGCCCATCCTCAAGAGGTCTTCTAGCTCTCCCCCTAGGTAGGTGGGAAGGCTGTTATAAAGGCTACTTATGTCCTCCCGTCTTACAATAGGAAAATAAGCCCCTCGTCCATCCCTTAGGCCATAGCCCTCCCTAAAGTTGCAAGTCTTGCAAGGTCTAGGGGCCTGGCATTTTTTTATAAGGGCCATGGGGCAGTGCTTAAGGGTCATTAATTTTTGGTAACCATAGACTGGGATATGCCCCAGCTGGCCAAAGTCCCTATAAAAGGCCGCCAGCTGCTGGTGGTGGTTTTCCAGAGACAGGGTGAATTCCCCTGCCTCCTCTAAAAGCCGGCTAAGACTCCAGCCATTAAAGATGTTAAAACCACTGCCCAGATGAAGGGGGTAGGCCCCCTTAAAGTGGACCATCTGGCCATAGTTTGCTACTAAAAGACCATCTGGCCGCCTGGCTAGCTTTCTTAGGGCAGCCTCCACCCTCTGGTGGGGGACCCCCAGGTCCAAGGACAGGTAAAAGTCCCCGGGGTAGTCCTTTAAAAAGTCTGCCGCCGCTTCTAAATCCTCTAGCTGGGAATAATAGACCCGGCCTAGGCGGCCTAGGTCCAAGCGTTTTAAAAGAGCCAGGGAGTCCACCCTTGCTGCCAAGACAGTCTCCCTGTTTTCTCTAGTGGGGGTCTCTCTATAAAAATTTAAGGAGGCCTTGCCAGGACGTTTGCCCTGGTAAAGGTCCTCATAGGCTTTTAGGGCCTCCCGGCGGAGGTAGTTTAATTCTTTTATGGGAAGAAAAATATCCGCCTGCCCCCTAAAATCAAGGGTCAGGTCCTCCAAATAAAAAACAGAGGACCCAAATTTTTCCAGACTTTCCCTGATCCTCTCCTGGCTCAAGGGGGCCTTTTGGGCCTTTTGAACAGGGAGACTCCCTTCTACCTCCACCTGCCTCTTTCCTTTTAAGAGAAGGCGAGGGACCTGGCCTACTTCTAGGGTCAGGTGGCCTTTTAGGGGAAGGGTCCCCTCCTGTTTTTTTAGGTCCTTTGCCACTTGGTCTAGCTGGTCTTGGGAAATAATCCGCCTAATCTCACTTCTGTTTAGGGGCCTAAAGGGGAGGTTTAGATTGTGAAGGCCTTCCCTGAGATCCCCTTCTAGTTTGTGGGTCTTTTTTCTTTCCCGGGGCAGGGAAAATTCTAAAAGGTCCCCCTTCCTTAGGTCTTCCTCTAAAAGAAGCTGGATCCTTTTTCCCCTAATGTCTCTGACCTTGCCCACCCTAAGGCCCCGGTTGTCTGGCCGGTGGACCGAGGCATAGGACTCGCCAAAGTCTCCAAAACTTAGGCCCTGGGTAAAGCCCCTATTAAAGGCCTGGGCCATATCTTGACTGCTATAGGTCTTTCCATCAAGGGCTCTGCGATAGTTCCTTGTAATGGCAGCCACATAGGCCGGGCTCTTCATCCGGCCCTCTAGCTTGAGGCTATAAACCCCTGCCTGGGCCCAGTCAGAGAGCCTATCAATGGTATTTAGGTCCTTAGGCGAAAGCATATAGCCCTGGCCCAGGACCTTTTCTTCCCCCCTCTTAAGGATGTCATAGGGCTTCCGGCAGGGCTGGGCACAGGCCCCCCGGTTGCCGGACCGGCCACCAATAAAGGAGGACATAAGGCACTGGCCGGAGATGGCCACACAAAGGGCCCCATGGGCAAAAACCTCCACCTCCAGGCTGGTCTTTCGGGCTATTTTTTCTATTTGGTCTAGGGGCGTTTCCCGGGCCACCACCACCCGGCTAAAACCCAGGTCCTCTAAAAATTTGGCCCCTTCTAGGTCCATAACTGTCATTTGGGTGGACCCGTGAAGGTCTAGGTCGGGAAAGTTCTGCCGGATAAGCTGGGCCAGCCCCAAGTCCTGAACAATGACGGCATCTACCCCCACTCGGTAGAGGTCATGGACATAGGCTAGGGCCTCTTCCATCTCTTCCTCTCCAATGAGGATATTGGTCGCCACATGGACCCCTACCTGGTGGATATGGGCATAGGTCACCGCCTCTTCTATCTCTTCTAGGCTAAAGTTACTGGCAGAGGCCCGGGCTGAAAAGGCCTTGCCCCCCAAATAGATGGCATCGGCGCCACTAGCTACCCCGGCATAAAAAGCCTCTAGGGATCCTGCCGGCGCCAAGAGTTCTTTAATCTGACCCAAAAATTAGTCCTCTCCTCTCAATAGTGAAATCTCCTTCTGCAGGTCCGTTAGCTGCAATTGGTCCTGGTAATTCTTTTCTTCCAGGGCCTCCTTCCCCTTAAGAAGGTCTTCTTTTTCTTGGGCTAGCTGGCTACACTGGGCCCTTAGCTCTTGGGCTTCTGTCCTCGCTTTTTCTAAGTCCCTTGCCAGCCGGTCCCTTTCTTCAGATAAATCCTTCCCCCGTTTTTCATAGCGCTGGAGCCGGTCCTTAAGTTCTTTATTACTGGTCTCTAGGCCCTCCAGCTGGTCCAGGGTCTCTTTGGCCTTCTCCTGGTCTTGGGAATAGGTGGAGATATTTTGAATCTTCTCCTCCGTCTTATGCCTCTCATCTAAAAGGTTTAGGGCCGTCAAAATGAGACCATCTAATTGGCTAAGCCGGTAGTTTCTGGCGTAGGTCTCCTTGATCTGGCTGTTTAGCTCTTCTGCAAGGGTCCGTATATAGTCTGGGTCATCGTGGCCCACCACATAAAAGTTTAGGCCATCTATTTTCACTTGGACACGTTTTGGATTCATCCTAACCCTCCATTATTTTCTTAATTGGCCAGCAAATCTCTCTTCTAGTTTAGAAATAATTCCCTGTGTAAGCTCTTCTACTTCCTCTTCCACTAGGGTCCGGTCTGGAGCCCTAAAGACAAGGGAGAAGGCCACAGATTTCTTTCCTTCTTCTACTTGGTCTCCTGTATAGACGTCAAAAATCTTCACCACTTCTAAGAGGTCTCCCCCAAATTCCTGGCAAAGGTCTAATATGGCCTGGACTTCTAGGTCCTTGTCCAGGATCACAGCCAGGTCTCTTTCCATGGTGGGGTACTTGGCAATGGGTTGGTAGGTCTTGTTTAAGTCGGCTAGGGCCACCATCTTAGAAAAGTCCAATTCCCCTAAGAAGACCCTTTGGCGAATATCTTCAGACTTGGCTACCTTGGGATGGAGCTGGCCAAAGACACCTAGGTCCTCTCCACCGGCCTCTATCCGGGCACACTGACCCCTGTGGAAAAGGGCCTTGTCCCTTTCCTTAACAAAGCGAAGGTCCTGGATCCCCAGCTGGTCACAGATCTTTGTAATGACTTCCTTAAGGAAGTAGAAGTCCTCTTGCCCATAAAAACCAAGGGCCAACTTTAGGCTTTCCTTGGGCAGGGCCTCCTCATCCTTTTCCAGGCTAAAGACATTTCCAAACTCATAGCCATAGACAGACCCTATCCGGTAGGAAATATTTCTTTGTAGGACGTCTAACATATTGGGCAGGAGGGTAGACCGCATGACAGAATATTCTTCCCCCAAGGGGTTCTTGATTGCCACCACCCGTTTTAAGGGAGAGTCTTCAGGTAGCTTCAAACGGTCAAAGGCCCCCGGGCTCATAAAGGAATAGGTCATAAATTCACTAAAGCCAGCCATAAGAAGGACTTCCTTGGCTAGGCCTTCCATGTTTCTTTCCTTGCCCCGGCCTCCGCGAGTTAGTTCACCTGCTAAGGGCTTGGGTTCGATATTATGGTAGTTATAGAGCCTGGCCACTTCTTCTGCTATATCCTGCCAAAGGCTTAGGTCTTGCCGGTTGGTTGGGATCTGGCTGACCAAAACACCTTCCTTTGTTAGCTCTGTCTTGATTTCAAGACTATTTAACATGGCCTCCATGTCTTTTCCCGAAATCTCGGTCCCTAAAAGACCATTAATTCGGTCCACAGACGCCTCAATGGTCCAGGGCTTAAGGGGCCGGGGGTACTTGTCAATGGCCCCCTTGACCAATTTGCCGCATCCAATTTCTTCTGCCAACTGGCAAACCCGGTCCACAGCCAGCTTAGCCCTTTCTGGGTCTAGGCCCTTTTCAAAACGAGCAGAGGCTTCTGTCCGAAGGCCCAAACGCTTAGAGGTCTTCCGAACCTGGCTCTTCATAAAGTGGGCCCCCTCAAATAGGACCCGGGTGGTCCCTTCTGTGACTTCAGAATCCAGGCCGCCCATGATGCCTGCTAGGCCGATGGTCTCCTTCCCATCAGCAATAATAATATCTTCCCCTGAAAGGGTCCTCTCTACCCCGTCTAGGGTGGTGAAAACTTCCCCTTCCCCAGCCTCTTTAACCACAATCCTTTGGTCCTTTAACTTGTCTAGGTCATAGGCGTGGAGGGGCTGGCCCACTTCTAACATGACATAGTTGGTTAAGTCCACTACATTGTTAATGGGCCTAACACCTGCAGCCATTAGGTCATTTTGCATCCATTGGGGAGAGGGTTTGATCTCAATATCCTCTAAAACCCGGCCATAGAAACGGCTGGCCTTGTCAGTCTGGATCTCAATCCCCCCTACTAGGTCCTGGATTTGGGAAGGACTTTCTTCCTTTAAGCTCATTTTGGGCCTAGATAGTTCCGTCCCGATACTGGCTGCTGTTTCTAGGGCCATTCCCAAGATAGATAGGCAGTCTGGCCGGTTGGGGGTGATCTCTAGCTCAATGACCTCTTGGTCTAATTCTAGAACCTTAGCAAAGTCCTGGCCTGGTTCTCCCTCTTCCATAATATAAATCCCGTCCCTAAATTCCTTAGGAATGACAGAAATAGGAAAGCCCATCTCTTCTAGGGAACAGAGCATCCCATGGCTCATAACCCCCCTAAAATCGCTGGTCTTGATGTGGAAGTCCCCTGCCAAAACAGCCCCGTCTAGGGCCACAGGGACATAGGCCCCTTCAAAGACATTGGTGGCCCCTGTCACGATAACTTGCCTGGCGTCCCCCACATTGACATGGCAGACCACCAGCCGGTCGGCATTGGGATGGCTCTCAATTTTTTCAATCTGCCCAACCACAACCCCCTGGATGCCTTGGTCCCTTTCCATAATGGATTCCACATGGGACCCGGAGGCTGTAATGGCATCGGCAATTTCTCTTACGGACTTGTCTGTATTTATATATTTTTTTAACCAAGCAATGGGTAATAGCATGTCTTCCTCCTTAGAACTGTCTTAAGAAACGGTCATCATTGCCAAAGAGTAGGCGGATATCCTTGATTCCATATTTTACCATGGCAATTCTGTCGATCCCAAGACCAAAGGCAAAGCCGGAATAGACGTCAGGGTCAATCCCACAATTTTTAAGGACATTGGGGTGGACCATGCCTGCCCCTAAAAGTTCTAGGCTCCAGCCTGTATAGTTGCAGACTTCACAGCCTGCCCCCTTACACTTCATACAGGTTACGTCTACCTCTGTAGACGGCTCTGTAAAGGGGAAATAGTGGGGTCTAAAACGGGTTTGCATTTCTTCCCCAAAGAATTCCTTAATGAAAACATTCAGGGTTTCTATCAGGTTGGCCATGGTTACTCCCTTGTCTACCACCAGACCTTCTAATTGGTGGAACATGGGAGAGTGGGTGTCATCCACATCGTCAGGCCTAAAGACCCGGCCAGAGGATACAATGCGTAAGGGGGCCCCCAAGTTCTTCATGGCCCGGATTTGCATGGGAGAGGTGTGGGTCCTCAAAAGGGTGTCCTCATCAATGTAAAAGGTGTCACTTAGGTCCCTGGAGGGATGGTCTTTTGGAGAGTTTAGGGCATCAAAGTTGTTTTCCACAGACTCAATTTCTGGACCATCCACCACAGTAAAGCCCATTTCTATAAAGAGATTTTCCAATTCTTCCATGGTCTGTAAAAGAGGGTGGCGGTGACCCAGGCGGATGGTCTCCTTAGTAAGGGTTACATCTAAGTCCTCGGCCTCCATTTGTAGGTCGATCTTCTTTTCTTCTAAAAGGGCCTTCCTCTCTTCTAGGGCCTTTTCTAATTTTTCTCTTACCTCATTGGCCAAGGCCCCCATCTTGGGCCGCTCTTCCTTGGAGAGCTTGCCCATGCCCCTAAGTATCTGGGTCATCTCCCCCTTTTTGCCAAAGTATTTTAGACGGATAGATTCAACTTCTTCCAAATGGTTTGCTTTTTCCAAGGCCTCAAGGGCTTGGTCATGTAAATTTTGCAGCTGTTCTCTCATTTTTTCGTCCTTTCCCATCAGAGTTTTCAATCATTTCATTATACCATGAAGGCCTTGAGCTTTCAAACTTTGCAGCCCTTATCCTTAGGGCTTCCTGGCCATAGACCTCTTCCGCCTCCACTTTATTTTATAATTTACCTTGATTTAATATGTCTTCTATGGTATTCTAATATAGGTCGAGGGACCTAAACTATATAGGGCGACATAGCCAAGTGGTAAGGCGCGGGTCTGCAACACCCTTATCCCCAGTTCAAATCTGGGTGTCGCCTCCAGAAAAAAGCCAGGATTTTATCCTGGCTTTTTTATTTTTTAAAAGGGACCTAGAAGACCCCTAGGCCCTGGAGGCAAGATGGGAAACTTCTAGCCCCCTCCTTGGCCCTATCCAGACAAATAAAAAGGCCTGCAAGCTCATAGCTTACAGGCTTTTTGGTGCGCCTTCAGGGATTCGAACCCTGGACCCACTGCTTAAGAGGCAGTTGCTCTACCAACTGAGCTAAAGGCACAAGTCTTATCACGATAAATTATATTATACTAGGTCTTAGGGGATTTGTCCAGAACTTTTTACATGGTTTTTTCAAAAATCTAATCTTTTTTTGAACTAACCCTTAAGTCCTGCCCTTATGTTAGGGATTTATTATAACATAGGCCAGCTGAAAAAATAAAGGCCTATTTCAAAAAATTTACAGATTTCTCCAGGCTCCCCTCCAAAAGACCAGGTCCAAGGGGCCCACTTAAGAAAAAGGATATAGGGGGAGGCCCTTTAATCCTTCAGGCTAAAAAATCACTGGCCATTAATAGGTACATAGATCTTTCTCTTGTCTGTGCGCATGACAATATTTGTCTCTATGCTAGAAATGTTTTTGTTTTGCAGGAGGGTGTTAATGATAAAATTCCGATATTCATCCATATCTGCTGCAATAATCTTTAGCATAAAGTCTTTGTTCCCTGTAATGGTATAACATTCTTGGACCTGGGGATAGGAATGGATATTTTCTAAAAAGAGGTCAAAATTTTCCCTGGTTAAGGGGGTTAGGTTGACTAAGACAAAGGCTTGAACCTTCATGCCCACCTTCTCTTCATCTACCAAGGTGGCAAATTGCTTAATATAACCCTCTTCTCTTAAGTTTTTTGTTCTGACCAAGCAAGCCGAGGGAGACAAGCCTATTTTTTTAGAAAGTTCCAAGTTGGAAATAGAGGAATCTTTTTGCAGTTCCCTTAAAATATGCTCATCATACTGATCTAACTTTCCCATTCGCTTTACCTCCATAAATCGGTACATTATATTTTGATCACCCTTATTTTAATATACAAAATTCTGTAAGTCAACTGTAATTTTTATATCTATTTTTATTTTTCTTTTTTCAAAACTTAAAATTTTTTATCCATCCTTTGCCTTCCTTTTAGGCCCCCTTCCCTGGGGCCCTGTTTATTTTTCCCTTTTTTCGGATATACATGTCTTATCTATCGTGTTTGTTAGTCATTTAATAGACTAAGCTTATTATAAGGAGGACTTATGAACTTTGTTAAGAAATTAGATTCTGCTCCCTCTCTTTATTTTCTGCCAGAAAACAAAGAACCTGACTTTTTCTCTGAAGACTTAAAAAATTATATCTTTAAGGAAAGAGCCTTTGAGGGCAAGGCCAAGGAAAGCCTGGTCTATATTGGGCCTAAAACTGATAATATCATCCTGGTGGGCCTAGGTAAAGAAGAAGACCTAGAGGCCGACACCTATGTCCAGGCAGGCTATAGGGCCTATAAGCTGGCCCAAGAAAATAAACTGGAAGGCCTTAATCTCTCTGTGGAGGCTTTTGGGGACATCCATCCTGCTAAGGCCTTGCAAGATACAGTGGAAGGCCTTTACCAAGGGGCCTACCACTTTGACTCCTACCTTAAGGAAAAAAAGGAAAGAAGGCTTAAAGAGGTCCATATTCACTCTGAGCTTGAAGACCAAGAGGCCCTTATCCAAGAGGTCTCTCATTTGATGGAGGCGGTCTATGCAGCCAGGGACTTTGTCAACGCCCCTGCCAATGACCTCTATCCCGAGTCCTTTGCCCAGAGGGTCCTAGACCTCTTTAAGGACCTGGATGTGGACATTCGGGTCTATGATGAAAAAGAGGTCAAGGACATGGGCATGGAGGCCCTCCTGGCCGTAGGAAAGGGGTCCGACCGTCCCGTGCGTTTCCTTGTGGCCAAGTACCTTCCTCTGGGAGAAGACCAAGAGGCCATCACCCTGGTGGGCAAGGGCATGACCTATGACAGTGGGGGCTATGCCCTAAAGCCTGCCCGGAGCATGGATACCATGAAGAGCGACATGGCCGGTGCGGCTACAGCGGTGGCCAGCCTTTATGCCCTGGCTAAAAACCAAGTCCAAGAAAATGTGGTGGCCATCTTTGCCGCTGCTGAAAATATGGTTTCTGGAGGGGCTGTCCGTAACGGGGACATTATCGGGTCCATGAAGGGGTCTACCATCGAAGTCAATAACACCGACGCTGAAGGCCGGCTTATCTTGGCTGATGCCCTCTATTATGCAGCTAGCCAGGTCAATTCTAAGGCCATTATTGATATGGCTACCCTAACTGGGGCTGCCATTGCTGCCTTAGGCTACGATATAACAGCTGCCCTTACCAACGACCAAGAGCTTTTAGATGGTCTTTTAGCCACTTCTCGGGCCACAGGCGAAGGCATGTGGCAACTGCCCATTACCCCTGGCATTCGGGAAAAAACCAAGAGCAAGGTGGCAGACCTAGACAACAGTTCTAGGACCTACCGGGTGGCTGGCACCATCTATGCCGCTGCCTTCTTGGAACACTTTGTGGAAGGAAAACCCTGGATTCATTTGGATATTGCCGGTCCTGCCTATAAGGACAGTCCTTCTGGCTACCTCCCCTACGGGGCCACTGGGGTGCCTGTAAAGACCCTCTACCACTATATTAAAAAGCAAAAATAAATAAGCCTAAAAAAGAGATCCCTAGTTCCTAAGGAACTAGGGATCTTGTGGTTTTAGACCTTTTATAGGCCTTCTACATATTTTTTAGCTAGGGGCCCCACATAAACCTGGTCACCCTCTAAGATAATGGGCCGTTTAACCAGCATGCCATCTGTAGCCAGAAGGTCATATTTTTCCTCCAGGCTCATGGTTTCTAGCTTGTCTTTTAGGTTTTTTTCCCGGTAGATCCGGCCACTGGTATTAAAGAACTTTTTAATGTCCAGGCCAGATTTTTCGTGCCAGGCCTTTAATTCTTGGGCTGTGGGATTGTCCTGGTCAATCTTCCGGTAGTCGTAGGCCACCTCTTTTTCCTGAAGGATCTTTTCCACCTTCTGGCAGGTGCTACACTTCTTATAGCAAATAAATAACATGCCTACCCCCTACTTTAAATAGACGTCTTGGTATTCGGGGGTATCTTCTAGCTTGTGGACTGCATAGGAGCAGGTGGCCAAAACCTGACGGTTCTCTTTTCTGGCCCATTCCACAAAGGCATCTAAAAGACGGCCAGCCACACCTTGGCCCTCTAGCTTCTTGTCCACCCAGGTCCTGTCCACAATGACCTTATCTTCTCCAGTAAGGACATAGGAGAGTTCAGCTAGGGGGATCCCTTCATCGTTGCCTATATAAAATCTTTCTTTTCCATGTTTAATTTCTAAATTTTCCAAAATATTTCCTCCCTTCATTACTTATAAGTTATTTACCCCCTGAAGGGACTTTTAACCAGCTTAATTTTCTCCATCCAAAAGGGAGGCCATGGCCTGGGCCGCCTCTAAAAGGGCCTGATCAAAAAGGACCAGGTAGGTCTCAATCTTTAGGTCCTGGGCCGCCTTATCCAGGGTCTTTATGGCCACCCTTAGGGCTTCCTCTTGGGGATAGCCATAGATCCCCGATGAAATAAGGGGAAAGGCGATGGACCCTATGCCCTCTTTTTTAGCCAGGGCCATACTATTTTCATAGGCCGCCCTAAGGAGGGCTTCTTCCCCGTGCTGGCCGTCCCTATAGATGGGGCCTGCCGTATGGATCACATAGTCTGCTGCCAGCTTAAAACCCGGGGTCAAAACAGCCTGGCCCGTCTCTATGGGCCTTAGGGCTTGGCAGGCCTCTTCCATGTCCCTAGGTCCAGCCCCCCTAAAGATGGCCCCGCAAACCCCACTGCCCTGTCTTAGGTCCCTATTGGCTGCATTGACAATGGCCTGGGTCCTCATCTGGCTAATATCGCCCTTTATAATTTTTAAATACATCTTATCTCCTCCTCTTTATCCCTTTAGCTTAAGTATAGCAAAAACCAGCTCCTTATACAAAAAGAGACCCTGACCCTTAGGTCAAGATCTCTTTAAGGAGTCCTCTTTTATAGGAAAAGGGGAACCAGGATGGGGACAAGAATAGAGAGGGCTAGGCCTGTAATAAAGCCATAGACCACAGCCTGACCCCGGGTGGCCTTAGAAATAACAGGCAGGCACACGTCCATGGCTGGGGCCCCTGGGAAGGCCGCCGCTTCCACATAGCCCACCTTGTTGGCCACAAGGGGGATAATAATTAGGGCTATAAATTCCCTCATAACACAGTGTAGGAAACAAATGGCCCCTCCGGCCAAATAACCTGCGTCAATCATCAGGGCCGCCCCCAAGGAATACCAGCCCATGCTGGCCCCTATGGCCAGGGATTCGTTGGTAGGAATGGCTAGGAGCTTTCCTGTAATAAAAGCCCCTATAAGGGAGGCCACACAGACAGCGGCTGGAATAATCAAAACCCGGATTCCCACCTGCTTGAAGTTTTCCACCACTTCTCCTGTTAATCCCATGTCGATTCCCACAAAGACAAGTAGCACACAAAGTTCCACAGAAATCAGGGTGCTTATGGTCTCGCCCACCCTGGGGGAGACCACCTCCTTGCTCCCAAAGAAAAGATAGCCGGCAAGAATACCGCCAATAACACAGACTGCCAGTAGGATGGTGAAAATATCTGGGCCACCCCCCTCTTCTTCCACCTGGACCATGTCTTGGTCTAGGCTGCCCTCAAGGGCCTTGGAGGCCATTTGCCCATACTTATCAATTCCTAAAAGCCGCCGGATAAGGCTGGCCCCCAAAATAGACAGGGCCACAATAACCAGGGTGAAAATAAGGGCGTAGAGGCCATAGCTCCCAATATTTGAAACTACTTCCTTGCTAGACCCGATACTCATCCCCATGGTGGAGACCAAGAGCAAGACGGCCACATTTTGTACCATCCCCAGCCAGCTAAAGCGGTCTTTATGCTTCCGCATGGGGATGGCGATCAGGTAGCCGATAAAACATAAACCTATGTAGATAATCGTTGACATACTTCCTCCTAAAACACACTAACAAAACTAGATAGGCCTAGGACCTAGGCCTATCCCTATAATTTTCTAACTAAGTCGTCTACAACAGCCTGGGCAGAGGCCCAGGCCCATTGGAGATTGTAGCCCCCACAATCTCCGTCCACATCCAGGACCTCTCCTGTGGCATAAAGACCGGGCCAGAGCTTAGATTCCAAGGTCTGGGGGAAAAAATCCCTCACATCTAAGCCCCCACAGGTCACCTGGGCCTGGTCATAATCCCGAGTCCCTATGACCTTCATCCGGTTTGAAAAGAGGATCTCAAAAAGCCCTTGCAGGTCTTTGTAGTCTAAGAGATAGAGCTTTTGGTCCTGGCTAAGGCCCGCCTTTTTTATGACTGCCTGGATTAGGGGCTTGGCTAAAATGGCCTGGAGAAAATCATAGACCTCCCAGTCCTGGTGGCTATAGACCCGGTCCATTAGCCGGTCCTTGTAGTCCGGCCCCAGCTGGTCTAGGTGGTTTATAAGGGGCATTTCTACAAAGAGGTCTTCCCCCAGGTCGTTGACCTTTCTAGCCAGGTCTAAAACCGGAGGGCCAGAAAGCCCCTCCCGGGTAAATAAGATTTCTCCCTTGGTCCTTTGGACCAGCTTCTCCCCCCAGAAGAGACCTATCTCCCCCTGGACCTTGGTCCCTTGGACCTGCTTTAAATAAGCTGAGTCTAGCTTCAGGCCGGCAATGGCTGGAAAGGTCTTAGTTAGCCTGTGGCCAAGGGCCTGGTAGAGGCCATAGCCTGCCCCGTCTGAACCTGAAGAGGGCATAGACCTGCCCCCTGTGGCCAGAATAACCTGGTCCACCTGGTAGGTCTTTTGGTCCTGGTCCATAAGCTGGAACTTGCCTGCCTGACTATTTATTTTTTTTATCATGGTTTGGGTCTTTTCCTCTACCCCCAGCCGGGCCATCTCTTTTCTAAGCACATTAAGAAGGCCTGCTGCTTGCAGGCTGACAGGATAGAGCTTGCCCCTATCTTCTTCCACTAGGTCCATGCCCAGGCTTTCAAAGAGTCTCTTGGTGGCCTCCAGGGGGTAGCGGTCCAGGATAGGCTGGGAAAAGCCCTCTTCCCTGGAATGATAGTGGCCCGGGCAAAGGTCCCTATTGGTCACATTACACCGGCCATTGCCTGTAGCCAAGAGTTTTTTTCCTACCCGGTCCTTCCGTTCAAAGAGGCTGACGTCTATCCCCTGCCTGGCCGCCAATATGGAGGCCATCAGCCCAGAGGCTCCGCCGCCTATAATCCCTAAGTTCAAACAAGCACCTCCTAAGACATTATATACTATCTGGCCTATTTATGAAATCCAGCCCGGTTTTTATTTTGTATATAAGGAAGAAAAAAGCGTAGCCCCCTTGGCTACGCCCTTTCTAAAAGCACAAGTTTAGATTGATGCTCTTGTTCTATTTTCCATTAATTTTTGTCCATTCATTCTGATACCAGGGCCCATGGTAGAGGCAATGGTAACAGATTGAAGATAACGCCCCTTGGCTGCTGCTGGCTTAGAGTTAATAATCGCTGCAAGCATGGCCTTTAGGTTGTCTTCAAGTTGGTCTGAAGGGAAGGAAGCCTTACCTAGGGGAACGTGAATAAGGGCTTGTTTGTCAACCCGGTATTCTACCTTACCAGCCTTGATTTCTTTAACGGCTTGGCCTACATCCATGGTAACGGTCCCTGCCTTGGGGTTAGGCATAAGGCCCTTGGGTCCAAGAACACGACCAATCCGGCCTACCACACCCATCATGTCAGGGGTGGCCACAACCACGTCAAATTCAAACCAGTTTTCTTTTTGAATTTTTTCTACAAGTTCCATTTCCCCAACATAGTCTGCTCCGGCTTCTCTAGCTTCGTCCGCCTTTTCACCCTTAGCAAAAACAAGGATCCGTTCGGTCCGGCCAGTTCCGTGGGGAAGTACAACAGTTCCCCTAACTTGTTGGTCTGCGTGACGAGGGTCTACCCCAAGTTTTACAGCAAGCTCAATGGTTTCGTCAAACTTAGCCACAGCTGTCTTTTTGACAAGCTCAATGGCCTCGTCTATTTCATAAAATTTAGTCCTATCGACAAGCTTTAAGGCTTCTTGATATTTTTTTCCTCTTTTAGACATATAAAACCTCCTTGTGGTTCAAACGAAAGAACTTTCTCCCACTATCCTTCTACTTCTATCCCCATGCTTCGGGCAGTACCTTCTACCATGCTCATGGCTGTTTCTAGGCTAGCTGCATTTAAGTCAGGCCTTTTGGTTTCTGCGATTTCCCGAACTTGGTCCTTGCTAATCTTACCTACCTTCTTCTTGTTAGGTTCCCCAGAGGCCTTGTCTAGACCAAGGGCCTTTTTAATAAGAACCGCTGCTGGTGGGGTCTTGGTAATAAAGGTAAAAGAACGGTCTTGGTAAACTGTCATGACCACAGGAATAATCATCCCTGCTTGGTCGGCTGTCTTGGCATTAAATTCCTTAGTGAATTGCATAATGTTGACACCGTGGGGTCCTAGGGCAGTCCCTACTGGTGGTGCAGGAGTTGCTTTTCCTGCGGGTATTTGTAATTTAACAATGGCTGATACTTTTTTTGCCATAGTGCACCTCCTATGTGGTATTGGCGGGTTTAACCTCCCACTCAAATCAACGGCTACTAAATTTTAACTAACTGATTGAAATTCAATTCAACTAAGGTATCTCGGCCAAACATAGACACCAGGACCTTGACCTTGCCTTTTTCAAAGTTTAGGCTGTCTACAGTTCCCACAAAGCCTTCAAAGGGGCCCTTTAATATCTTAACTGAATCGCCTTGCTCAAACTCATCAAATACTTCTTCCTTGCTGGCAACCCCTAGAGAAATCACTTCTTCTTCTGCCAGGGGAACAGGTTTAGCGCCAGGGCCAACAAAGCCAGTCACGCCTCGGGTGTTTCTAACAATGTACCAAGTTCGGTCATTCATAATCATCTTGACCAAGACATAGGAGGGGAAAAGTTTTCTTTCCTTAACCTTTACCATCCCATCTTTTTCTTCTACAATCTCTTCTGTAGGCACTTGGACATCTTGGATTAAATCTTCCAGCTCACGGTTTTTTACCATGGACTCTAGATTTATCTTAACCTTATTTTCATGGCCGGAATAGGTATGGATGGCATACCATTTAGCTTCTTCCTGTCCATCTTGCAGGTCTTCTTCTAGGTATTGCTTGTCTTCACTCAATGCTATCCCTCTTTCCCCATCTTAACCGATAAGGACAGATAATAGTCCTTGGAAAACAGCATCTAAAACCTGAATGAAAATAGCTGTAACAATACTTACAGCAATGACCACCAAGCTATAGTTGGTGATTTGCTTTTTTGATGGCCAGATAACCTTTTTAAATTCTGAACGAACACCCTGGAAGTAACGTTTAAGCGAACTTGCATCTTGCTCTTTGCCTGTTTTGGCTTTTGCCATGATTGCCTCCTCTTATTTCGTCTCCTTGTGGTTGGTGTGGGTCTTACAGAATTTGCAATATTTCTTAAGTTCCATACGGTCTGGGTTGTGTTGTTTGTTCTTGAATGTAACATAGTTTCTACGCTTACATTCAGTACACTCTAAAATGACACGATCTGCCATTTTGCACCTCCTCTACAAAAATTAATGGATTAAAAAACCTGTGCTCAATAAAAAAGGCCCTCCTCAATGAGGCCTTTATTTTGATGATAGGTTTATTGATATATAATAGCATAAAAGGCCTGGTTTCGTCAATATTTAAGTCCCTTTATCTAAAATCTTTTTGTAAAAAGGCCCTTAAGGTCTTAGGACAGGCCCATTAATCTTATTTAAGATTGGGCCCAAATGTGATAAAGTATATTATAAGTCCTTTAAGGGAAGAAGGCAAGAAAAACCAGGTCCCAGGACTTATTCTAAGGAGGCATCATATGATTTATCAATCTATAGAAGAACTTATTGGCCATACCCCCCTGGTGGAACTCAAAAAGACCCAGGAGGCCTTGGGCCTAAAGGCAAGAATTTTAGTCAAGCTGGAAAGCTATAACCCCCTGGGGTCCATGAAGGACCGGGTGGCCCTTTCCATGCTAAAAGAGGCAGAAGAAGCTGGCCAGCTCACCAAAAACTCAGTTATTATTGAGCCCACCTCCGGCAACACCGGCATCGGCCTTTGTGCCGTGGCCGCCTACAAGGGCTATCCCCTTAAGATTGTTATGCCGGAAAATATGTCCCTGGAAAGGCAAAAACTCATGGCCTTTTTTGGGGCCGACCTCATCTTAACAGAGGCCAGTAAGGGCATGGCTGGAGCCATTGAAAAGGCCCAGGCCCTAGCCCAGGAAATTCCCGGCGCCTTTATCCCCTCCCAGTTTGACAACCCGGCCAACCCCCAGGCCCACTACGAGACCACGGGCCCAGAAATCTGGGAAGATAGCCAGGGCCAGGTGGACATCCTCATAGCCAGTGTAGGAACTGGGGGAAGCCTTAGCGGCACAGGGGCCTTCCTAAAAGAAAAGAATCCTAAGATCCAGGTTTTGGCTGTGGAGCCTGAAAGCTCTCCCGTCCTGTCCCAGGGGAAAAAGGGCCCCCACAAGATCCAGGGCATTGGGGCCGGTTTTGTGCCCAAAACCTTAAATACCCAGGTCTATGACCGGGTCCTTTTGGCCAACTACGAAAAGTCCCTAGAGGCCAGCCGAAACTTAGCCAAAACAGAGGGCTATCTGGTGGGCATTTCCTCTGGAGCCGTCCTCTCCCTAGCCCTAGAAGAGGCCAAAAAATTAGAAAACCAAGGCAAAACCCTGGTGGCCCTACTGCCAGACACAGGGGAAAGATACCTATCTACAGACCTATTTCCTCATTTAACGAATCCATCATAAGGGAGGTTATTATGCAAGCCATTCAGCCCATCTCTTGCCACTACCGGGACTACAAGGGCCTAAAGGAACAGGTCCTGGACCTGATTGAAGCCATCCGGACCTATCTTTATCCAGAAATCTACGGGTCTTGTAATGCCCTTTGCGAGCTGGACTACCGAAAAGAAAAGACCTACTATACTTGCCGGGCCCTCCTCCACCGGGTCATCCAAAGGGAAGAGGATATCGAAAAAATTAGCCAGGCCCTCTTAGAGGCCCTGCCAGAAATTAAGCGGCAGCTGGACACAGATATTGACGCTGCCTTTGCTGGGGACCCTGCTGCCCAAAGCCGGGAAGAGATTATCCTGGCCTATCCCAGCTTTGAGGCTGTGAGCATCTACCGGCCTGCCCACGCCCTCTATAAGCTGCATGTCCCCATCCTCCCCCGGATGATGACAGAATACGCCCACCGGACCACAGGAATTGACATCCATCCTGGGGCCACCATTGGGGACCACTTTTTTATCGACCACGGAACCGGGGTGGTTATTGGTGAAACTGCCACCCTGGGCCACCATGTCAAGATCTACCAGGGGGTCACCATTGGGGCCAAGAGTTTCCAAGAAGCCGAAGATGGCAGCCTGGTCAAGGGAATGAAAAGGCACCCTGACATTGGCAACCATGTGGTTATCTATGCAGGAACCACCATCCTAGGAGGGGAAACCCAAATTGGAGACCACTGCGTTATTGGCGGAAACGTCTGGCTAACCCACTCCATAAAGGCTGGGGAAACCGTGGTGGCAGCCCACGAAAAGATCGAACAAATAAAGATAAAATAAAAATCAGGCGTCAAGGTTGGCGCCTGATTTTTTATGGTCTTTTACAGGTAGGTCTCTTCCAATTCCTTTAAGAGGTCCTTATATTTTTTCTGAAGCCCCTCTTTTTGGGCGGCCTCATTAAAGGCCCTGCTCTCTTTATCGACCCTATCTAAACTGTCCTGGGACAGCTCCCTAAGGGCAAAGGGGTAGACTACCTTGTCTTCCCTAAAGACGTGGTCCTCTAAAAGATCGGCATAGCGGTGGCTATAGCCAATAATGTCCAGGCGATTTTCCAGGCTAGGGTCTTTTTCATAGGCGCCTAGGGCCTGGTCTAGCTTATAGATGGCAGACCTGGCCTGGTCGTGGTCCACTAGCATGCCCTGGCGGACAATCTTCTCTGCCGGGGACCCCAGCTCTTCTAGCATATACTGAAATAAAATCTTTTCTTCCTTGCCATGGTGGTGGTCATCGGCATAGGTCCGGATAAAGTCCACAATCCGTCTTAAATCCCCTAGGGGTAGGTCTTTTTCTCCCTCTAGTTGGTCTTTTAAGAGGCTTTTTATCACCCGAGTTAAGCGCAAAATATCCTGGTGGTCTTCCATTAAACTTTCAATGCCATAGATCATATCCTTACCTCCTATTTATCCCTTCCCAGCCAGGCTGGGGGTCTAATTTCTAGGCTTATAGGCCCCCTCTAGGCCTTCTATTAACTTTACCCAATCCAGGGACTGGTTAAGTCTTTTTAAGGCCTCTTCAAAAAATATTTGGTCCTCTGGGCTAAAACGCCCTTCTTTATAGGAGTCCAAATCCAAGACCCCATAGGCCCTATCCCCTACTAGAATGGGGATAACCAGCTCACTTTTAGAACCTGGATCACAGCTAATGTGGCCAGAAAAGGCATGGACATCCTCCACCCTAAGGGTCTCTTTTTTGGCAAAGGCTTGGCCACAGACCCCCTTAGAAGGGGCTATCCGGTTACAGGCTGGTCGCCCCTGGAAGGGACCTAAGATAAGCTCACCGTCTATATGCAGGTAGACCCCGGCCCAGGATATGTCCGGCAATTCAAAAATAAAGGCTAAAAAGTTGGCCAGGTTGGCCAGGGGAAAGTCCTCCTCCTTAAGCTGACTTTTTATCCCTAAGATTACATCGTCCTTGTTCATTTTATCTCCTCTTTTCGCTTAGGGGCTTCTTGTCCGGGTAAAAGATCTCTTCCCAGCCGGGAATGTCTGAATAATAGTAGGCTCCAGGCCCATAGCCCTTGCCCTTGGTGGCCCGGCCATCAACCATAATGGCCAGGGCTAAAATCAGGCTCAGGAAAAAAAGCCCCAGGGAAGTGTAGTGTAAAAATCTTTTCATAGTCTATATACCCAAATGGGGGAGGGCAAAAAAGTGTCCCCCCAAGACAATCCAGCAAACCAAAAGGGAAAGGATCAAAGAAAAGGTCTGGCCCACCACATAAAGGGTCACCGGTTTGCCAGACTCTAACTTGCCCACCATGTCCCTAAAATTGGTTTCTAGGCCAATACAGAGGAAGGTCAAGCAGAAGCACCAGCCCTTCCAGGTGCCCAGGCCAGAAATCAGCTCGTTGGTGACCTCCACCCCCAGGCCGGGTTGGATAATAAAGGAAAAGAGGAGGCTCATTCCAATAAAACCAAAGATAAACTTAGGCATCCGGGCCCAAATTTCAGACTTGTCTCCTGGCTTTTGTCCCCCCTCCCGCTTAGCAAAGAAGAGGGCCAGAATAAAGGCCACAAAGCCAATAAGGACATTTTGAATCATCTTAATCATGGCCGCCACTTGGGAAGCCAAGGGCCCCAGGGCCTCCCCAGCCAGGACCACGGCCCCTGTGGAGTCGACGGTGTTGCCTATCCAGGCCCCACCTATAAGCTCACTAAAACCCACCCACTTGACAAAGAGGGGCATTAAAACCATCATAACAATGGTAAAGAAAATAGAGATCCCCACAGAAAAAGTTAGGTCCTCCTTATTGGCCTTAATGGAGGCAGCCGCCGCCACCGCCGCTGAAACCCCACAAACCGAGGTGGTCACCGCCAAGACCATAACCATGGTAGGACTATCCATTTTTAAATAGTGGATGCCAAACCACCACATAAAGACAATGACAATAGGCACCACCACCCAGGATATGGCAATCCCATAGGCCCCAAAGGAGGCAATGTTAGAAAAGAGGACCTCTGCCCCCATAAGGACCAGGCCCACCTTCACATAAAAACCCGACTTTAAAGCCGGGGCTAAGTACTTGTGGAGGCCCAAAAGATTATTGCCTAAAAGGCCAATTAAAAGGGCCCAAAAAGCATATTCTAAATATTCCTTGAAGGTGGCCTGGGAGGAGAGTAAATAGACCAAACTGGCTAAAAAATAAAGGCCCACAAAGGCAGGGAGGAAGGTCTTTAAAGAGCCTGGACTACTTAGGCTTTGGCCGGCAGAAAAAACCAGACTTAGGGCCAGGCCCGTTAAAAAGAAGAGGAAGTAAAAATCCTCCCTAAAAACAAGCCCCATCAAGCCATCTAAGCCCTCCCAAGCGGGGTACTTGATGGCCCGAAAGGCTTCCCCCTTAACATACCAAAAGCCTAGGTTTAAGGCCACCAGGCTTAGGGCGATTAAAATAGCCACCAGGTCCGAACTGGCCCAAAAGGGCTTCTTTTTATGGACCCGGTCTAGATCTTTAGACTGGGTTTTAACACTTGCTATGGTCTTTTCCATCTTCCTCTTTTCCTCCCCTTGATTTTCTCTTAAAAGCTAACTCGTCTTTTTTATTATACCAGCTTTCTTAGGCCTTATCCTTGCCTTTAAAATAAGTTCCTGTAAAAAGGACATGACCTAAAAGTAAATCCTAAAGCGTCTTGACAAGTCCAA
Source organism: Tissierellia bacterium (assembly GCA_030532305.1). Taxonomy (GTDB): domain Bacteria; phylum Bacillota; class Clostridia; order Tissierellales; family Peptoniphilaceae; genus JAUNLJ01. The sequence goes on from JAUNLJ010000014.1 coordinate 27,972, forward strand.
AATTTATCGATAGCCTATAAATTAGCTTATAAAAAAGGATGATGTCATGAAAAAACTAAGTAATAAAGATTTTAACCAGCTCTTTAAGGTCCTCTTCTTCCTCCCTGGCTTTCGTAAGAAAAATAAGACCCTGGCCAGCCTGGCCCTGGTCTACTACCTCCTCCCCCTCTTTGCCCTATCTACTGGCTATAAGACCCTGGCCGGGGCCCTAGGGGCCCTGCCCTTTGTCCTCTCCTATGGCTATGGGGGTTGGTTTAAAAAGATAAAAAAAGAAAAGATGGTCTCTATCTTAGCCGGCCTGGTCTTTTTAGCCTCCCTTATCTTGACCCCGACCTATGCCTTTTCTAGTTTTTTCACCAGCCTATCCTCCCCTGATGACATGGTCTCCTCCATCTACCACTACCTGGCCTATGAGGAAGACTATGAAAGGGTCCAGGTCCTAAGGGTGGTGGACGGAGACACCCTGGAAATTAGCCGCCTAGGCCAAAAGGAAAGGGTCCGGCTTATTTTAGTTAACACCCCCGAAACCAAGCACCCTACAAAGGGGGTCCAATACTATGGCAAGGAGGCCAGTGCCTTTACAAAAAGCCAGCTGGAAAATAGGATGGTCTACCTGGAAAAAGATACTTCCGACCGGGACCAGTATGGCCGCCTCCTCCGCTATGTCTGGCTGGAAAAACCCTCCGGCCCCCTGCCTGGAGACCAAGAGCTGGCCCAAAACTGCTTTAACGCCATCCTTATTAAGGAGGGCTATGGCCAAGTCTCCAGCTTCCCCCCAGATATTAAGTACCAAAAAAGTTTCCAGGCCCTAGAAAGAGAGGCCCGGGACCAAGCTAGGGGCCTGTGGCAAAATCCAGCCTCCTAGACCCAGAAAAAAATCCCCACCGCAAAGGGCTGGGGATTTTTTGCTATAAGTTTATAAGAGTTTTTTAAAAGGCATTAAAGAATATCGATCTCTTGTCCAGATAGGGCCTTATTCATACTCCGAACGGCGCAAAATTTGCCACACATGGAGCAGGTGTCATCATATTCTGGTTTTCTTTCTTCCCGGATTTTTCTAGCCAGGTCAGGGTCTAGGGCCAGGGCAAATTGCTTTTCCCAGTCTAGGTCTCGTCTGGCCTGGGCCATCTGGTCGTCTCGGTCCCTGGCCCCCCGGATACCCTTGGCTATATCGGCGGCATGGGCCGCTATTTTAGAGGCCACAATCCCTTGTTTGACGTCCGCAAGATTAGGCAGGGCCAAGTGCTCTGCCGGGGTCACATAGCATAAAAAGGCAGCCCCATGGGCGGCAGCTAGGGCCCCACCAATGGCCGCAGTAATATGGTCATAACCTGGAGCAATATCTGTCACCAGGGGCCCTAGCACATAGAAGGGGGCCCCTCCACAGAGGGTTTCTTGGACCTTCATATTGGCTGGAATTTGGTCTAGGGGCACATGGCCGGGCCCCTCCACAAGGACCTGCACATCCTTTTCCCAGGCCCGTTTGGTGAGCTCGCCCAGCCGGACCAATTCATCAATTTGGCAAATATCTGTGGCATCGGCCAGGCAGCCTGGCCGGCAGGCATCCCCCAGGGAGATGGTCACGTCATATTTCCGGCAGATGTCCAAAATCTCATCGTAATATTCATAAAAGGGGTTTTCTTCCCCGGTCATACTCATCCAGGCAAAGACCAGGGACCCACCCCGGGAGACAATGTTGGTTAGCCGGTCCTCTTTTTTTATCTGGTCCAGGGTGGCCCGGGTGATCCCACAGTGGAGGGTTAAAAAGTCCACCCCATCTTCTGCATGGAGCCTCACCACCTCGATAAAGTCCTGGGCAGACAGGGTCTTTAGGTCCCTTTGGTAGTGGATGACGGCGTCATAAACAGGGACCGTCCCCAGCATGGCCGAGCACTCCGCCACCAACTTCCGCCTAAAGGGCTGGGTGTTGCCGTGGGAGGATAGGTCCATAATGGCATGGGCCCCCATGTCCACCGCCCAGTTGACCTTTTCCATTTCCACCCCGTAATCCTTACAGTCCCTGGACACCCCTAGGTTGACATTGATCTTGGTGGATACCATGGACCCAATCCCCTCAGGATCTAGGGCCTTATGCCTAATATTGGCAGGAATAACCAGCTTGCCCTGGGCCACCAGGGGCATAAGCTCTTCCAAAGTCATCTTTTCTTTTTTAGCAACTATTTCCATCTCCCCAGTGGGGATGTTTTTTCTTGCTGCTTCCATCTGCGTTTTGTATGGTCTCATTTTTATCTCCTTTACTAGGGGCCTGGGCTAGTCCCAGGGGCCACCAGACCCCAAGTCCCCTCTCCCTATGGTCTACCCTAGTTTTCCTCCCAGGCCGCCACTAAATCTTTGGCCGCCTGGTAGGGGTCCTCTGCCCCGGCCACAGCGGAAACCACAAAAAATCCAGCCACCCCTGTTTTTTTAAGACCAGGAATATCTGCCAGCTTAACCCCTCCCCCAATGACAAGGGGGAGCTGGGAGATTTTTTCCAGTTCTTCTATCTCACCAAAGGACCTTTCATGAAAGGTCCCCTCCCGGTCATAGCCACAGTTGGGTTTGGTGGGGGTAAAGCGGAGGGGACCGGCCCCAAAGTAGTCTATATCCTCTACATTTTCCGTCTTCACATAGGTCATCAGGTCTTGGGTATCGGCCGACAGACCCACCAGGGCATCGGGCCCTAGGTGGTTTCTGCATACCTCCACAGGAATATCGCTTTGGCCCACATGGATCCCGTCTACCTTGGCCCCCCTGTCTCTAGCCGCTAAAACCACATCTAACCGGTCATTGACCACCAGGGCCACCCTATCTTCTGCCCCCATGTCTTCAATAATCTGGGCCGTCCTGCAGGTTAGGTCAATTAATTCCCGGGCACTGGCCTCCTTGGACCGGACCTGAATAAAGCTAAAGCCCGCCTCTATGGCCTGGCGGATAATGTCTAGGGGGTCCCTTCCAAGGGTATTTTCTGGACCCACCACCAGGTAGGCCTTAATACTAAAATTCTGTCTATTGATCATGGTCTCCTCCTATAGGTAGTGGTTCATCCTCTCAATTTTTTTATTCATGGTGTCTTCATAGCCGGGACGGATGTCCGCCTTTAGGACCAGCTCCGTCCGAATGCCTTTTTCAGCCAGGACAAAGGTGGCTTTTTTAACCACCTCCATAACCTGGTCCCAGGGACCCTCTATCTCTGTAAACATGGAACTGGTTTTAGAGGGAAGACCCGACTCCCGAATGACCTTCACCACTTGGGCTACATCTTGGGCCAATTCATCCCCCTGGCCCACAGGAGCTATGGCAATGGCAACCAGTGTGTTCATAATAAGACCTCCACTTCTAATTTGTTGTTACTCACGTCTTCTGGACTGGCTGTATAAAGGGCATTGATAAATTCCACCTGGAAGGACCCGGGGCCCTCCACCCTTTCCTCGGCTCTTTTTCCAGCCAGATTGTAGATGGCCGTGGCAGTTAGGGCCGCCACAAAGGGGCTGGCACAAGTGGCATAGACGGCGCAAACCCCTCCTAAAGAGCAGCCGGCCCCGGTGATCTTTTCTAGGTAGTGGGACCCCCCATAGGACCGGGCCACCCGTTTACCATCCGTCACCAGGTCCACAGGGCCAGACACAGCCACCGCCCCACCGGTAAACTTGGCCAGGGAAATGGCCGCCTCCTTCGCTTCCTCTACCTGGTCCTGGGCATCCACCCCCCGAACATTGGACCCTTCTCCTCCCCCTTCTAGACCCCAAAGGCCACAAAGGGCAATAATTTCAGAGGCATTGCCCCGGATAATCTTGGGAGGAGCCTCCTTAAACTTAAGGAGGGAGGCCTCCCTAAGCTGGCCGATCCCCACAGCCACCGGGTCCAAAACCCAGGGGATGGAGGTTTCTTTAAGGGTCTTTGCCAGCTGGCTAAAGGTTTCCTCATAGATAGGAAACATGGTGCCTACATTTATGTAAAAGGATTTGGCCATCCGGGCCATGGCATCGGCCTCATCGGGCAGGTAGATCATGGCAGCAGACCCCCCTACAGCTAGCTGGGTATTGGCAACGAAGTTGATGGTCACCGTATTGGTAATAGAGGGGGCCATGGGGTTGGTCCTCCGGACATCTTCAACAGCCTTTCTGATCTCTTTTTTTAGTTCTTCCACCTTGTCTCTCCTTATTTAATCATAAAAAAAATACCTACAACTAGGTAGGTAGAAAAAAAGCTTGCTCCCTACGCTAGTATTAACTAACAGGTTCAAAGGGTCAGATTTTATCTTCTCAACTATAAATAGTCCCCCTGCAACATCTATTAAGTTTTTATAAAGGCTCAAGAGAGCCTCCACTGGTTAAAAGGATACCACAAGGACGCTGGCCTTGTCAAGAAAGGCCCAGCCCCCTGCCTTTATGGCCTATGGAAAACAAAAACCCCCTATCCTAAATGGATAAGAGGTTTCTTTGATAAGTTAAGGCTCGGCCAATTGATAAGACTTATAGAAGGCTGATTTAAATGGCTGTTAATTTTTGATACATCTTCATTAGCTCGGCCACACATTCAGATTCTGTCATAGTCCTCCAATTAAAACCATAGGCCTCCATTACCACCGCATCATTTGCCTGGTGGGCCTTTCTAAGCTCAATAGGCATAGTTAATTCATCATAAAGGTCAGCTAGTGATGCTTCTGGATAGAGTTTTCTAGCCTTTAATATCATATTTGCTGTTGTTTCAATTCTTTTCTTCTGTTTTGGACTGGGATTTGGCCAAGGAAAGTTATTATAAACTAGCCCTGAGTATCTATATCTCATTTCTAATCTACCTGCCACTGCTCTCATCCATCCATTGTGAACATTCGAAGTCAATATACCAAAATCATAGATTGTAGCATCAGCAATTATCTGCACAGAATCATTCGCTATGGTTTGGCTATCTAAAAAGCCAATTGGGACATATTTTCTGTTTTCTGAGGATACTCTTGGAATGAGAATAGAATTTTTTTCTATATACCTGTTCCCTTCCCATTCCGTAGGCCTTTCAGCCCTTTCTCTTGTCGCTGCTTTTTTACTAGACTTTCTAAATTCTACAACATTTTCTATTCTGGCTATTAAGTCTGGGCTTTTTCTTATTTCTTGTGGGGTAATGCCTTCTAACCAGATACAATATCTTGGAATTCTATTAATAAATTCTCTCGCCCCAATATATTTTCTTATATAGTTTTTTAGATGGGGATTTCTACTTATAAATTCTTGAACTTCTTCTTTATTAAAACTGTAATTCCCATTATCACAAGGAGAGCTTCCCCTTGTCATTCTTGGGACATCGCAAATTGGTTTTGTTCTTCTCCCAATGAAAATATTTCCTGCCTCTAGTAAATATCCATTTATCCAGCTTACTTTTTTTGCCAGACTATTTTCAATTATTGTTTTGTTAATTCTATTAAAGTTACTAAATCCAACAATTACACAATGTACTTGAGCCTTATTGGTTGCTTCACTCTCCCAAGCAAAAGTCCTGTAGGCAAAGTTAATTATTATACCATTAGAAAATAAATCTTTCCAAAGTATGCCAGGCTGCTCACCTTGAACTATGGAGTTAGTCGATACAAAGGCAACTTCAATTTTAGTGTCCCTAATATAGTTAGTAGCTACTTTATACCAGGCTGAAACGTAGTCAAGAGATTTTGCTCCTTGAAGATTATTAAATATTTTTACAAGCTCTTGCTTTTGATCCTTATTCATAATTGCAGCCCCCACAAAAGGAGGGTTGCCCATTATATAGTTTAGTTGATTTTTAGGAACCACGTCTTCCCAGTCTATCTCTAGGGCATTGGCTTCCACTATATTGGCATAGGCCTTAAGGGGGAAAAAGTCTATGTCCAGGTTAATTATATCTTCTGTCTGCCTCAACATTTGTGATTCAGCAATCCAAAGGGCTGTCCTAGCTACTGATACTGCAAAGTCATTTATTTCTATCCCATAAAATTGACTGATGGATACTTTTATGGGGTTGTGAATTTGGCCCATGACTATTTGCCTACCTTGAAGCTCTTTTATGATTTTATTCTCTAACTTCCTTAGGGAAATGTAGGTTTCCGTTAAAAAATTTCCAGAGCCGGCAGCTGGGTCTAGGAATCTTAAGGAGGCAATTTTTTCATGAAGGGCTTCTAACTTTCTTTTTCGCGTATTAAGGGTCTTTATGGCCAAGGCTTCTTCAAACTCCCTATTCAGGTCGTTTAAAAATAAGGGGTCTATCAGCTTATGAATGTTTTCCATGGAGGTGTAGTGCATGCCTCCAGACCTTCTGGTCTCAGGATTTAAGGTGGATTCAAATACACTCCCAAAAATAGTCGGACTTATATTAGACCAATCAAAGTTGTCTGAGGCCTTGTTCAGAATAATGTCTATTATCTCTTCATTAATTCTAGGAATAACCACTTCTTCATTTTCAAAGAGGCCCCCATTGACGTAGGGGAAGGCCAATAGATCTTCTGATAGGTAGGGGTCCCGGTCTGCTTCTTTTTGGTCCAGGACTTTAAAAAGTCTAATTAAAGAGTCTCTAAAGCTGGCAGGGTTGTCCTTAAACTTGTGCATGTAGTCATGGAACATTTTGTTTTTGCCAAATAAGCCTGCATCTTCTGCATAAAAACAAAATACCAGGCGGACACACAAAATATTTAGGTCTTTTAAGGTCTTCTCGTCTTCCTTGTCTATGTATTGGTTTAAGAGGGCGTCATAAAGAATGCCTACCAAGTCTCCTGCCTGAATGGAAACTTCTATGGCCTTTTTTATATTTTCGTCTTCTTGGTCCACTAAAAAGTTTAGCCGATAGTAGTCTTCTTCTAAATCTTTTAAATAGAGGATTTCTGCCTCTCCTTGGGGCTTGTTCATATCATAAATATGAAATTCCCTAAAATTAGAGAGGACGATCCACCTTGGCCTGTCATCATAGGGTAGTTCTATGGAATATCTTTTAGCCTGCTGGAAGGCTGAAAGCAAAGACCCGTCGGACTGTCTAAATCCTCCTGTTAACTTATTTTTAATAGATTTTTGTTCTATTAAAACATGGGTTGATGGAATATAGCCGTCAATAAAAGAAGTGTGGTTTAACATCACTCGGTCTTCAAATCTTATGTAGTCAGCTGGATGTTCTATGCCATAGACATCTTGTAAGAGGGACATCCAAAATTTTTGAGAGTCTCCTTTTTCATCGCCTATTCCTTCCCATTTTTTTGCAAATTCTCTTGCAGCCTTTCTTTGTTCTGTTTGACTTAACATTTTAATCCCCTTTTATATATATTGACTTCATTATATCAGAAAATCTGGGCCTTAATGACTTAAAATAAAATGCCTAGAAAAGTATTTACATGACAAAAAAAGCACCCTATTCGGTGAATAATAGGGTGCTTTAAGGTCTGATATAAGAGATAGATTATCTCTTTGAGAATTGAGGAGACTTACGGGCTTTTTTGAAGCCGTATTTCTTTCTTTCCTTCATTCTGGGGTCTCTGGTTAAGAAACCTGCCTTTTTAAGAATGGGACGAAGTTCCCCATCCATTTCAATAAGGGCCCGAGATAGGCCGTGGCGAATAGCGCCGGCTTGGCCTGTGTAGCCACCCCCCTTGACGTTGACGAATACGTCTACACGTCCTTCAAGTTCGGTTAGGGTCAGTGGAGACTTGACTAGGTTCCTTAGGGTGTCAAAATCAAAATAGTCTTGCACGTCTTGACCATTTACAAGGAACTTTCCTGAGCCTGAAAGAAGACGAACTTGAGCGACAGATGTTTTTCTTCTACCTGTACCTCTGTATTGTTCTGTTGCCATTATTTCACTCTCCTTTAGAATTCATAGACTTCAGGTTGTTGCGCTTGATGGGGATGGTCTTCCCCTGCATAAACCTTAAGTTTCTTGTACATAGCACGGCCTAGACTGTTCTTGGGTAGCATGCCCTTAACCGCATATTCAATCATGCGTTCAGGGTGTTTTCTCCTAAGGTCAGCATAGACAATTTCTCGACGTCCACCGGGATGGTTGGTATGGTGAGCATGGACCTTTTCATCCCATTTATTTCCTGTTAATGCAATTTTTTCGGCGTTAATAACAATGACATAGTCGCCTGTATCTACATGTGGAGTGTAAATGGGCTTTTTCTTACCTCTTAGGATGCTGGCAATTTCTGCAGCTAGTCTTCCTAGGACCTTGCCTTCAGCATCAATAACATACCATTTTCTCTCCACCTCATGAGCCTTAGCCATGGTTGTTTTCATGAGATTTCCTCCTGTATTGATTCCCTTGTATCATTTATGCGAAAAATTAGTATTTTATCAGTTTCCGGGGCTTTTAAAACACTAGGAAGTATTATAGCTGTTTTATGGGATTTTGTCAATGGCTTTGGCCTATAAAATTAGCATTTTCCTTAATTTCTTCCCTTTTTAGGATCTTTGGAGCCAGTCATAGACCTTGCCATAAATAAGGGCCACCACTATCAGGGTTAAAATAGTTTCTGGCAGCATATAGCTAAGGTTGTAGACGATGGAGTAGTGCCAGACTCCCATGCCTTCTGGCGCATAGGCTCCCCAGACAATCACACCGGATAAGACCAGCATGACGTAGCGCAAGACAGAGGCTAAAAGGCTTCCTGTCACGGCTTTTTTGAGGGATTTTTCCTGGCTATAGAAAAGACCTGAAAAACCCAGGACCCCAAAGGCCAAAAGATAGTCCATTAAAATAGATAGGGGGTGGAGGCTAATCCCGCCACCTAGGATAAATTGTAGGACCCCGTAGACAAAGGCGGCTAAAAGGCCACTCTTGAGGCCATAAAATAGGCCAAAAATAATAATTGGGACCATGGAGGCTGCGGTAACAGACCCTCCGTAGGGCATCTCATAGACCTTGATATAGGATAAAATTTGGGCTAGGGCGATCATAAGACCGGCCATGACCATTTCTTTGGTTTTGTTGGTACGCTTTGCTTCCATTTGTTTTCCTCCCTTGTTTTTAGCAACAGGGGAGGATAAAAAAAGCTAGGTCCCCCCTAGCTTTTAACTCGCTACGACGGCATTATCCGTATCAGCTAAAGGGTCGAGACACTTGTCTCCTCTCAGCCTAAACTCCCCTGTTCATGTTATTCATCTGTATATCTGTTATTCTACTATAAGTCTGCTTTCTTTTCAAGTCGCCCCTAGAACTAGCCTAGCTGGCTAATCAGGCTCTTTAAATACTTGCCTACCAGGCTAGAAAAACGGGACACGTCTCGGGTCCAAACAAAGTCTGACCCATAGATGAGCCTTTCCTTGTCTATGTCTTTTTCTTCCCCGGTAAAAATGCCCAGGATGGCAATATTATTTAGCTTACCTTGGAGGATTTCTGCTGCCGTATCATAGACGGCCTCTTCTCCCGTGTAGTCTTGGGCCTGGCTGTCGCCGCCGGCTAAAAAAGAATAGAGCTTGTCGTTGGGCCGGCCATCACTTAGGATAATGAGGATATTGGTTTCTGGGTCTTTTTCCATGGTTTTAAAGACATAGCGCAGGGCATAGCCGTCTCGGTTGCTGCCTCCAGCCCGGTAGGAAAAGATGTCCTTGTTTCTGGAGGCCCTGTCCTTGTAGTCCCTAAAGAGGCGGATCACTTGAAGGTGGAAGAGGTTTTGGTAGCCCATGACCCGGGTGGGAATATGGAGGCTTTGGAGGGCCTCGGTAATAATATAACCCTGGATGGCCACCTCTTCCTGCCGGTCTATCTGGGACCCACTCATGTCTAGGAGGATGTCTACGGTAAAGGAGGCTTCTTCGTCTAGGTAGGCCCGCTTGAAGATATTTTCATCCCCTAGAAGGTCGTACCTCCAGGCCCTACTGGGGTCAATCTCACCTGAGTGGGACTGGTAGCTGGCCTCCCTTTGGTCTTCCATGAGGCCCTTTCGGACAATCTCCCTTAGTTCAAAAATCATCCGCCGATAAATATGGCGGTTTTTTTCAAAGGCTGCCTCGGTCTTTCGCCTCTGGTCCTTTTCCATATCTTGAAAATACCGGCTGTCCAGGTCTTCTTCATAGTCTCCCCGGCTAAGGTGGATTTCCATGCCCTGGTGGATCCCCTTGGAGATGTCTTTTTCTATCCAGGCCTTTTCCAGGGGCTTTAGGATATTTTTTCCGCACCGCCGGGTTACCTGACGGAGCTTTTCTGCCTGGAGGGGGTTGGCTAGACCCAGGCCGGGATCCACCATACTATCTGGGTCCAACTCATCTAGCTTAATGGAAGTAAATTCAGCAGACTGGGCCTCGCCCAGGTCCATGAGCTTGAGGACCTGGTCTTTTTTCTTGGGGCTGATGGGGTCCTTCTTTTCCTGGTTTTTGTCCTTTTCCTTTTTTTCTTCTTGGGCTTCTTTTTCTGTGGCCTCTTTTTTTAGGGAGGGGTTGACATGAAAATAGGTCTCTATGAGCTCTTCTAAATAGGCGTAGTAGGCTTCCTTAGACTCTAGGTCCTTTCCAGATTTTAGGTCCTTTAAGAGGCTAGAAATCTGCTGGCCTGAAATAAGGGGCTTGCCTAAATAGTCCCGGCTCTGGGCAAATAAAAGCTCTTCTCTAATATTCTTGGGCCCCTTCCTATCCAGGGCCCTTTCCAAGGCCTTATAGTGGGCCTCTTCATAGGACTTAAGGCCTGGCCGGTGGGCCAGGAGGTCTTCTCTTACCACCAGGCCGGCTAGAAGATAGGCCAGGGTGTGGATATCCTCAAAATTACTATACTGGCCGTAATAGCGGTCTAGGTAGGTCTCCAGTTCAGACCGGCCAAACCGTCTATGGATCCAGCCTTCTTCTGCCAGCTTAAAAAAGGAGGCCTCCTTTTGGTAGTGGTAGCCATAGTCCTGGCTAAGGGTCCAATAGACATTCTGCCTCCGCCTAGCTTCCATTATTTAAACAGCTCCTTGGGGTCCATATCCCTTGGAAAAAGGGTCCGAATGACGTCTCTGACAATCTCTCTTTCAAAGAGGTCAAAGCTCTTGTTAACTAGGCCCATTTCCAGGGCCTGGTTTATATTTAGGCCGGCCTCCATCAGGTCGATGGCCCGTATAAGTCCCCGAAGGTCCACAGCCTTAGACGAAATCTCTCCTTGGAGGCTCTTGGTCTGTAGGTCCTCAAAAAGGGTGGCAAAACGGGGGGTTAGCTCTTCTTTTAAGTGGCTAATGTCCCCTAAAACCACCTTTAGGCTTTCCTTGTCTAGGGCGGGCATATTTAGAACCATAAAGCGGGAAACCAGGGCTTCATTGAGCTCTCGGGTTCCCATGTAGCCATAGTTCATGGTCCCAATAAACCGGCAGGCTGGATCCAGCTTGACCCGGTCGTAGCCAGGAATATCAATAATCCGCCGGTAGTCTAGGGCTGAGTGAACCACAGAAAGGCTCTCATTTTTAGCCATGTTGATCTCATCAAAGACGGCAAAGCCTCCCTCTCTAGCGGCCAGGGTCACAGGCCCTTCCCTTAAGACCACTTCCCCCTCCCTAAGGGTGTCTGACCCAATCAGGCTGGCTGTATCTGAATTGACATTTAGGGATACATTCCACATGGGCCGGGCAAAAAGTTGAGCCAGGTTTTCACTAAAGACATTTTTCCCTGTGGCCTTGGGGCCGGATAGGAGGAGGTGGTCCCCATTTAAAATGGCATAAATGGCTGCCTCCCAAGTCTCCTTTCCATAATAGACATAATAACTAGAGGGGATCCGGTATCTTAGGTCCTCCTTGGTGGGATAATCCCTAATAAAGTCTTCCACCTCCCCAAGGAGGCCTTCAGACACCCCCTGTTTTTTTATAGACGCCACTAGGTCTTTGCGTTCCATCATCTTACTTTCATCCTTCCTTTTATCTGGTCTTAAGTCCATGGGGCTTTGGGCCCATAAATTAAGTCAAGTCCCTATTTAAAAGCAGGCCTTGAGGGCCTTAGCTAACTTCTTTCCCCTTCCTATACCCATTTTTTTACCTACCTAGTCTTAAAATGGGCCAGGTCCTAAAGCCCTTCATATAAAAAAGCCAAGGGTCTTCCTTGACTTTTTCAGGTCCTATGGGGAAATAGATGGGCCCCTTCTTACTTTAAAATTCCAAAATTGTAGCCTTGGCTTTTTAGGCTCTTGATCACGCTGGGCAGACTCTCGGCAGTAAGCTCTTTGTTTTTGCTATCATGCATGAGGACCACAATGACCTCTGGGTGGCTTGAGCTTTCAATCTCCTTATTTAAAAAGCTCACGGTTTCCTCTATATTGGTAGGCCGGATACTTTTCCGGTCAGCATCCCCAGTCATCACATTCCAATCAATCCACTGGATGCCCAGGCTAGATAGGCCTTCGTCTGCTGCTTCTAAGTTGGCCCAGCTCATATGGCCCCCTGGATACCGCCAAACCCCTGAATAAAAGCCCTCTGGCAAATATTGGCTTAGGTGGTCTTGGCTGGTCTTGGCCTCCTTTATAATTTGATCTGTATTGCCTGAGCGGCCCGGATACATGAGCTGGTAGTCGTGGGTATAGGAATGCATGGCTATCCCATGGCCCTCAGCTAGCTCCCGCATAAGGATGGACTGTTTATTTTGGCTCACCTGGCGCCCCTGGATAAAGAAGGTGGCTGGAACCCCTTCTGCTTTAAGGACGTCTAAAATTTTTGTGGTTACCTGGTCACTGGGCCCGTCATCAAAGGTTAAAAAGGCCAGTTTGCCAGGTCCTTCATAGCTGGCCTTGCCCTGGATATAGTCTCGGACCAACTTGGTGTCATAGGCATAATGCTGGGCCTTGGATATATGGTTTTGCCCCTGGACAAGGCTGACTTGGATCCGCTGCCTAATCTGGTCTCTAGGGGCGTTGGACTTGTCTTCCAGGGAGGCATATCTTTTAACCTGCTTGCCCACCCCCAGGCTATCCCTAAGATACCACATGCCCCCTGTAGCCTGGACCTTTTTACTGGGCTGGGCAAAAACCTGGACAAGGACAAGGATGAGGACGATAATAATGAGGGTTAGTCCTGTAAAAAACATGAACTGCCTTCTTTTTTTCTTTTTCCGAGCCCGGGCCTTAATAATTCGCCGCCGTCTCTCAGCCTGATACCTGACCTCTCTAGGGTCTATAATTTGTGTATCATCACCATTGCCGTGATAAGCCATGTCTATTTCCTCCTGCTATCTTTTTATATTTACAAAAATGTTCCTATAGGACCTTTCTTCTATTCCCACAAGGCCTTGGCCCGATGAAAACCACCGGTAGTACCTGGGCCCATGGCTTCCATAGAGATTGATTAGGTCATAGTGGTGGGCTTCCCCTTTTTTAACTTGGATAAGACTAAGCCGGCCTCCTGAAAACAGACTTAGGTTTCCCTCAGAGTTTAGGCTTACCTCTAGCCCCTGCCCTTCTTCCACAAGTTGCGAGTATATAAACTGGTCTTCCTCCAGGTCATAGACCTTATAGTAATTTCTAAACTGGTCCATATAGACCAGGTACCTGTCTCTGGCGGCCAGGGTCTTAAAGGCCCCCTCCAGCCTAGAGGAATCTATCCTTATTTTTCTCTGGTCTTTTAGGTCGTAGGCAACAAGGTCCCCTTCCTCTTGGTAGACTAACCAGTGGCCCTGGATCCAGCTCTCCCTGGCCAAAAGGCCCTCTTCCTCCTTTAGGACCGTCTTATCTTGGGGCCTATAGGAGAAGACTTGGCCCTCCTTATAGCCATAAAAGCTGTCTTCATATTGACCAAAAAGATCCACCCCCTCTAACTGGAGGGGAAGTTCTATCTTCTTTAATTTTTTATTTTCTAGATTTAAGCCGTAAAGAACCAGGTCAGCCTGCATATAGACCCTTTTTCCATCAGCACTGGTAAAGAGGGTCTTCAGGTCTCCGGGGAAGTCTAAGGGGTAAATCTGGCTCTGGCCATCTTCCCTTAGGCTAAAGATATAGGCTGCCCCCTGCCTGTCTTTGGCAAGTCCTAGGGCCTGGTCTTGTCTGAAATCAAAGACCTGGCTGATCTTTAGCTGGTCTAGGTCCCCTTTGATGGCCCTTAGGCTAATTTGATCCTCAGGGATAATTTTAGACTTGGGCTGGGCTTTTTTCCCAATAATTATCTCTTGGCCCTCTTCATTAAAGTTGACCCTATGGCCTGTTTCTTCAAACACAAAACGAAGGGGTAGGTAGACCTGGCTCCCGTAGCTGGTGGGCGGACAGGCCATGGCCTTTAAGCTGGCCCCTTCAAGATAAATAGATTTATTTAAGGGCATAAGGATCCGGCGCAACTGGTTAATAAGAACCAGCTGGTCTTCTTCTATATACTCAAGGGTTTTTTCTCCCATCATCTCCTGGGCATCCCTTAAGGAGACCATGGCCTGCCCCCTGGCTTGGACTAGGGGGTCCTTTGGGTCATAGGGATCTAAACGCCCACTTTCCTTGGGGTTTTCTAAAAAAACCAGGGGGGCCTCCTCAAAGGGAGTCACTTCCAGGCCTTGGTCTGGAAAGGCCTCAAAAAGTTCTGTCCCATCACCGGTGTAGCTAAAGCCTGTAGAAAAGATAAGGGCAAGTAGGAGTAGAATATAGACTTTTTTTAAATCCTTCTTCCTCATAACTCCTCCTTCTTTTATCTATTTTACCACATTTCCCAAAGTTAAAGGCTTAGAAAAAGGCCTAAATCCTAAAAACGCCTAAAAAATTTACAATTTTAGGTCTCCCTTAGGAAAAGCCAAGGGCCTTGGGGGGGCCTCCTCCTGGATAAGGGCAAAATAGGCCCCTATTTTTTGGCCCAAGGCACTTAAGCTATAGACAAAATCTTCCCCTTCTTCCTGCCTTTTTAAGAGATAGACCCCCTCTAGAAGGTCTCTAAAATAGGCCATATCCACTTCTAAAAGCAGGTCCAGGGTCTTTTCGTTACTGGCTCCCTTTTTGGCTAAATAAGAAAAGATCTTTTCTAGCTTGGCCCTAAAGTCCCTGTAGTCCTTGGAAAAAAAGGCCCCCTTTTCCTTCTCAAAGGCCAACTTAGAAAAGGCCTCTCCAAAAAGGGTGGTTAGCCAAAGGCCCAGCCGGTCCTGGAGGGATAGTTGCAAGTAATAATAGTATTTGCCCGTGCCCTCTATTTGGTCCTTATTTAGGGGGTTTCTTTGGACAAAGCCCTTGAGCTTGGCAAAGGACTGCCAGATATGGACCATGGGAAAATGTCTTTGGTCAGGTCTTTTTAGCTGGCCAAGGGCCTTTAGGTCTAGGATGTCGGCTAGGTTTTGGAGGCTGGCTGAATTTAGACGGCCCCGTTTGGTTAGGCCCATCCCCTCCCCATGGAGGACCTCATCCATATAGCGTTCAAAGCCATAGAGGAAAAGATGGTTCCCGTAGGCTTCCTGGTCCATCCCTTCTAGGATTTTTCGGACCCCCTCGTCCACATAAAAGCCCCTATAGGATTCTTGGAGGGCCTTCTTGTAGGCAGTCACCTGGCTCTTTATCTGGTCTAGGTCTCTGGGATCTAGCCCTCCCTCTAGCTGGTCTAGAAAGTGAATAAAACGGGCCAGGTGCCTATCCGATACAAAGGCGCCCTCCCGGGCCAAGTCCCCTAAAAGAGCCTGTAGGTCTAGGTCCTCTAGCCGGTTAAGAGACCCGGCTTCCTCCTGTAAAAGGACCTCTTCTGCAAAATATAGGGTCCATAGGATATCCTCTTCCAGGGCCAAGTCCCCCAGGCCTAGAGGGCCTAACTCTTCCCCATCCACTAGCTTAAAGGCTGGAAGATCCATGCCGCCAGACGGAGCTAGGTCCTTTAGGCCCCTTCCCTGGCTTAGGCCCATTTCCCTAAGCAGGTTCTTGGCGTAGGTGGTAAAGAGCATAAACTCATTTCCCCGGGCCTTAAGCTGGTCGGGCATAAAAAAATTAGGAGAAAAATAGCCGTATTCCAAGATATAAAAGTCCCTTAGGCTCTTAAGGTAGGTGGCTTCAAAGATATTAAAACAAGCCGTCCCATGGACCAGGTAGTTGCCCCCCTCTAGCTGGACCATACGGCCAATAAAGAGGTTTTTTTCCTGGGGGTGAAAATCTCTAGGACTGTAGGAAAAATAAAGGGGTCTTTGCCTAAAGATGTCCCTAGCCAAAACCTGGTCTTCCTTAATTTCTAGAACCTGGTAAAGGGCCATATGGGACCTTCTTAAGGCCCCCATCAGGTCCCTTTTTTCATCCTCTTGGCTGGAAAAAAGCTGGGGGTAGTCTAAGAAAAAGGAGATAAAGTCCTGGTTTTCCTCCCTATCTAAAATGGCCCAGAGTAAAATATCCAAGGGCTCATAAAAGTCCAAGACCAGTTTTAGCTGGTCCTGGCTACTTATACTAGACACAATGTCCTCTACAGGGAGAAAGGTCTCTAGTAGCCATTTGAAATTTTCTATAGACTCCCGCCAGGAATCTTCTTCCCTAAACATGGTTCTTGCCTCCCCTTTGTAGGACCTGGATCTTCTTTAGACCCAAAAGTAGATTGTGGATATAGTGGTTATAGACGATGTTTTTTCCCCCATCCATATTGCCGGGATAGATAATGGTGGTGTAAAAAAGTTCTTCAATTAGCCGGCGGTTGTTTAAGCTTAGGCTGGGATAGTCCTCCCTCATAAAGTTACTTAAACGAAGGTAAAAAAAGACCTGTTCATAGGCCGCCAAAAGGTCCTCAATATGGCGGATACTCTGGTCCCTAAAAAGGGGCTGCTTGACCTCCTGGACCAAGAGGTCATAGTAGTGGTGGACCTCGTTGATCTCCTTTTCCAACTTGGTTAGGGCTGGGGGGTCTTGCAAAAGAAGGATAGACTGGGTCATGTCCATGAGGTCCTCGTAGGTGGCATCTAGGCTCTCATTTAGGTTGCTTTCTATATCTGGAGAAGCCACCAGAAAATTAATGGCCAGGGAGATAAAGAGGCCCAAGAGGGTGCCTAGGACCCGGTTGACCCCATAAAGTAATTTGTTGGACTTGGCATAATAGGAGGCCATAAATATAATCAGGGTCAGGCGAACCATCCGTTTTAGTTTTAGCCTAAGGAGGATATAGGTGGTTATCATAATCCCCAGCCCCGCCACCAGGGGCCTAATTAAGGGGTCCTGGGTGATCAGACTAGACAGGTAGCCCATCACCACGCCTATGACCCCAGTTAGGACCCGTAGACGGATCTGAGAATAGGTTTCTGAATAGGAGGGCTGCATGGCTGCTATGGCTGCTATGGCCACAAAAACTGGGGCATCCAATCTTAAAAGGTGAGAAAGATAGAGCCCGATCATGACAGATAATGCAGTTTTAAAGGTCCTCATCCCAATGTGAGGCCAATAGTGCCTTAGCTTTTCCCTTATTTTCAAGTGATTCCATCCTCTTCTTATCTAACTTATATGCTATATTATAGTATATCAAATCCTATTAGAACATTTCAAACTATAAAGTTTGCGTAAATTTTAGACTGGGGGGTATAAGTAGATTAAGCTAATCCTAGCTTAGGAAGGAGAATATGTATGCGTTTAGAATTTGTTGGAAAAAACATTAAATTAACCGATTCCCTAAAGGAACAAGCCGAAAGAAAGCTTTCCAAGCTGGACCCCTACTTTTCAGAGGAGGTAGAAGCCCGGGTTACCTTTAAGACTCAGAAGGGCTTGCACACGGTGGAAGTAACCATTTTTCTTCCTGACAGCCTTATTCGAGCTGAAGAAACCACTGAAGACATGTATGCCTCCATTGACACCGCAGTGGATGTCTTGACCCGTCAGGTCCGTAAATATAAGACCCGACTCAAAAAACGCTACCAAGACAACCAAAGCATTCGTTTTGAAAACTTTGAGCAAACCTTACCTGAGGATTCCCAAGACGAACAGGGTGGCCAAATTAAAAAAGAAAAACAATTTGTCCTCCAACCCATGGATAATGAAGAGGCCATACTACAAATGGAACTACTAAACCATAATTTCTTCCTCTTCAGGGACCGTTACACAGAAAATACTTGCCTTCTCTATCGGAGAAAAGATGGCCACTATGGCCGCATAGAGGTTGTTGAATAAATCCCTAGGTCCTTTGGAATTTTATAAAAACATGTAAATACCCTTAACTAAGAAAATAAAATGCTATGAGTTTTTAAGCTCATAGCATTTTTTATGGTCTTTTTTTGCAA
>JAUNLJ010000015.1 GCA_030532305.1 Tissierellia bacterium
ATTTAATTAGGCCCGGGCCCGGGTCTTCTTTTTTATATAAGAGAAAACCGGGCAGGGTCAAAATATTTTTTTAGGCCCCTTTTTCCCCCAAAAAAAGGAGGTGAATAGTTTTTACCAAAGGGGTATAATATACTATGACAGTGGTTTATGAAAGACTTAAAGAAAGGGGATAAGATGACGACAAAAACCAATACTATAGATTATTCATTTAAGGAGTTTATGATGAAGGTCTTAGACGGCCTCGTCATAGCTATTATTGCCGGTCTTATTACCAATGCCATAGGCGGGGAAGTCTTTAAGGCCCTAGAGGGCAAGCACGAGATTTTTTCTCTTCTCCGTCACACCGTGTATATTTCCCAGCTGGTGGTGCCCGTCCTGGTGGGGGGCATGGTGGCCCAAAGCTTTAAGCTAGACCAGATTGAGACGGCTGTGGTCTCCATGGTCTCCTTTATAGCCAGTGGGAATGTAAAGGCCACAGAGGCTGGCCTAGAAATTGCCGGGATCGGGGATTTAATTAACACCCTTTTGATGGTTTCGGTGGCCGTCTATGTGGTCCTTAAGCTAAGGGGAAAGTTTGGGAGCTTAAAAATTATCCTCCTTCCCTTAATTGTGGTGACCCTAGTGGGCTTTTTAGGCCTGGTGACCCTGCCCTATGTCTCTGGATTTACCCGGGCCATTGGCCTCTTGGTAGAAAGGGTAACCCACCTCCAGCCCCTCCTTATGAGTGTGCTCATCTCCATTATTTTTAGCATTATTATTATCTCTCCCATCTCCACGGTGGCTGTGGCCCTGGCCATTAGCCTGGCCGGTCTCGGAAGTGGGGCTGCCGGGATGGGGATTACAGCCGCAGCGGCCGTTCTTGTGACCGGGTCCATGAAGGTCAATGCCATGGGGACCACCATGGCTGTCTTACTGGGAAGCCCCAAGATCTTTATGAAGAACTGGGTCCAGTATCCCAAACTCAATATCCCCCTTATAAGTGTGGCAGCCATTACAGGCCTAGCCGGTTACCTTTTAAATATCCAGGGGACCCCAGAGTCTGCAGGCTTTGGTCTTGCCGGCCTGGTGGGGCCCATTAACGCCCTAGCCCTGATGGAGGGCCAAAGTTTACTAACCAGTCTTTTAAGCGTTTTTATTGCCTTTGGTCTGGTTCCCTTTGTGTCAGCTTTTTTAATAAATAAGTTGTTAGTTGATGTCTTGAACGTGTTTGATTATGAGATTTATAAGTTTGGAGGTCATGAATGAAACTAGTATTATTTAACCTAAGATCTGACGAAGCCCCTACTCTTGAAGACTGGAAGGCTGCCCATCCTGAGGTAGAGATTGATGCCTACAAGGAAGAGCTTAGCCTAGACAATATCCACCTGGCCCAAGGGGCCGATGCCGTGAGCCTATCCACCGTGTCCAAGGTGGAAGATGCCATCTACGAAAAGCTCCACGCCATGGGGATTGACATTATTTCCCAACGGTCTGCCGGCTTTGATATGTATAACCTGGATAAGCTAAACGAGCTGGGCATGAAGCTCCTCCGGGTGCCCAAGTATTCTCCCAACGCCATTGGGGAATATGTGGTGGCCTCTGCCCTCTACCTGTCTAGAAACCTCAATAAGATCTATAAACGGGTGGAAGACCACGACTTTTCTTGGGAGCTGCCCATCTTGTCTAAGGAAATGCGGACCCTAACGGTTGGGGTCATTGGAACAGGCAACATTGGCCGGGCAGCGGCCAAGCTCTTTAAGGGACTAGGCGCTCAAATTATTGGCTATGACGTCTTTAAGTCAGAAGAAGCCGAGGCACTTTTAGACTATGTGTCCCTAGATGAGCTCTATGAAAGAAGTGACATTATCACCCTGCATATTCCAGCCTTTGACGACAACTACCATATGATCAATGAAGAGACCATTGGCAAGATGAAGGACGGGGTGATCTTGATTAATGCCGCCCGGGGGACCATTGTGGACACCAAGGCTGTCCTAAAGGGCCTAGATGAGGGCAAGATCAAGGGGGCCGTCCTAGACGTCTATGAAAATGAGTTTGACTATGTTAAAAAGGACCTAAAGGGTCAAGACCTAGGAGACGAGGTCCTAGACGAGATGATCAAACGAGATGACATTATCTATACACCCCACATCGCCTTCTATACAGAAACAGCCCTAGAAAACCTAGTCCACATTCCCTTAAATGAATCTATCAAGGTCATTGAAACAGGAGAATCTGACACCATTGTCAATAAATAAGCCAAAGAAAGTGCCTAAGACCCCAGGGTCCTAGGCACTTTTTTAATGGAGATAGTTATAGGAGGAAGAAGGCCACCAGGAGGCAGGCCCCTCCCAGGAGGATGCCGGTCATGGCGTCTAAAAGGACATGCTGCTTGGTTAAAAGGGTGGAGATAATAATCCCTCCAGCCACCAGGCCATAGGTCCACCGAAGGGCCAGGGCCATGGGGCTGGCTAGAAGGGCCATAAGAAGGACCATAAAGGACAGGGAGCAGTGGAGGCTGGGCATGCAGTTGATCCCCCGGTAGCTCAGACGATAGATGGCTTTTAGCATCCAGCCATTGCGGATGTCTTGGAAGTTTTGGGGCCGTGTAAAGCTGGTGGGGTAGATCAGGTAGATGGCCACAGAAACCAGGACGTCTAGGGCCCAGGCCACCATATAGGGGGGATAAAGGGCCGGGGCCGCCTGGTAGAGGCTGATGGGGAAGAGGGCAATCAGGGGAAACCAAAGGACATAGACCAAGAGGGCTTCAGCCACTATGGGGATCTTGTCGTCCCAGGGTCTTTTGACATCGTGGAAGTTTTTTTGGAAGATTTCACAGCCAAAGTAGAGGATGACCTGGAGGGTCAAAAAAAGGACTTGCCTAAGGATCAGATTATGTAAAGTCATGGGGACCTCCTGTAAAAAATGAATCATAGACCACCTATGATATTAGCATATTTTTAAGGCTTTTGCTAAAGGGCCCATAAAAAAAACCCCTGCCTTAGGCAGGGGCTTTTTGTTGGATTAAAGAAGTTCTTTAATGGCTTCTTCTACCTTGGCCATATCTTCGGTGGGTTCAAAGCGGGCTACCACTTGACCTTCACGGTCAATAAGGAATTTAGTGAAGTTCCATTTAATTTTAGGGTTGTTTTTAAAGTCAGGATCGATACCAGCTAGAAGCTTATCCATATCTTCTGCTTCCTCTCCTGTAAAGCCTTCAAAGCCCTTTTGGGACTTAAGGTAGGTGTAAAGGTCTAGCTCGTTTTCTCCGTTGACGTCAGACTTGGCCATTTGGGGATAGGGTGTGCCAAAGTTTAACTTACAGAAGGATTGGATTTCTTCGTCACTACCGGGGGCTTGGCCACCGAATTGGTTGGAAGGAATGTCAATAATAACCAGGCCTTGGTCAGC
This sequence comes from Tissierellia bacterium, assembly GCA_030532305.1. Taxonomy (GTDB): domain Bacteria; phylum Bacillota; class Clostridia; order Tissierellales; family Peptoniphilaceae; genus JAUNLJ01. The sequence goes on from JAUNLJ010000015.1 coordinate 3,391, forward strand.
GTACTTCTTGTGGAAGTCGGCTAAATTTTCATATTGGGGGGTAAAACCACATTCAGTGGCTGTGTTGACAATAAGAAGAACCTTGCCTTCATATTCTTTTAAGGAACGTTCTTCCCCTTGGGGAGTGGGTACACTATATTGATAAACGGACATATTTCCTCCTTTTGAGCCTAGGCTCTGTCTTACTTAGTAGTCTATTCTTATACACTACACTTACCCCGACCCAAGGGGCTTTATGCAAGAATTAAAAAATTATTGGTCCCAAGTATTTGGGGGGTCTTTCTGGGCCAGGTCCAGGGCCACCAGGAGGATGGCTCCGCCAGCTAAGAGGTGCTTGTTGCCTGTGGCCATGCCAAAGATCAGGATGGCCAGGCTAATGAGGGTCAAAAGGGCCCTCATAGGGGAAAGTTTAGGGTCCATGGGCCCTCCCTTCTAGGTCTTTAAAGGATCTTTTCTTAAGTATATCCTAACATAAAAGGTAAAAAAGAGGGCCAGGGCCAGAAAGAAAGTTAACTTTTTCTTTACATTCTTTCTTTTTCTGTGTTAGTATAAATAATAAAATTTTAAGGAGAAACAAATATGAAGACGTTAGAAGATAAGCCACTCTTTTGCCTGGGGACCCGGTTGGGGGTCCTTTATTTTCTGGGCTGGGTCCTGGTCCTTTTGGATATGCCCATGGAGGTCTACAACAACTACTATGAGGCTGTTTTTTGGGCGCCCGATGCCATTAGCCTGGCCTATGGGGCCCTTTTAATAGGGACCTATGGGGTCCTAAAATGGCTGGGGGCCTTTTATGATGGCCGCCCCCTCTTTTTAGGAGAGGCAAACCACTGGCTAGAGGGGGCCAAAGAGAGGCGGCTTTCTTCCTGGCTGGGTCTTTTTCTGCTTTTTTCCCTTCTTATTATCCTCCTTTCCTACCTGGAGGGGTCTCTTGTGGCCTGGCTGGGGGTGGGCCAGGCAGAAAATGAGCTCCTCCTAGAGGAAATGGAGGCCCTGGCTGCTTCTAAGACCTGGAATGATTTTTCTGTCATTGTCCAGGCCCCCATCTTTGAAGAGCTTATCTACCGGCGGATCCTCTTTGCCCTCTTTTTCCCAGGGGACCGGTGGCGGGACCATATCTTATCGGTGGTCTTCTCTGGCCTGGTCTTTGGCCTCATCCATGAGCCGGCCCTGTCTTGGAACCTGGTCTTTTATATGGTGCCAGGCATGGTTTTTGCCGCGGCCTACCGCTATTCCAAGGACCTCCGCCTGCCCATAGCCCTCCATATGCTAAATAACTTTATAGCCACTATCTAAGAACAAAGCCAGACCCTGGGGTCTGGCTTTTAAAGGTGGAGGAGACGTCTAGCAATTTCAAAGTAGAGGACCAGGGTCCCAATATCCACCACAGTGGTAATTAGGGGACCGGCCATAACGGTGGGGTCTTGGTTAAACTTTTCGGCAATAAGGGGAAGGCTGCCCCCAATGAGCTTGGCTAGGACAATGGTGGCCAGAAGGGTGATGGAGACCGTTAGGGCAATGCCGGGGCCCACCCCGTCCATGGCCATGATTCTGGCAAAGTTTAAAATCCCCATGACCAGGCCCACCACCAGGGCCACCCGGGTTTCCTTAAAGATAACAGACCAGAAGTCTTCTTCATCGATTTCATTTCTAGCCAGGGAACTAATCACAGTGGCTGTGGCCTGGCTGCCGGTATTTCCCCCGGTGTCCATAAGGACGGGGATATAGGCCACTAGGGCCACGCTGGAGGCCAAAAGGCCCTCGTATCTTTGGATCAGGGCACTGGTGATGGTGGCCGTAAACATGAGGATAAGGAGCCAGGAGAGACGCTTTTTGCTAATAGAGAAGACAGAGTCTTCTAGATAAGACAGGTCCTCGTCATCGGACTGGATCCCTTGCAGGTTGTAGATGTCTTCTTCAAACTCGTCAGTCATAACGTCTAGGATGATTTCAGAAACAATGGCCCCCACCAGCCTTTTTTCAGAGTCCACCACAGGCAGGGCCTCCAGGTGGTAACGGTTAACCATCTTGGCCGCCTCTTCCTGGTCAGCAGTGGTATGGATATAGGCGGCAATGGGGTTGATGGCCTCTTCAATATCTTCCCCCTCCAGCCGGTAGAGGTCGGCCAGGTAGGCAAAGCCAATGAGCTTTAGGCTCTCACTAACGATCCAAACCAGCTCCAGGTTCCTGGCGTTCATGTCTGAATTTTTCACCTTATCTAGGATCCTGGACCGGCCTTCACTGGCCTTGGCCTTGATAAAGTCAATGGTCATAATGGACCCAACACTCTCTTGGGGATAGCCCAGGAGCTTGTTAATGGAAGGTCTCTTTTGGGGGTCAATATATTTTAAGAGCTTGTTGACCATGTTGGCAGGTAGCTCCTGGATGGTGTCCACCAGGTCGCTGGAGTCTAGCCGCCCCACCATCTCTTGGATGTCTTGGTCACTAAAGCTGGCTAGAAGCTGCTGCTTGTGGTCAGAAGAGAGCTCGGAGAAGGTCTCTGCCAAGAGGTCCTTGTCCAAGAGTTTAACGGATAAGACCTGGTCCTCTTCGTCGAGACTTTCTAAGTACTCGGCCAGGTCCACCGGGTTCATATTTTGGAGCTCATCCTGAAGGGTGAGGAGTTCTTGCTCGGTGAGTTCGCTTAATTTTAAGTTTTCCATAATGGCACCTCTTTTTTCTAAATAGCTTATAGGATATAGAGCTTATCCTTAAGATCTGTCTTAGACTAGCTTTAAATAAATACGAAGGTCCACCCGAGTCCATGGCCTCACCCCTTTCTTAAATCTATGGTCTTATTGATAAATGGTCATTAAAAAAAGCCTACCTAGGGTAAGCTGAAAAACAACGGTCGAGCTTTAGCTTTGGAAGGCGTAAAACATGATCTGGTCTAAACCTTGATTCGATAAAGACTGTTTAACCGGCGCATAATGTCTCCATTATTTTGCGGCGATAAGCTAAATCCTTCCAGGAGCCTCACTTACCCGATTTTTATCTTAACACGTTTAGGCCTCCCTGACAAGGGGAAAGGGGAAAGCCAGTAGGAAAAGTTCCCCAGACCCTGGGGAAAAGGAGGGGCCAGGGGGTCTTTTTTAAATGACTATTGGATAAGACTGTGTTATAATAAGGGTTAGAAAAGGGCCCATGGGCCAATTTAAGGATAAAAATCTGACATACAATAAAGATCCAGGCCCCAAAGGGTCTAAAAAGGGCCTGGGTCAGGGAGGGAAGACATGAAAAGAAAAATAGCTAGTTTACTTGCTGTACTTATGCTAGTGGGGCTTGCTCTTTATCCCCAAGCTAGCCTGGCCCAAGGAGACAAAAAGCCGGGCCTAGGAGAAGTTAAGGCCAGCCTAAGCCCCCTGGAAGAAGAGGGGACCTATAAGCTCCAAGCAGCCTTTAGCCTAGAGGGGAGCCCAGAAGACCTAAAGGCAGGGACCACTTACCGGGTCCAGCTAGGCAAAAATTGGGACCTAGCCCAAAAGCCGGAATTTTCCGAGGGGGAAGAGACCAAGGTCCTCTTTGACCTCTATGGAGGAGAGACCCAGCTAGCCAGCCTTCTTTATAGGAAGGAGGCGGGGGAAGTGGACCTGGTCTTAAAAGAAGGGGCCCAGGCCTATAGCAAGATGGACCTAGCCTTTGACCTAGTCTTAAAAAACCAGGAAGATCTAGAGCCTAAGGAGGGGGCCGGCCAAGAAGGGGCCTGGCTACTTTTAGGGGACCTAGACAAGCTAAAGGACCTTAAGGAGGGAGAAAGCTATCTTCTTAAGGGACCCCAGGGTCAAGACCAGGTCAAGATCAGCAAACTGCCTAAGGACACCCAGCCTAGCTACCAAGTAAAAGAAAATAAGATCCTCCTTAAGGAAGAGGGCCTAGAAAAAAGAGCCCCAGAAAATCCCACCCCCCTTCCAGAAGAAAGCCTGAGTGTCAAGGGGCAAATAAAGTGGGTTAACGACAAGGTGGCCGACCGGCCCACAGAAGTAGAAGTCCGGCTAGTGGATACAGCCAGTGGCCAGGCCATGAAGAGCCTGAAGGTGTCTGCCAAAGACCAATGGGCCTACAGCTTTACAGACCTGGCTAAAAAGGGACCCGATGGCAAAGACAGGGTCTACCAAGTGGAAGAGGTCCAGGTGCCTACAGGCTACCGGGTCACCTATGAGGGGCAAGACATCATTAACGAAAAACAAGCCAGTGTCGCTCCCGACCGGGCCAATATCCAGGGGCAAATCTACTGGAAAAATGATACGGCCAGCCAAAGGCCCCAGTCTGTCAAGGTCCGTCTCGTAAACAAGACCACCGGCCAAATTGTGGAAACCCGCGAGGTAACTGGCCAAGAGGGCTGGAAGTTTAACTTTAGGGACGTCCTCCTTAGGGAAAATGGCCAAGACTATGAATACAGGGTAGAAGAGGTCCAGGTGCCTACAGGTTACCGGGTCTCCAGCCAGGGCAAGTATGACCTGGTTAACACCCGGCAGGGTACACCAGTGACCCCCTCTAAGACAGGGACCACATCTAGCCGCTGGCCCACCACTAGAAAGTCCACGTCCACCACAGGCAAGACCAGCAAAAACCCCAAGACCCTAGTCCCAGGCTACGGTCTTCCCCTAGTGGGCATGGGGATTTCTGCAGGCCTGGTGGTCCTAGCAGAAAAGAAACGCCGGAAAAAATAAGACCCAAGTCAAAAAACTAAGATAGGAAAAAGAGTGGGAGGGCCTCCCGCTCTTTTTTATCAAGAGAGGAGAGAGGGCCCATGAAAAGAAATAAAGTCTGGTTGGCCCTAGAGATCTTGGCTGGCCTGGCCCTGGTCTTTTTTCTAGGGACCTACCTCTGGGGCAAGTGGGAGGATAAAAACTACCTAGAAGACCAGGCGGCCTTCCAGGAGGACCTGGCCCAGGTCGATGCCCAGCTGGAATATCTTGAAGAAAAAAACCCCCACCAGCTGGCCAAGGACCGGGTCCAGGCCCTAAAAAACCAGTACCCCCATGTGGTGGGGATCATTGAGATTCCCGGCACCTCCATTGCCTACCCCATCCTGCAAGCAGAAGACAATGACTTTTACCTTAACCACAACCGGGAGGGCCAGCCCCATGTCTATGGGGAGGTTTTTTTAGACTACCAAAACGACCCCCTCTTTATTAACGAAAATTCCGTTATTTACGGCCACAACAACCGGAGGACAGCCGATATCTTCCATGACCTCCTAAAGTACCAGGACCAGGCCTTTTATGAGGGCCACAAGGAGGTCTATATTGACTCCCTGGCCGGCCATGGGGTCTATGAGATTATCTCCGTTTTTGAGGCCAGCCCCCAGGAGCCCTACCGGGTCCGGGACTTTCCCTATAACCAGGACTACCTGGCCTTTATGGAAACCTATGTGGCCAAGAGCCAGGTTAAGACCGGCTACGGGGCCATAGAAAACAAGGAGGCCCGGCGGCTGATCACCCTGTCCACCTGCCACGACCCCAAGCACCGGCTGGTGGTTATGGCCCTAGAAAAATTATAGGCATAGAAAAACCCGACTAGGAGAAGCCTGGCCGGGTTCTTTTTTATAGGAGCTTTTTTCGCATGGAAGAAGAGGGGATCCCCTCCTCCTGCCGGTACTTGGCCACCGTCCGCCTTTTAATGTCAATACCTGCCTCCTCTTGGAGGAGGACCACCAATTTTTGGTCAGACAGGGGCTTTTTGGGGTCTTCCCCCTGGATAAATTTAGAGATAAGGGCCTTAATGTGGGGGCTGGAAACCTGGCCAGCCTGGGAGGCCAGGCCAGAGGGGAAAAAGTCCTTTAAGGAAAAGATCCCCTGGCAACACTCCAGGTACTTGTTGTCCGTGACCCGGGAGACGGTGGATTCAGAGAGGTCTTGGTCCTGGGCCACCCTCTCCATGGTCAAGGGGACCAGGGGCCTTCCTTCTAGGAAGAAGCCCTCCTGGAAGTGGACAAGGCTGGTAACCACCTTTTCAATATTTTTTTGCCTTTCTAGGATGGCCTCCCTTAAAAAGAAGGCCCGGCGGGCTTTTTTCTCCAGGTAGGCCCTAAGGTCCCCCTGGGAAGAGGCCAGGAGCTGGAGATAGTAGTCAGAAATATGAAAACTGTTTTTAGCCTGGGAGGGGATCTCAATGTGGATCTTCCCCTCCCTAAGGGAGATAAAGATCTCTGGCTGGACATAGGGGACCTGGCCCCGGTCCTCCCGGTAGCCAGAAATGGGCAAGGGGTCCAGGGCCCTAACCTGGTCCATGGCCTGGTAGGTGGCCTCTAGATCCAGGTCTAGGGCCTTGGCCAAGACCTGGGCCCGGTTGTGGGCCAGGTCCTCCAGGTGGTCTTCTATGATTTTTTCTAGGAGGGGGTCCTGGGTTTGGGCCAAGAGGCACTCCTTAAGGTTTCTAGCCCCCACCCCAGGAGGGTCTAGCTTTTGGACCCGGCTTAGGATTTTTTGGGCCCGGGAAAAAGAGACCCCCCTTGCTTTAGCCCAGGCCTTAAGGTCCAGTTGGAGGTAGCCCTGGGGACCAATCTCCCCAATGATCTCCAGGCCCAGGGCCCGGTCCTTAGGGTCTAGTTTTTGGCAGTCCCACTGGTGGCAGAGGTAGTCATAAAAGCTGGGCTGGTCCTGGTTTAGGTCACTATAGTCCGGGAGGGGGCCCTCCTGGGTGGGGGGCCCCTCCCCAGGCAGGCGCCTTTGGGCCTGGCGGCTTAGGCAAAGAGAAACCAAGGGGTCCGGAGCCTGGCTGGGGCTAAAGTCAATAAGGACATTTTCTATGGCCTCCTGGTTGATCCGGTCCAGGAGGTCCTGGTCGCTAAGGGAAAGGAGCTGGATGGCCTGCCTTAGTTCCTGGGTCATATGCAGTTCTTGTCTTTGCTCTAAATTTAGCTGCAGGCGCATGGCCTCCTCCTTTCAAAAATTTTTTAAATCAGGCTAGGTCCCAGAAGATGAGAGGGACCAGACCTAGGGCTGGATCAGGGAGTGGAGGTGACCCTCCAGGGCCAACCCCTTATAGGCCTGGGCATCCTCATCCTGGGCACAGATGAGCTTAAGGACAAAGTCCGCCGCCCCCTGGACTGCCTCCTCCAGAGGGACCCCGGAGAGGACCCGGCCCGTAAGATAGGCGTTAAAAATATCCCCAGTCCCAGCAAAACGAAGGGGGACCGGGTCAAAGGGCAGAGCCGTGGTCTGGCCTGTCTTCCGGTTATAAACCAAGTTGACACTCTGGCCCTCTAGGAGGCAAGAGGAAATAATAAAAGAACCAGGGGACAGGTCTTTTAAGGCCCTAATTAGGGCCCGGGCCCCCACCCAGTCTAGGCCCTCCTGACAATAGGCTAGCCCAGCCAAAAGACAGGCCTCCGTGTAGTTGGGGACCAGGTAGTCCGCCTCCCTAGCCAGGCTTTTCATAAGGTCCACCGTAGTCTGGGTCATCCCATTATAGAGCTGGCCCTCATCAGCCATAATAGGGTCCAAAAAGACCTGGACCCCCTGGGCCCTCTTGGTCTGGCAGTAGTCCCTTAGGAGGTCCACCTGGTCCTTGGAAACCATAAAGCCCAGGGAAATGGCATCAAAGGAAAAGCCCAGCCGGTCCCAAACCTGGAGGGTCTCTTTCATATAGTCCGTGGTGGGGAGGATATAAAAGTCCCCATAGTCCAGGGTATTGGAAACCAGGGCCGTAGGCAGGTTAAAAAGCTCATAACCCATGTGGGCCAGGATAGGCATGGAAGCCCCCAGAGCCACCTTGCCATAGCCAGCCAGGTCAGAAACCAGTAGTATTTTTTCTTTCATCTTAGCCCTCCTTTAGGATCTGATGATAAAAGTATAACACAAAAGGAGAGGGGGCCGGAATTTATTTCTTAAGGAAAGGGGCTGGGCCAGCTAAGGACTAAGGCAGAAATTCCGTCAAAGGCCTTTCTCCCATGGTATACTATGTAAATAGACCTAGGGGAAGGCTGAAAAAATAAGACAAGATGACCCTGGGCACCTGGACCCAGGGACGTATTGAGTAGAGGAATGGAAAAGTTAAAAAAGAATTCCTCGAAAGCTTGAAGGAAGAGGGCTTCAAGGTTGAATTTAAAAAGCAGCTAAAGAATGATGATATTGTGTCTATGATTAATGGGATCCTAAAAGACTAATAAAAGCAAAAAAGGCCATGATATAAACCCATGGCCTTTTCTTTATGGCTAAAAGGCCTTATTTTTTGGAAAGGGCTGTCCTATTTGCTCCTTAACGTGGTAAAATAGAAGGTAGATTAAAATGCAGAAAGTCGTAAAATGAGGAGGACGAAAGAAGGTCTATGAGTAAGAAGACAAGGGACGTCATTGTAGTGGGTTTTGCCCTTTTTGCCATCTTTTTTGGGGCGGGCAACTTAATTTTCCCACCGTATTTGGGGGTCTTATCGGGGGCTTCCTGGGGGCAAAGTATCCTGGGTTTTTTAATTACGGACCCGGTTTTGCCTATCTTGGGGGTTATTGCCACGGCCATGATGGGGGGCAAGGCGGAGGACCTGGGCAAGCAGGTGGGGCCTCGCTTTTCCATTTTTCTAGCGGGCCTTTCCATGCTGGCCATTGGGCCCTTCTTTTCCGTGCCTAGAACGGCAGCCACCACCCATGAAATTGCCATCTCCCAGGTCTTTCCCCAGGTGCCCATCTGGGTGACCACGGTGGTCTTTTTTGCCCTCACCCTGTGGCTGGTGATTAACCCTTCTAAGATTATGGAACGGGTGGGCAAGTTTTTAACTCCGGGCCTAATTTTGGTCCTAACGGTGATTATCCTGGCAGCTATCTTTAAGCCGGCAGGGACCCTGGCTTTAAGGGAGGACCCGGGCTTTTTCCTCAGGGGCTTTAAGGAGGGCTACCAGACCATGGACGCCCTGGGGGCCTCTCTTATGACCGGGGTGGTGGTAAGCGACCTTATGACCCGGGGCTATAGGGAGGAAAAAATCCAAAGACGGATGGCCATGGGGGCGGGCCTGGTGGCCTTTATCCTCTTGGCCTACATCTACACCGGTCTGGCCTACCTGGGGGCTTCTTCTTCCTCCTTCTTGACTCCAGACATGGACCGGACGGCCATCCTCCTTCAATCTGTCCAGGCAGTCTTGGGGCCGGTGGGGGCGGTGGTCTTGGCCCTGGCTGTGTCCTTGGCCTGTTTAACCACTTCTGTGGGCCTAACGGCGGCCTGTGGCAACTTCTTTTCCACTGTTAGCAAGGGGGCCCTATCCTACCGGCTGGTGGCCCTGGTTTCTGTGGGGGTTAGTTTCCTCATTTCCCTTCTTGGGGTAGAGGGGATTATCAACCTGGCGGTTCCCATTTTGGAGGTCCTCTATCCGGTGATTATTGCCCTTATTGTCATGACCTTCTTTGACCGGTGGATTGTCTACAACTGGACCTATACCGGGATGGTTGCAGGGGCCTTTGTCTGTGGCCTGATCCCCATTTTGAACAGGTACCTGGGTCTTTTCCCGGGTCTAGCGGAAAGGATTGGGGGGCTCCCCCTAAACCAGGTGGGGATGGAGTGGCTCCTGCCGGCCCTGGCCCTGTCTCTTGCCATGACCCTTCTAGCCAAGTGGCGGGGGGCCCAGGCCTCTTAAGGGATAGGCCCTTAGCTGGAGGTGCCCTTTGGGGTCTTAAAAGAGAAGACACAAAAAAGCGAGCTGGCTTTAGCCGGCTCGCTCTTTTCTTTTATGGGGGGTTTATTTAGGAAAGTTCGTGGATAAAAAGGCCGGACCGGGGTTTGGGTTCAAACCAGGTGGACTTGGGTGGCATGACCCGGCCGGCATCGGCTACGGTCATGAGCTCTTCTAGGGAGGTGGGGTAGAGGGCAAAGGCCAGGGTCATGTCCTCATGGACCCGTCTTTCCAGTTCCTTTAGGCCCCGGATGCCGCCAATAAAGTCGATTCTCTCATCGGTCCTGGGGTCCTTAATGCCCAGGATGGGGTCTAAAACCAAATCTTGGAGGAGGGACACGTCCAGGGAGGCCACCGGGTCATCTGGAGCCAGGCCGTCTTTTAGGGTCAGCTTGTACCAGTTTTCTCCCAGGTAGAGGCCAAAGGTCCCCTTGCCTTCAGGCTGGTAGGGGGAGGTGGGGGCCTCTTCCAGGAGGAAGTTTTCCTTTAAGGCCTCTAAGAAGCTGGCTTCATCTAGGCCATTTAAATCAGCCACCACCCGGTTGTAGTCCATAACCCGGACTTCTTCCATGGGGAAGAGGATGGCCAGGAAGAAGTTAAATTCTTCTTCCCCAGTATAGTCTGGGTGGTCCTTTCGCCGTTTAAGGGCCACTTGAACGGCAGAGGCAGACCGGTGGTGGCCATCGGCAATATAGAGGGCCTCAAGTTTTCCAAAGGCCTCTTCCAATTGGTCAAGCTTGCCTTCATCTTCTATGGCCCAAATCCGGTGGCCCACCCCGTCTTCAGAGACAAAGGCCACCAGGGGGTCCTGGGCCCTTTTTTCTTCCATGATCTCTTTAATAAGGGGGGTATTCCGGTAGGTGAGGAAGATGGGGCCGGTGTTGGCATCTAGGCTATCCACATGGTGGATCCGGTCGGTCTCCTTGTCCTTACGGGTAAATTCATGCTTTTTAATGGTGTCATCTAGGTAGTCATCTACAGAGGCAGAGGCCACCAGGCCCAACTGGCTTTGGCCCTCCATGGTTAGTTCATAGAGGTAGATTTTGGCCTGGCGGTCCTTGAGGAAGTAGCCGGCCTCTTTCATGGCCTGGTAGTTTTCCAGGGCCTTCTTACCAAGGAGGTCATAGTCCTTGGGGTCCGTTTGGGCCTCCATGGTAGCCAGGGGCAGGTCCACCTGGAGGAAGGAGGCAGGCTCTTTTTCTATAAGGGCCCGGGCCTCCTGGGTGTTATAGACATCATAGGGGAGGGCGGCCACCCTGGGGGCTAGGTCCTTGGGGGGGTGGACGGCTTGAAAGCGTCTTATTTTTGCCATGGTCATCTCCTATCTAATCAAACGAACCCGAACCACACCTTCAATGGCATTTAACCGGTCCCTAAGTCTTTCGTTAACGTGGGAATCCAGGTCAACCATGGTATAGGCCCAGCCATTTTTGTGGCGGTTCAAGAGGTCAGAAATGTTCATATTTTCTTCAGCCAGGATGGTGGTAATTTGGGCCACCATGGAGGGGATGTTCTTGTGGAGGACGGTAATCCGGTGGATGCTGTTAATGGGGCCCATGCTACAGTTGGGGAAGTTGACAGAGTTTCTAATATTGCCTAGGGCCAGGTATTCCATCATTTCCTCCACAATCATTTTGGCGGAGTTTTCTTCAGATTCAGGGGTAGAGGCCCCAATATGGGGCATGTTAATGGTGTAGGGGAGGCTTAGGGTTTCTTGGTCTGGGAAGTCCACCACATAGTTTTTAATTCGCCGGGCAGCCAGGGCCTCCTTGAGGGCAGGCAGGTCCACTAGGCCTCCCCGGGCAATATTTAAAAGGACTAGATTTTCCTTGGCCAGGTCCAAAAGTTCCTTGTTGACTAGGTTTTTGGTGGTGGCTGTTAGGGGGATGTGGAGGGAGATATAGTCGCAGTGTTTAAAAATATCCTTAATGTCTTCCACATAGTGGACCCGGGAATCCAGGTGGAGGGCACTATTGACAGAGAGGAAGGGGTCATAACCTACCACGGTCATGCCCAGGTCTACGCCCATGCCGGCAATTTTTTGGCCTGTGGCGCCTAGGCCGATGACCCCCAGGGTCTTGCCGGCAATTTCTGGGCCCACAAATTGTTTTTTGCCGGCCTCTACGGTCTTGCAGACATCAGAAGAGGTGTCTAGGCCCTCCACCCACTTGATGGCTCCTAGAATGTCCCGGGAGGTTAAGAGCATGCCTGTTAAGACCAGCTCCTTTACCCCGTTGGCGTTGGCCCCAGGGGCGTTGGCCACCACAATGCCGGCTTCACTGCACCGGTCTATGGGGATGTTGTTGGTTCCAGCCCCGGCCCGGCCAATAAAACGGATATTGTCTGTAAGGGGCATATTGTGGAGGTCGGCAGACCGGACCAGGATGGCATCGGGGTCGGCTGCATCGTCTACCAGGTGAAAGCGGTCAGTCAGGAGGTCTAGGCCTGTCCTAGAAATATTATTGAGGGTTTTTATAGTGTATTCGGTTTGTGCTTGCATAGTATCCTACCTATTCTCCAATTCAAATTCTTTCATATAGTCTACCAGGGCCTTAACCCCTTCTAGGGGCATGGCATTATAGATGGAGGCACGGATTCCTCCTGTGGACCGGTGGCCCTTTAGGTTTTCCAGGCCCTTTTTCTTGGCGCCGGCAATAAATTTTGCATCGAGGTCCTTGTCGCCAGTAACAAAGGTGACATTCATCAGGGACCGGTCCTGGGGCCGGATCTTATTTTTAAAGACCTGGCTGTTGTCAATGGCCTCATAAAGGAGCTTGGCCTTTTCTTTGTTGCGCTCTTCCATGGCCGGGACCCCACCCTGGTCCTTTAGCCACTGGGCCACTAGGCCACAGATGTAGATATTAAAGCAGGGGGGCGTGTTGTAAAGGGAGTTTTTCTCTAGGTGGGTCTGGTAGTTTAGCATGGTGGGTAGGTCCTCTCTTTGGGCTAATTTTAGGCCCTTTTTAATGAGAACCAGGGTGACCCCAGCTGGGCCTAGGTTTTTTTGGGCCCCAGCATAGACCAGGTCAAACTTGGTCATATCGTAGACCTCGGACAGGATATTTGAAGACATGTCTGCTACCAGGGGCGTCTCAATGGGGTCTAGTTTTTGGGGGACAATCCGGCTGCCGTAGATGGTGTTGTTGGTACAGACATAAGTAAATTTGGCATCAGGACAGCTAGAGGGGTTGATCTCGGGAATATGGTCGAAGCCAGTGTCCTCTGAGGAGGCCAAGAGCTCCACCGGGTTAAAACGGGCCGCTTCCTTAAAGGCCTTCTTGGCCCAAGAGCCTGTAACCACATAGGCGGCCTTTTCCCCTGGGTTTAAAAGGTTAAGGGGAACCATGGAAAACTGGCTAGACCCACCCCCCTGTAAAAAGAGGAGGTCAAAGTCTTCGCTGACCCCTAAAAGGTCTTTTAAGTCTTGGGCGGCTTGGTTGTGAATCTCATCATAAATAGAAGAACGATGGCTCATTTCCATAACGGACATACCACTGGCATTGTAATCTAAGAGGTCCTTTTGGGCCTTCTCTAAGACGGCTTTAGGAAGGCAAGAAGGACCTGCAGAAAAATTATATACTTCATTCATTGTTCTGTCCTCCTTTAAATTTCAACACTTTAATGAGATAAATCAATGTCTATTATTATAGACCTAAAGTTTTTGAAATTCAAGGCTTGAGGAAAAGTGGAAACGCTATCAAATTCAAGGCTTTGGGCTTATTTTTAGCCCTCCCTAAAAAGGCCCCCTTTTAGGGGGAAGGGGGGAAAGAGCTTTAGCTTTTTTTCTTGGATCCAGGTGTGGTATAATGGAGGACAAGTAGGCTTATGGAATAGAAGGAAATAAGAAGGTGAGATTATGTTGCAATATGAAGGAGATGTCTACCGGCCCCCCTCTGAATGGCGGAGTTTGATTGTCCAGGCCACGGTGGGCTGTTCCAACAATAGCTGCACTTTTTGCGGCATGTACAAGGAAGATGTCTTCCATGTGAAGGATGAGGCCCAGCTCTTTAGGGACCTGGAAGAGGAGGCCTACCACTATAGTGACTATGAGCGAATTTTTGTAGCCGATGGGGATGCCCTCTGCCTGCCTACAGACCGTCTTCTTAGACTTTTTCACAAGCTAAAAGACCTCTTTAAAAGGGCCAAGCGAATTGGGATCTATGCCACGGCCCGGGATGTCAATAGGAAGTCCCTAGAAGACTTGGTCCAGCTCAGGGAGGCGGGCCTGGGCATGGTCTATTTGGGGGTAGAGACGGGGTCTAGGGACCTGCTTAAGGAGATTAAGAAGAACATGAGCCCAGAAGACATGGTCCAGGCAGCCAAAAAGCTCCATGAGGCGGGGCTCGCCCAAAGTGTCACCCTGATTGCTGGCCTAGCTGGCCGGGGCCGGTCCATCCAGTATGCCGCCGAGACAGCCCAGTTGGTCTCCCAGATGAACCCGGACTATGTGTCCTACCTGACCCTAAACCTCCAGGAGGGGTCTGAGCTAATGGCCCGTTACCGGAGGGGGGACTTTGTTCCTGTAGGGGCAGAGGAGGCCCTAGCCGAGATCTACGACTTTTTAAACCACTACCAGGGCCAGGGCCCTACGGTCTTTAGGTCCAACCACGCCTCCAACTACCTGGCCCTGGCTGGGGACCTGCCCCAGGACATTCCCTATTTAAAAAAGGCCATAGAAAACACCATTGAGACAGGAAACTACCGGGCCGAATTTTCTCGCCGTCTCTAGACCTGGTTCTAGGAGCCAGGCTAGGGGGCTAAAGGTCTTAAAAGAGGAAGAAGGAGACAAACCCATGAGAGAAATAAAAAAACTTGACCTAAGTCACTTGCCGGACTACCACCGGATTACCGTCAATGCCTACCCCCGAGGCAAGGACCTAAGCCCTGAAGGGGTCCAGGCCTATTTTGAAGAGGTAGGGGCCCTGATGAAGGCCGATGACAAGGTCCACTTTTATGGCCTTTTTGAAGCCGGCAAGCTAGCCGGGGTCATGCGGGTCTTTGACTTTGACATGAACCTTTTTGGAAGGATAGAAACCGTTACGGGCCTGGGCTTTTTGGCTGTGGACCTGGCCCACAAAAAAGAAAAGATGGCCCGGGACCTGGTCCAGTTTTTTGAAGAAGACTCCCTAAAAAGAGACCACCCCTTGGGCTGCCTCCTTCCCTTTAGGCCGGACTTTTACAAGACCATGGGCTACGGTTTTGGGACCAAGTACAACCGGTATGTATTGGCTCCCAGCCAGATCCCGGCCTGCCAGGACCGGGGAGATATCCGCTATATAGACAAGAAGGACCTGTCTAGTCTGGTGGACTTCCAAAGGCTCCTAGTCCAAAAGACCCATGGGATGGCCTACAAGCTAGAGAGCGAAATTAGGGACCTAAAAGAAGACCGGGAGGTCCGTTTAGTGGGGGCCTATGAGGGGGAAGAAATGACCGGCTACCTGATTTTTGACATGGTCCCCGGCCCCTCTGACAACTACTATGACAACAATCTTTCTGTAAGGGAGATGGCCTACCGGGACCCCAAGGCCCTCCGCCAGCTCCTGGGCTTTTTAAATAGGCAGGCAGACCAGGCCCGTTTGGTCTTTTTTAACACCACCGACCCGGACTTCCACTATCTTTTAGACAACCCCACCCGGCCTGGGGGAGCCTATGTGGATTTTGGCAACCTGGAGGCCAACAGCCAGTATATTGGCCCCATGTACAAGGTCTTTGACTTTAGGCGGGCCCTGGAAAAATTTGAGGGCCGGACCTATCATGGGGTGGACCTAAGGGCTCGTTTTATCATTGAAGATGAGTTGGCCCACGAGAAAAAGACCCTGGTCCTCCACCTAAACCAGGGGCAAGTGGACCTGGACCAAGAGGACTACAGCCTGACCATAGACATTAAACTAGCGGACCTTTCCTCCCTCTATATGGGGACCGTATCTGCCCATGGCCTCTACCGGCTGGGCCGCCTAAGGCTAGATGACCCCTCCCAGTTAGACCTTTTAAACCAGGCCTTTAGCCTACCTAGACCCCCAGCCTTTAATACAGACTTTTAAGGGCTAGACCAAGCCACAAAAAAAGGACCTCCTCCCAAGGGGGTCCTTAGTTATAAGTGCCTATTTTAGCCAGGAAAAAATATTTTATATATATTTATTTCTTATATAAGCTGTTTTTTACAATCATTTCCTATACTGGAACCATAGGAAATTGGCTTTGACCTGCTGGCAAAGACCGTCATAGCTCACCCAAAAGACCTCGAAAACGAGGTCTTTTTGCCTTCTAGGGAGGCCCTTTAACGGCCCCTAATGGCGTTGACAATAAATAAGAGGACCACAGAGCCTAAAATGGCAATAAAGAAGGACCGGATGTTAAAGCCGGTGACGGTCCCCATGTGGAGGAGGTGGGTAGAAAGAAAGCCCCCAATAGAAGAGCCCACAATCCCTACAAGAATGTTGGCACAGCCTCCCATTTCAGCATCGGTCTTCATAATTTTACTGGCTATCCAGCCAGCAATCGCTCCAAAAATAATCCAAGAAATAAAACCCATAAAGGCCTCCTTCTCACTCTAAAAAAATAATTAACTAACTAACTTATATTTTTCTTATACCCAAAGACCGGGCCAGGAAATAGTATATTAAAAAACTAGTTTAAAAAACTTACCAGCTGACAAGACAAGTGTCTTGTCACCCTGGCTTTTTTTTGCTATAATAGGGACCATGTTTAAAGGTTAGCTTAGTGTAAATCCATGAAAAATATAAGTAAAGAGGCGAAGAATGACAAATCAAGAATTAGACCGACTAAAACAAGATAGGGATGTGGCCATTATGGCCCATTACTATGTGGATGGAGAGATCCAAGACATGGCCGACTATGTGGGGGACTCCTTCTTTTTAGCTCAAAAGGCCCTAGAGATTGAAGCGCAAAACATTATCATGGCGGGGGTTTCCTTTATGGGGGAAAGTATCAAGATCCTTAACCCGGACAAGACCGTCTACCTACCTGACCAAGAGGCGGACTGCCCCATGGCCCATATGGTGACTTTAGAAAAGATCCAAGAGATGCGGGAGGCCTATGAGGACCTGGCGGTGGTCTGCTATGTCAACTCCACTGCAGAAATCAAGGCCCATTCAGACTACTGCTGCACCTCTGCCAATGCCGTTAAGGTTCTTTCAGCCATTGAGGCCAAGAATATTTTCTTTATTCCCGATGGCAACCTGGGGGCCAACATTTCTGGCTTCTTCCCAGACAAGAACATTATCTGCAATGATGGGGCCTGCCCTGTCCACCATGAGGTGACCCTAGACCAGGTTAAGAGCCTAAGACAGGCCCATCCCGGGGCCAAGGTCCTAGCCCATCCTGAGTGCCGGCCTGAAATTATGGAGTTTGTAGACTATAAGGGGTCCACTTCTGGCATCCTAAAGGCGGTGGAAGACCTAGGGGGGGACGAATTTATTGTCCTGACAGAAGAAGGCATTGCCTGGAAACTACAAAAGACCTATCCTGACAAGACCTTTATCTTTAACGACATGGTTTGCCAGGGCATGAAGCAGGTTAAAAAGGAAGACATCCTAAGAATCATAGAAGAAGGGGGGCCAGAAGTCACCCTAGATGAGGACCTTCGGATAGCCGCAAGAAAGCCCCTAGAAAGAATGCTAGAGGTCTGTGCGTCCCCCCAAAAGGCACTAGTATAAGGAGGGCATCTGTGGGTCAAGGAGGATTAAGTCACTTTTTAATTGATGAGTATATTTTAGCCGGCCTTAGGGAGGACATGAACGGGGAGGATGTCTCCACCCAGGCCCTGGTAGGACCCAGGGACTGGGGCCGGGTGGACCTTTTAGCCAAGGAGGAGGGCATCCTAGCTGGCCTAGGGGTCTTTAAACGGGTCTTTGAGCTCTTGGATCCAGAGGTCTCCTTTAGCTTCTATAAGGAGGACGGAGACGCCCTGGAAGCTGGAGAAAAAATAGGGACCCTGGAGGGACCCATCCGGGCCCTTTTAAGTGGGGAGCGCCTGGCCCTAAACTTCCTCCAACGAATGAGTGGGATTGCCAGCTACACCCACCAGATGGTCCAGGCCCTGGGCGAGACCAAGACCCAGCTGGTGGACACCCGGAAGACCACCCCCAATTTTAGGCTCTTTGAAAAGTATGCTGTCCGGGTAGGTGGGGGCAGGTCCCACCGCTATAACCTAACTGACGGGGTCATGTTAAAGGACAACCATATTGGGGCAGCCGGGTCTATTAAAAAGGCCGTCCAGGGGGCCAGGGACTATGCTCCCTTTGTAAGAAAGATTGAAGTTGAAGTTGAAGATATGGACCAGGTCCAGGAGGCCCTAGAGGCCCGGGCAGATATTATCATGCTGGATAATATGAGCCCCGAGAAGATCAGGGAGGCCGTGGCCCTTATAGGGGGCCGGGCCCAGGTGGAGGTCTCTGGAAATATCAGTCTTGAAAATATTAGGGCCTATGGCCAGCTGGGGGCTGACTTTATTTCCTCGGGGTCCCTCACCCATTCAGCTCCTGTCTTGGACCTATCCCTAAAGGGGTTGAAACACATTGGTAGCCACTAAAGAAGATAGACTCCAACAGATTGAAGATATATTAAGACAGGCCAAGGACCCCATTTCAGGAGGGGCCCTGGCCAAAAAATTTGACGTGTCTCGCCAGGTTATTGTCCAAGACATTAGCCTTTTAAGGGCCCGTCAGCTCCCCATTGCCTCCACCTACAAGGGCTATATTATGAAGGACCAGGTCCCCCACCAGAGGATCTTCAAGGTTTTTCATACAGACGAAGACATTGTGACGGAGATGAACCAGATTGTGGATTTGGGAGCCTGTATCGAAGATGTCTTTATCCAGCACCGGATCTATGGGGAGATCCGGGCGGATATGAAGGTCAAGTCCCGCAAGGACGTGGAGGACTTTATGGAGGGGATCTACACCAGCGTGTCCTCCCCCCTAAAAAACATTACCAACAATTACCATTTTCATACCATATCAGCAGATGATGAGAAAACCCTGGACCAGGTAGAGGCTGCTTTAGGGGCCCAAGGCTTTCTAGTAAAAGACTAAGTAAAAGGAGATAGACCATGAAGAATTTAGCCGTTATCGGTTACGGAGCCTTGGGAAAACTACTGGTGTCCATTATAGAAGACCGGCTGACCCAGGACTATAAGTTAAGGGGGATCCTAGATATTGCCCTAGAAGGGGAGGCCGTCCAGGTGGGCGACCGAAAAATCCCCCTCTACCCAGACTTTAAGGCCCTCTTAGAGGATGATTTAGACCTAGTGGTGGAAATTGCCGGGGTAGGGGCCCTCAAGGACTATGGGGTGGATATTTTAAGGTCTGGCCGGGACCTGGTGGTGACCTCTGTAGGGAGCCTGGCCGACGGGGACCTTTTAGAGGCCCTAAGAAAGGCGGCCCAGGAAGAGGGGAGGAAGGTCCACCTGACCTCTGGAGCTATTGGGGGCTTTGACCTCTTAATGACCCTTAAAATGATGGGGGGCGCCCAGGCCTCTATCCAGTCCACCAAGGCCCCCAGGAGCCTTAATGGGGCCCCCTATTTGGAAGGCAAGGCCCTGCCCGAAGATGAGAGGGTCCTGGCCTTTTCAGGCAATGCCAAGGAGGCCATTCAGGGCTTTCCTAAAAACACCAATGTGTCTGTGGCTGCAGCCCTAGCCACCACGGGGGTGGAAGATTTGGAAGTTAAGATTGTCTCTGACCCGGCCAGCCAGGGCAACCGTCACCAGGTGGTGGTAGAAACAGCCCAGGCCCAGGCCAAGATTGAGGTTTTGGCCAAGCCGGACAAGGACAATCCCAAGTCTTCTGTAACGGCAGCCTGGAGTGTGGCAGCCCTTTTAGCTAACCTGGCTAACCCCATCCAACTTTTCTAAAAAACCAAAGGACCCTGGCCTAGACCAGGGTCTTTTTTATGGGGGAGAAAAAATCCACAAAAGCCTGTGGGACTTGTGGTATAGTAAAGGAAAAGCTTAGATAAGAAAGAAGGGGTTTTATGGAGGAAAGAAAGTTAAGAGAGAACCTGGAGGCCCTAAAAAAGGGGGACCTAGAAGTGGACCAGGTCCTAGAAGAACTAAGGCTGGCCCCCTTTGAGGACCTGGGCCACACTAAGGTGGACCACCACCGGGGCCTCCGCCAGGGGGTGGCAGAGGTCATCTATGGGGAGGGCAAGAGCCTGGACCAGATCGACCAAATTGTCCAGGCCATGTTAGGGGCCGGACAAGACCCTATTTTGGTGACCCGGCTAAGCCCGGACCGGGGGGCCTTTTTAAAAGAAAAATTTGGGGCCCACTACAATGAGCCGGCCCGGATGGCCCTTATCGGGTCCCCCCTAGAGCCAGGGGGCCGGGGGAAGATTTTGGTGGCCACAGGAGGGACCTCCGACCTGCCTGTGGCAGAGGAGGCGGCCTTTACTGCTGAGGTTTTAGGCAACGAGGTCCTCCGCCTCTATGATGTGGGGGTGGCTGGCATCCACCGGCTCCTAAGCTACAAGGAAGACCTGATGGCCGCCAAGGTGATTATAGCCGTAGCCGGCATGGAAGGGGCCCTCCCCACAGTCATTGGGGGCCTGGTTTCCTGCCCGGTGATTGCCCTGCCCACCTCTGTAGGCTATGGGGCCTCCTTGGGCGGAGTGGCCGCCCTCTTGTCCATGCTCAACTCCTGCGCCTCCGGGGTCAGCGTGGTCAATATAGACAATGGCTTTGGGGCCGGCTACCTGGCGGACCGGATCAATAAGATCTAGAAAAAGTCTAAAGAAACAAGGGTTTATTCTCGATTTAAGGGGAAAGGCCCTTTTTTTATGGGCCTAAAAAGAAATTCCATGAAAATACTGGGATTTATTCATGTTTTCTGTTGAAAAATAGTGGCTTAGGGTATATCCTATATATAACCCCAGGAAGTTAGTGGGAATAGAAGGAGGTCATATTGTGAGACTGTCTACCCGTAGTCGCTATGGTCTAATGGCCATGGAGATCTTAAAGGACTACTATGACAAGGAAGTTGTTTCTGTCAGCGCCATAGCTGAAGAAAAGAATATATCCACCTCCTATCTGGAACAACTCTTTTCCCTAATGAAAAAGAGCAAGCTGGTGGAGAGCACCCGAGGGTCTCAAGGGGGCTACCGCTTGACACGACCACCAGAGGAAATCACCATTGGAGAGATTTTAAATGCTCTTGAGGGGGACTTGGAGTTTTCCTGTTGTGAAGACGATAGGATGATTTGTCATCAAAAAGAGGCTTGTCGAACCAAGGAAGTACTCGACCGAATTGAATCAGCCATTGCCGGTGTAACAGATTCAATCACTCTTGCAGACCTATAGGAGGCGTAGAAAAAGAATGGAAAAATTAATATACATGGACAATGCAGCCACAACCCAAGTGTCTGATAAGGTCCTAGATACTATGGTGCCCTATTTTAGGGAAAGCTACGGGAACCCCTCTAGTATCTATGGCTTTGGCCAAAAAAACAAGGCGGCCCTACAAGAGGCCCGGGAAAAAGTAGCTAAGAGTCTTAATGCCGATCCCAAGGAAATTTATTTTACAGGATCTGGGACTGAGGCCGACAACTGGGCCATTAGGGAATATGCTAAAAAGCACCAAAACAAGGGCAAGCATATTATTACCACAGCCATTGAGCACCATGCAGTCCTTCATGTTTGCCAGGACCTAGAAAAAGAAGGCTTTGACGTGACCTACCTGGGCGTAGATGAAGAAGGGATTATCAACCTAGAAGAGCTTAAGGCGGCCATCCGTCCCGACACCATCCTGATTAGTATCATGTATGCCAACAATGAGATTGGGTCCATCCAGCCCATTAAGGACATAGGGGCCCTAGCCAAGGAAAAGGGCCTGGTCTTTCATACCGATGCCGTCCAGGCGGCGGGCATCCTAGATATTGATGTCAAGGAAGAAAATATCGACATGCTCTCCCTATCTGCCCATAAGTTCCATGGGCCCAAGGGAGTGGGGGTCCTCTATGTAAGACGGGGGGTCAACCTACCTGCCTTTATCCTAGGAGGCGCCCAAGAAAACAACAAGCGGGCCTCCACAGAAAACGTCCCTGGCATTGTGGGCCTAGGGGCCGCCATAGAAGAAGCCCAAGCCCATAAGCAAGAAGACAGGCAAAAGCTTAGCCAGCTTCGGGACTACCTTATTGACCAGGTCCTAGAAAAAATCCCCCATACCCGCCTAAATGGGCCCCGGGGAGACAAGCGGCTGCCAGGCAATGCGAATTTTTCCTTTGAGTTTATAGAAGGGGAATCCCTCCTACTCATGCTGGACCACTTTGGGATTGCAGGCTCTAGTGGGTCTGCCTGTACCTCAGGCAGCCTAGACCCCAGCCATGTGCTTTTAGCCATTGGCCTGCCCCATGAAATAGCCCATGGGTCCCTTAGGTTATCCCTAGGGCCAGACACCAGCAAGGAAGACATAGACTATGTTGTAGAAAAATTAGAAGCTGTTGTGAAGAGGCTAAGGGATATGAGTCCTCTCTATGCAGACTTTTTGGAAAAAGGAGGCAACAAATAATGTATTCTGAAAAAGTAATGGACCACTTTATGAACCCAAGAAATATGGGGGAAATCGAAAATGCCAGCGGGGTAGGTGAAGTAGGTAACCCTGTTTGTGGCGATATTATGAAGGTCTTCTTGGATATAGAAGATGGGATCATCAAGGACGTTAAGTTCAAGACCTTTGGCTGTGGTTCTGCCATTGCCACCTCTTCCATGTCTACAGAGATGATCAAGGGCAAGACCATTAAGGAAGCCATGGCCGTCACCAACAAGGCCGTAGCTGAAGCCCTAGATGGCCTTCCTCCTGTAAAAATGCACTGCTCTGTTTTAGCTGAACAAGCCATCAAGGCGGCCCTTTTAGACTATTCTGAAAAGGAAGGCATTGAAATTGATGGCCTAGAAGAATTTGACTTCACTGAGCCAGAACATTAAAAAATATAAGACCTGGCCACCAGGCAAGAATAAACAAAAGGATGCTCCTTCTTTAGGGGCATCCTTTTTTTAGTTCTTTGTCAACTGTTGGGGGATAGACTAGCATCAACCCATCTATCCATCAATAAGTCGGATAGTTTTAAATGAATTTAATGATTTTAAATAGTTTTAGTGTTCAGTAAACAAATCCTAAGATCTCTATAAAAACCAATTAAGTTACTATTTAAAGGAAAGTGACCTGATATTAAATTAGGAGACTTAAGAAAAAAGGAGGCAGGGATAAAATTTTGAGTCCTACATTTTTTAAGAGTAAAATTTTGTATGTGAAGGTTGTGTAAAGGTGTGTCTGCTTATGTATTTTGTTATGAATTTGCTTTTCAAAGAATAAAAGGATGCAAATGATTTTCTTTTATTAAATAAAATGTATTAGAGGAAGTTTTTGTCATCAACAGATAGGATTAAATATGCAATAAATAGTTCTTTTATTTTTGATGCAAATAGCATCTGATTTTTTTGCTAAAAATGTAAAAAAACAAGTGAAACATGTTATAATGTCTACTAAACAGATTAGAATGTGGCAAGGAGGAATGGAGATGTCAGGTCTAAATGTTGTGGATGTCATAAAAGAGTTAGGTATTTCTAAGTCATATTTATATAAATTAATAGATAAAGAAAATATTTCAATTCCTAGAAGTAAAACAGGGAGATACTTTTGGGATGAAAGTACAGTTAGAAATATAAAAAATTTTTTGCAGACAGATGATTTACAAGACAAAGATAACATAGACTCTTTAATATCTAAATTAGGATTAAAAAAATCATTTATAAACAATAGGAGATATTTAGGAAATAAATATTCCCTTTCTAATTTTATAAGGGAAACAGTTGATAGAAACTGTAAAGGTATAAATATTGTTGTTGACATTTTTAGTGGAACCGGTGCAGTTTCAAATGTGTTTAAAGATAAAATGCTTATTACAAATGATTTACTGTATAGCAATTATATTTCAAATTATGCATGGTTTGGATATGAGAAATATTCGAGTAAAAGAATAATTGAACTCATATACGACTACAATCAAATTGAAACAAAAGAAAATAATTATATGCGAGAAAATTTTGCGGATACTTTTTTTTCTGCTGATGATTGTAGCAAGATAGGATATATAAGGGAAGATATAGAAGCTAAGTATAAAAACAAAGAAATTAATTTCAAGGAATATGCTATATTGATTACATCGCTCTTATACGCAATGGATAGGGTAGCAAATACAGTTGGACATTATGATGCATATAGAAAAAATGTAGATTTTAAAAAGGCATTAG
Organism: Tissierellia bacterium; assembly: GCA_030532305.1. Lineage (GTDB taxonomy): Bacteria > Bacillota > Clostridia > Tissierellales > Peptoniphilaceae > JAUNLJ01. The sequence goes on from JAUNLJ010000015.1 coordinate 27,257, forward strand.
TGCTAAATGTTTTATTACCAGAAGAAACAATAAATCCTAATAATATTTGTTATAATCTTGATGCCAATGAGTTGATAAAAACTACTAAGGGAGATTTGTTGTATCTAGATCCCCCATATAATTCAAGGCAATATTGTGATGCATATCATTTACTTGAAAATGTGGCAAGATGGGAAAAGCCTGAAGTTTATGGGGTTGCAAGAAAAATGGATAGAACTTCTCTTAAGAGTGATTATTGTATGGTTGCAGCTACAAAAGCATTTGAGGATCTTATTGAGAAGGCTGATGCTAAGTATATTCTACTTTCATATAATAATATGTCTGATAAGGGAAATGACAGGTCAAATGCTAAAATAGCTGATGAAGATATTATTAGGATCCTCAGTAAAAAGGGAAGAGTTACTATATTTGAATCTGACTACAAGAGTTTTTCAACGGGGAAATCAAATATAAGTAATAACAAAGAAAGACTGTTTTTATGCGAGGTATTTAGTGGAGAAAAGAAAAAAATGAATATCTCCTGTCCCTTTAATTATATAGGTGGGAAATTCAAGCTACTAGAACAATTACAACCTCTATTCGACGAAAAGGACATATTTCTAGATCTATTTTCTGGAGGAGGAAATGTTGGAATAAACTCCTCTTCTTCAAAAGTCATTTTTAACGATTCAAATGAAAAATTGATAGACTTAATTAAAACTATTAGAGACACGGATACTGATATTTTATTAAAACAAATAGATGATATTATTGTTAGATATGATTTATCCAATACATCACTATATGGATATTCTTATTATGATTGCGATAGCAGCAAAGGATTAGCGAAATACAATAAAGAAAGATTTTTGAATTTAAGAGATGACTTTAATAATAAGATACAATTTGGAGAAATAGATTACTTGATGTTGTATGTGCTTATGGTATACTCTTTTAACAATCAAATTCGTTTTAATCGGAAAGGTTTTTTTAATCTCCCTGTCGGGAAGAGAGATTTTAATTCTAAGATGAGGAGTAAGCTTGTATTATTTTCTGAAGAATTAAAAAGTAAAGATGTCCAGTTTATGAAAAAAGATTTTAGGGAGATTGCGTTAGATGATTTTTCTCCAGAGACTTTTATTTATTGCGATCCTCCTTATTTAATTACAAATGCAACATATAATGAGAATGGAATGTGGACAGAAGTGGAGGAAAAAGCTTTACTTGAGTTTTTGGATGAAGCTAATGGAAAAGGTTTCAGCTTTGCCTTATCTAATGTCTTGGAAAGTAAAGAGAAAAAAAATAAAATCTTATACAACTGGATTGAAAGTAAGGGATACTATTGCAATCGTTTAAACAAAAGCTATTCAAATAGCAATTATCACAGAAAAAATAAAAATAGTAGGTCTGAAGAAGTTTTGATTACTAATTATCCTGTGAATTGGAGGAATTGATAAATGGCTAATAAAAGTATTCCATATCAAAGTTTTTGTTGGGTGATAGGGACCACAAGCTTTAGAACGGCAAAACTAAATTTAAAGATCGAGGCGCAGTTGTTGCTTCTTGATGAGTTTTATAAGAAGGTGATAAAGGGATCGAGCTGGAATTGGAACAAAGAGCTTCAAGAAAAATATTATGATTTTATGAAGGAGAGGAATTTTGTAACCGGAGAAGCAAAAAGAAAAGATAAAGATGCTAGAGAAAAAACATCAGGACTAGTTAATATTGGTCTAATTACAGAGGCTAGATTAATTACAGAAGCAGGAAAAGAGTTGCTCAAAATAACGAATGATGGAAATTTTGAGGCTGATAATGTGTTTAATATTAATAAAGACAGCTTTATCTATCTAAAGCAGCTCCTTAAAACAAGCATAGAGGTAAGTGGCGATATTGTTAGACCGTTTATTGTGGTTATAAAGTGTCTGACAGAGCTTGATTATTTAAGCTATGATGAATTTACTTATTTTATTCCTCTAATCAAAGATGAGGCAAGCACAGAGCAAATTATATCAGACATAAGATTATATCGCGAAGAAAGAATTAAGACAGAAGAAATAATCTATAAGAGGCTCATGCAAATGGGAAATTATCAACTCGCACAAAATGAATTTATGACCTCTGATGTTGATGAAAGTTTAATATGCTTAGTTGGGATGAACCGTAAAAGTAGAAGTTATGACAAGCCATATTATAAGTTATATGAGAACTTAAAAAAAGTATTTATTGATGGTAGCAATGATTACGAATCCTTATTAAATGCTGCAAAGAAGATAAAGCAAAAACCTGGAATATTGTGGAGAAGGCTGTTATTTAAGACAACTAATATTAGTGTTGTAAGAACAAATGGGGAAAAGTCAATCCATAGAGAATGTCCTTTTATCAACTGTACAACTGAGTTGGAGTTAAAAGAGGTATTTTTTAAATACTTGCATGTGTTTAAAGCGATGGCAACTTTATCGGATTATTTTGATTTAAATAGGAGATATTTTAATATTACAGATGCTCTAATCTTTGAAGATCGTATAATTAAGTTGGATGTGATTCCAAAGTATTATTTTAGAGAAGCTATTGATATTTTATATACAAAAGCTTTTAATAAAGATGATAATCTTAGAGCTGATGTCCAATTAGAAACGATATCAGAAGCATTTAAATTAGATATAAGCAAAGTATATGAATCTTTAAGTAGAGATTTAGGTATTAAAATTAAGAGTCCAGAGCAAGCAGAAACGTACATAAGTGATGAAAGATATAGAAGATTCAATATTTTGATAGATAAGAAATTTAATAATTCTGTACTTATAGAATTATTGAATTGCTTTGAAAAGCGTGATGATAAGAGAATTGAGGAGTTAGTTACAGATGAGGCTACAATACCGACTATTTTTGAATATATTTTAGGAATTATATGGTATAAGATCAGTGAAAGACAGGGAAATATTTTAGACTTTATGAAATTATCATTAGAGGCTAACTTATTACCTAAAACTCATGCAGCTGGAGGTTATGCAGACATTATTTATGAATATGAAGCATGTGCTGCTTATCCAAAACATTCCTTATTGATTGAAGCAACTCTTACAGATAAAAATAATCAAAGAAGAATGGAAATGGAACCTGTCTCTAGACATTTAGGAGATTATAGAATTAGATTTAACAATCCGTTTGATTATAGTTTGTTTATTAGTACATACTTAGATAAAAATGTAATTTCTGATTTTAGATATAGGAAGATAATCCCATACAGTAGAGATGAAGAGACTATTACGGGAATGAAGATTATTTCAATGGATACAGATTCTCTTAAGAAGATAATCAACAGTAAAATCAGATACAAGTATTTGTATGAAGTATTTGATAAATATCATGAAATGCCGTTAGAAACCATGGATTGGCACGATGGAATGGTAAAAGAAGCTACTAAAGAGTATAAATTATAGTTTTAGGAGGAGTGGGAGTGGAGAAGATTATTTTTAAAAAAATTGAAAATGAAGATATCTTTGTGGCAGAGTATAAAAATTTTATTAGAAATAACGAAATAGGTTTTTCTAAAGAAGGAATTTCTGTGATTTATGGGCCTAATGGAACTGGTAAAACAAGCTTGGTGAAAGTTTTATCATCTGAAAAGGGAACCAAATTAAAGTATAGGTATAGGGGAAAAGAGTTTACAGAGGGTTCTCATTTTTTTGTGATTAATGATCAAAATAATAGGAATATTATACAAGGAGAAACTAAGGATTTTTTGTTAGGAGACGACATAAAAAAAGAATTTGAATTACAGGAATACATAGAGAGTGAATATAATAGACTTTGCACTGAAAGCATCTCTATTTTAAAAAGCAATTACAGTATATCTTCAAAAAGTAGTAAATCGATAGATTGCTTTTCCGAGTTGGTAGGCATTCAAAATATAATTAAAGACCTAATGAACAGTAGAAGTAAAGGCTCTAAAACCAGCATAGAGACTTATATTTCAGAGCTGGAGAATCATCCTAAAATAACCATTTCTGACTATGACCAGGATAAATTAGAGTATATAATTTCTGATTTATCACAAAAAAACCCTTTAACTAGAGAAATTGAAATGATAGATACGAGCAAGTTAGCTAATAATCCTCATATTAAGGAAGTAGAAGAGAATACAGAGGCTATAAAAATACTTTCGCGTTTCGATTATAAGGACCAGTGCATAGTTTGTGATACAAATGGAATTAATTATGAAGATTTATTAAATAAAAAATCCAAAAACAAGGAAGAGATTATAAAAACATTAGATGAAAAGACTAAAAAAATTGTTGAAAAGATAATTTCTAATATAAGTGAAAAAGATCCGTTTAGAATAAAGGATATTATGTTAGGGGCAATTGAAACAGGAGATTTAAGAAACGTTTTGTTACTTAAAAAGACTATCCAAAAATATAAGGATATATTTGCAACCAAGGCAATAAATGAATTGGTACAACTTTATAAATCTTCTGATATAAAAATAAAAAATGAAGAATATCAGAAGATGATAAATCAGAAGCCAGACATTACAGAGGAAGATTTTTTATATATCGAGCAGATTATTAGCAATAATATGAGTAAGAAATTACAGATAATTAGAGATGATAAGAAAAATATAAAAATTGTTTTAGAGGATAAAGATTTTCTTGGACTTAATAGAGAAGAATTGCCATTAAGCTCAGGAGAACAAAATTTTTTATCATTGACATTTGAATTTTTAAAAGCAAAAAACTCTGACAAACCTATTGTAATATTAGATGATCCTATTTCTAGCTTTGACTCTATTTATAAAAATAAAATAGCTTATGCAATAGTTAAGATATTACAGAATAAGAAAAGGATCATATTAACTCATAATGTAGATCTATTGAGGCTTCTAGATGGACAATTTAAAAAATGCTTTAGCTTATTTTTGTTCAATAATACAGAAAATGAAGAGAATGGGTTTATAGCATTAAAATCTGATGAACGTGACATGCTTATTAACTTGGCTGAATTGTTAAAAACATTTAGAGAAAAGATTTATGAACACATACAAGATGTAGAATTATTTTTGATTTCATTAATTCCTTTTATGAGGGGATATTCAACAATTATTAATGATAAGGTGATTAAAGAAAACATAACTCAATTAATGCATGGATATAAGTCAGAGACAGTTGATATAGCAGAATGCTATGTAAACTTATTTGGGAATAAGAATAATGTAATTCCGAATAAGTATGAAATAAATGTGGATGATATTTTGAAGAAGACTGTTGATGGGAAGGAGATTGTCAACAAAGAGAAATATCCATTATTAAATCGTACATTAGTGCATTCATTTACATATTTGTATTTGAGATTATTAATAGAGAAAAAATTAGTATCAAAGTATAATATAGATACTGAAAGTAAGAATGGAGCGAAGCAGCTAGGACAAATAATTTCAAAAGCTTTTCCTGAAAATAGTAAGAATAAAGATGATATGAAAAATAGAGTTTTCCTCACAACAAAGAAAACTTTGTTGAATGAATTTAATCATTTCGAGGGTAATATGAGCATTTTTCAACCAGCGATCGATATTACTAATTATATGTTAGAAAAAGAGAAAACAGAGATTTTAGATTTCGTAAATATGCTATAGATTTTTAAACTTCATTCTTGTAGGATACGTATAAAAAATCTAACAAACGGATCTAAGGCATATAATAAAGATAAAATCGATAATGAAAATATTGATTTTGGGATATTCATAAAAAAACATATTAATGAATATGTTGAGTGGTAATAAGAGGTGCTGTTTTATAGGTGAAGGTAAAGATTTAGCTCTAGTATAGCAACCCCAAAAAGTTAGCTTTAATCGAGTAAGTAATTACTTACTCGATTTTTTGTTGGCTCTATAATATTTGTGAGGAATAAGAAATATTTCCGACAGATACTATAGAGTTCTTGTCTAGACCCGGGGAGGACCTATCTAGGAAAGAGGGGGAAGTTAGGAGGCCTATAAAAATTTAGCCAAAGATCCTATAAATTTTCCTTATTTTTCCCTTTATTTTCCTCCTGATAGGTATATAATGAAAGATAGGAAGAAGACCCCTAGGAATAGGGGTTTTTATAAGTCTTTAAAATACATAGGGGAGGTAAAAAAAGATGGAAATGTTACTGATTGTTCTTAACCATGAAGAGCACTTTAGAAGGCTGGTCCAGATTTTTGATGAAAAGGGGATCCACGGGGGGACCATCCTAGATAGCCAGGGCCTGGCAACTTCAGTCTACCAGCATATAAGTAGCAACCACTTGAGCTCTTTTCGCAGCCTGTTAAACAATGGGCGGCCCTACAACAAGACCATCTTCTTGGTTCTGGATGAGGACAAGCTAGAACTGGCCAAGGCCTGTGTCCGGGAGGCAGCAGAAGACCTAGAAAGGGAGAATGTGGGGATTATGTTTACCCTGCCGGTTAGCTCAGTAGAAGGGATTACCAAGTAGGTCCCTGGGTCTAGCTAGGGTTCAAAGGATGTCTTGTAGGAAGTAGAAGGGATGTATGCCATGGAAATTTTGTTTTATGTCGCTTTACTCTTGTTTAGCGGCCTCATTTTTGCGCGTGTGTTTAATTATTTTAAGTTCCCAGATGTCACCGGCTTTCTTTTGGCCGGGATCCTGGTAGGGCCTTCTGTCTTGGGCCTGGTTAGTGTAGAGGGGGTGGCCAAGCTCCAGCTGGTTTCAGAAATTGCCCTGGCCTTTATTGCCTTCTCCATAGGCAGTGAGCTGGACCTCAATAACCTCAAGGAGTATGGCAGTAAGATTATTATGGTGACCCTGGCTGAGGCCATAGGGGCTTTTTTAGTGGTGACCTTCCTCTGCTTGTGGGTCTTTAAAACCAGCCTGGCCTTTGCCCTGGTCCTAGGGTCTATCTCTTGCGCCACGGCCCCAGCGGCCACCCTGATGGTTATCCGCCAGTACCAGGCCAAGGGGGACCTGGTGGAGGTTTTAATCCCGGTGGTGGCCTTAGATGATGCGGCCTGTATTATCCTCTTTGGGATTTGCTCCTCCATGGCAGAGTCCCTTACCTCTTCAGAGGCCTTAAACCTGGTCTCCATGTTTGTGACCCCGGTTTTAGAAATTGTCCTGGCCATTCTTTTAGGAGGGGTCCTGGGCCTGGTCTACTTAGTCTTAGTTCAAAGGACCCGGAACGAAGGGGAGAGCCTGGCCCTGCTTTTGGTCCTTATCTTTGGGGCCACGGCCCTGTCCCTTAAGCTGGGCCTATCCAACCTCCTCCTCTTAATGGCTTCTGGTCTGCTCATTACCAACCTGGGCCACAATACGGGTCGCTATACCCGGCAAGTGGACCAGATCACCCCACCTATCTTCCTCCTCTTTTTTGTTATTTCTGGGGCCGACCTCAATCTAGGGGCCCTGTCTTCTGTAGGCCTTCTGGGCATCTTCTATGTCCTGGGCCGGGTCTTGGGCAAGGTGGCCGGGTCCTATATGGCCACCCGGGCCCTGGGCTTTCCCAAAACCGTTCAAAAGAACCTGGGCCTCACCCTGGTTCCCCAGGCTGGGGTGGCCATTGGTCTATCGGCTGCAGCCCTGCAAATTTTTCCTGGCGAAACCGGCCAGACCATTCGGACCGTCATCCTGGGCGCCACCATTATCTATGAACTTGTGGGCCCCTTGGTGGCCAAGTTTGCCCTTAAAAGGGCAGGCAACATAGAAAGTCACATATAAACTAAGGGCCCTAGGGCCTTTAGACTGGAAGTCTCCACCTGGCTTGGAGACTTTTTTATTTTCTAGGGGGGCCTGTTTTTAAAAAACACCCATCGGGTATGAATACTAGGACTATTTAGAGGAGGTAAACTATGAATAAAAAAAGATGGTTTCTTTTATCCCTAGTCCTAGTCTTTGTCCTAGGCCTGGTGGCCTGTCAGGGCCAGGATGAGGGGGCCTACCATATGGGAGAGGACCTTTTTGTGGTCCAGGTGGATGAGGGCCAGACCCTTTTAACCGTAAAGGAGGAGGGGGGCACAGCCCCTGTCCCAGGCAATCTATACGCCTTTGAGGTGGACCAGGTGGCCCTATCCTATCCTGGCCAGGCCTGGGTAGATAAGATGGAGGACTTAGGGCCTGGGTCCGGCTATGTGATCAACACAGACCTAGCCCAGGAAATTAAGGACCTCCTTAGGGACCAGGTCCAGCTAGTGGATGTCAGGGAGCCCCAGGAATATGAGGAGGGCCACCTGGAGGGGGCCATCAATATCCCCCTAGGCAGCCTGGCCAGCCTAGAGGCGCCAAAAGACGGCCTAGTGGTGGTCTATTGCCGGTCTGGCAGACGGTCAGCCCAGGCGGTTAAAGAACTTATGGACCTGGGCTACACCAATGTCCTAGATGCCGGAGGGATCCAGTAGGACCCGGTCCTACTTTTAAAGGCCCTCCCTTTGGGGTAAGTAAAGACAGTAAGTAAGAGAAAAAAATAAAGCCAAAGGCATAAATAAAGAAAGGAAGAGAATAAATATGGGAATTTTTGATTTTTTACGGGGGCCCAATATAGAAGAAGGCCTAAAGCAGTTTAAGGAAAGCGACAAGGGCCTTTTGATCGATGTTAGGGACAAGGCTAGCTACAAGGCGGGCCATATTCCCGGGGCCAAAAACCTCCCCCTGGACCAGCTAAGTAAGCTAGACAAGCTGACCACCAGCAAGGACCAACCCCTCTTTTTCTATTGTACAGCAGGAAACATGAGCCGGATGGCCACAGCCCAGGCCCAATCCATGGGTTACACCCAGGCCCATAATATTGGGGGGATCACGTCCTACAAGGGGCCCATAGAAAGGGCTTAAGGGACTAGACCAAGACCAGATAAGGAGGAAGGATTATGGCAGAGGAAAGGCTAAGGGTCTCTTTTTTAACAGGAGAGGGAATAAAAGAAGTCCAGGCTCCCCTTAAGGAGGGGGCCCGTTACCAGGACCTGGCGGAGGCCTATGGGTCCCAGCTCCAGGGGCAGGTCACCCTGGCCCTGGTGGACAACCAGCTCCATGAGCTGGCAGATAAGGTGGGTGAGGGGGTTAGGGACCTGGTTCTCTTAGATACCGTCAACACCGATGGCTACCGGACCTATATGCGGAGTCTTTCCTTTGTGTTTTTAGCAGCGGCAAGACGGGTCCTGCCAAAGCTCCGTCTTTTGGTGGAACATTCCATTTCTGGAGGGACCTACTGCACCCTAAGACGGGGAGAGGAGATTATCTCCCCGGACTCCAGGACCCGGGATAGGATCCGGGCCCAGATGGAGGCCATGATCAGAGACGACCTGCCCATAAAAAAGGAGGTCCTAAGTCTGGCGGAGGCGCGCCTTCTTTTTAAGGACCTGGACAGGCAGGACAAGCTGGACCTCTTAAACTGGCGGGAGGAAAAGACCCTTTCCACCTACCAGCTGGGAGAGGACTGGGACCATTTCTTTGGTTATATGGTCCCCTCTACGGGTTATCTCACTAGCTTTGGCCTAGAAATTTTTAACCAGGGTCTGGTCCTTATGGGACCCGTAAGGGACCAAAGGGGCCAGGTGAGAAATTTCCGTCCCCAGCACAAGCTGTCTGTGGCCTATAACGAGGTGGAAAGGGGGACCCGTCTTCAAGGCATTAGCCATGTGGACCAGTTAAATAGGGCCATAGAAAAGGGCCAGGTGGGAGAAATCAGCCGGGTCACTGAGGCCCTCCAGGACTACAAGATCATGAAGATTGCCGAAGATATCAAGGCCAGCAACCGGCGCTTTATCTTTATTTCTGCCCCCTCCTCCTCAGGCAAGACCTCCTTTAGCTACAAGCTGAGGACCAGCCTTAAGGTCCTGGGCCTAAGGCCGGTGACCCTGTCTTTGGACGACTATTATGTCAACCGGGAAGACACCCCCCTAAATGAGGCGGGGGACTATGATTTTGAGGCCCTGGAGGCCATAGAACTAGCCCGGCTCAACCAGGACTTAACCAAGCTCCTAAGGGGGGAGGCCATCGAACGGATCCGCTTTGACTTTGTAGAGGGCCTTAGGGTCCATACAGGCCGCTATATCCAGCTCAAGGGGGATGACCCTGTGATTATTGAGGGGACCCATGCCCTAAACCCCCGGCTAACAGACCTTTTGGATCCAGCCTATATCTATAGGATCTACCTGAGTGTCATTAGCCAGGTCCACCTAGATGACCATAACCGGATCCCCACCACCGACATCCGTCTTATGCGGCGGATGGCCAGGGACAAGGCCTCCAGGGGCAAGTCCATAAGACAGACCCTTAGGGAGTGGGGGTCTGTAAGGGCCGGGGAAAAGAAGTATATTTTCCCCTACCAGGAAAGGGCCGATGTGGTTTTTAACGCCTCCTTCCCCTATGAGATTTCCGCCATTAAACCCATTATCCTAGAGGACTTGGAGGCCATTGGCCCCCAGGAGGAGGTCTATATCCAGGCCCAAAGGCTAAGGGGCCTCCTTCAATACTTTAAGCCCCTGGAGGACCATTCAGACATTCCGGGGACCTCCATTCTTAGGGAATTTATAGGGGGCAGTAAGATCGCCCCTTAAATAGAAAAACCCGTCAGATTTTTCTGACGGGTTCTTTTTTTCCCTGTACATTTTAACCGGGGCTATTTTATTGGCCAGCCTCTTCGTGGTCATGGTCCTCATGGTCTTCATGGTCATGACCTTCATGGTCGTGGTCGTGGCCCTCATGGTCATGGAGGGGCTCATCCCCTTGAAGAATCTCCTGGGGGGCAATGTCCTCATGGTCTAGGTTCATCAGGGCAAAGTCGTTGTCTAGGGGACTATATTGGAGGACCAGGGCGTAGTCTCCAGTCTCTGGGACAGTAAAGTTAAAGTGGCCGTGGTCAGGGTCCATCTCTAGGCTATAGGCCGTCTTAGGCTCCATCTCAAAAAGCGCTCCTAGGGCAAGGGTCTTTTTGTCCCCAGCCATAAGCTGGCTGGCCTCCTGGTCTAAGGAAGACCTGTCTTCACCCACTGGGATAAAGGCCACAGTCTCGGTGGCGTGGGGATTTTCGCCAAAGTGGAAGGAATATTCCTGGCCCTCCTCTAAGCTATAAAGGCCCATCCATTGGTAGGAAGTAGCCTCTTGGTCTGGGGTATCCTCTTCAGTAGGGGCGGCATTTTCTATGGCCGGGCCTTCTTGGGCCAGATTATTTTCAGCGGGGGCCGCCTCCTCTCCGCTACAGGCCACCAGGGCCAAAGAGAGGCTAGTGATTAGACTGACTTGTAAAAATTTTTTCATGCTTGTGTCATCTCCTTAAGTGTTATTTTATGGGCAAGCCTAGGCCCAGTCTCCTGGTCCTGGCCAGGGGGTCTGACAAAAGAAAAGGCCTACTGCTGTAGCAAGTAGGCAGGATAAGCCGGGCAAGAAGACCCGGTCTAGCCAGGGGGCCTTTATAGAAGGGGCCCTTTCTTAAAAATGATCCTTATTATCTATTACTAGACACTAAGTAAGTATACCACCGGTCCCTAGTAAAGTCAAAGGTCTTTAGGCCAAGAAAAAAACAGGGAGGACCCTGTTTTTTTAGAAGTTTTCCAGGGTAATGGCTTGGATCTTTCCCCGGCTAATATCGTCAATGTGGTAGGCAATATTTCGAGAGTGGTCGGCAATCCGCTCTAGGCTGTTTAGGATTTCCATAAAGTCCATGGACCCTTCTACCTGGCAGATACCGTGGTGGAGCCGGTCCATGTGTTGGTTTTTAAAATGAATTTGCAGGTCGTCGATTTCATCTTCCATGGCCAGGACTTCTTGGGCCAGGAGGGGGTCCACCTGCCTAAAGCAGTTTAGGGCGGACTCTAGGATGACCAGGGTCTTGTCCAGAAGATAGTGGAGGTCCTTGGCGGCCTCAGGAGAAAACCGGCCCTGGTGGAGGGACTTTTTGTCCTGGGACAGGGTGGCCATTTCTAGGATGTGGTCCCCGATCCGTTCCAGGTCATCAATAATGTAGAGGAACATGTTGAGACGTTCATTTTCTCCAGGGGTCAGGGCCTCATTGGACAGGTTGACAATAAAACGGGTAATGCCCTCGTTAAGGTCATTAATATGGCCTTCAAGCTGGGTGATGGCATCAAAGGTATTGGCATCGCCATCTAGGAGGAAGCTGTAGGCATGTCTAAGGTTTTCCATGGCCAGTTCAGCCATGTGGATAACCTCTTTTTTAACTTGGTTAACGGCAATGGAGGGGGTTTTTAATAGACGGGGGTCTAAGTACTTGAGCTCTCTTTGGCTGTCTTCTTCTGTCAGAGGAATCAGCTTTTCCACCAGGTTAACCAGGAGGTGGGCAAAGGGAAGCTGGATCAGGACATTGATCAGGTTAAAGAGGGTATGGGCATTGGCAATCTGCCGCATGGAATTGCTGGGGCTAATGGCCAGGACCAGCCTTTGGACAGGCCAGCGGAGGATGGCCATAAAGAGGATGGTCCCAATGACGTTAAAGATAAAGTGGAGGAGGGCCGCCCGTTTGGCAGTGGTGTTGGCCCCAATAGAGGAGATAAGGGAGGTGGTGGTGGTCCCGATGTTATCCCCAAAGAGGATGGGGAAGGCCAGGTCTAGGCCAATGAGGCCCTGGCTGGCTAGGGCCTGGAGGATCCCAATGGAGGCAGAGGAGGACTGGAGGGCTGTGGTCATGGCAAAGCCTGCCAGGGTAGCTAAAAGAGGGTTTTGCAGCTGGAGCAAGAAGCTGGAAAACCAAGGCTTGTCGGCCAGGGGGGCCAGGCCCTTGCTCATCATATCCAAACCAATAAAGAGGATCCCAAAACCCACCAGGATTTGCGCCCGGTGCTTACGGTGGTTATTTTTGGCCAAGACTAGGGCAAAGACCCCCAGGGCCACAGCAATGGGGGCATAGTCCTTTAGATTTAAGGCAATCAATTGGCCTGTTACGGTGGTCCCAATATTGGCCCCCATAATGACCCCCACAGCCTGGTTTAGGTTCATAATCCCCGCATTGACAAAGCCGATGACCATAACGGTGGTGGCAGAAGAGGATTGAACAACCATGGTTACTAGGGTGCCCACTAAGAGGCCTAAGAGGCGGTTAGTCGTTAGCTTTTCAATAATGGACCTGAGGCGGTCGCCGGCAGACTTCTCCAGGCCGTCGCCCATGAGGTTCATCCCATAGATAAAAAGTCCCAAGCCCCCAAGAAGGGGAAGGATAATAGTCATAGCTCCTCCTATTGTAATAACATTTTTAAAGGGATAGTTTACAAAATCTTCATAAAAATATTACCATAAATTAATAGTTTCATAAAGAGGATTTTGCCTTTGGGGTCAAATAAAAAGACTTTCTGAGAATTTACGGGAAATTTGTTTAGGGCCCTGGTTTGGGGGGGATATATATTAACAAGATATATAACAAACAAAGCCAAGCTTAGGAGGCGTATAAAATGGTTGAAAAGAAAGACGGAATTGATAAGCAAAAAGATGCAGCAATGAAGAATGCCCAACAGGCTAGACAATTAGATAAGACACCCCACAGTGATATCTATTCTGAAGTAGAACATGATCCTGAAACCATGGCCGAAAAACCCACTGAAGCTGCTGTAGAAGAAGCTAAAGAATGGGTCGACGATATGAACAAGAGATAAGCTTTAAGTAAGAGGCCCCTAGCCAAGCTAGGGACTTTTTTTATGCCTGTAAAAAAGACAGGGAAAGTGTGCTAAAATATCCTATAGGAAGTTTTTTAAGAGCCTAAAAGGAGGGGCCATGGTCTTTAAGCTTATCCAGCTGCTTTTTATTGCAGCCTGCCTGCAAAACCTATCTAGGAGACGGTCTAATACCGTCAGTTGTGTCCTGTCTAAAAGACGGTCTCTTATGTTTCTTGTGGCCATGCTGGCCTTTTACCTGGCCTTTTTTCTCTTGGACTTGGGAGAGGGGGCCTACTGGACTTCCTTTTTCTTCTGGCTCTATCTAGCCTCCTCTTTTTTATCCATGGGCATTGGCAAAAAGGGGATCCACTATATGAGTAAGGGGGGCCTTTTAGTCCAGCTTATGACCTGGGAGGAGGTCCAGTCGGTCCACCTGGTGGAAAACAACCAGGGGGTCCTGATGATTAACATCAACGGGAAAAGGCTGGAGCAGACCCAGCAGTATCCTGCCTACCGGGCAGAACATGTTTTAAAGTTAGCCGAGGAGTATAGCCTACTGATCCTGTAGGCCTGTTTAGAATATAAAGGAGGACCTATGTCAATTATTGAAGAACTGATGAATTTTTTAGACCAAAGCCCCACAAATTTCCATGCCCAGGCCCAGGCTAGGGCCCACTTGGAGGATGCAGGTTTTCAGGAGCTTAAAAAATCTGAGGCCTGGGAGCTTAAAGAGGGAGGGGCCTACTATGTGTCCAACCAGGAGGGGGCCCTCTTGGCCTTTAGGCTGGGGTCCCTTAAGGAAGAGGACTTCCACTTCCGCCTGGTGGCCTCCCACGGGGACTCCCCGACCTTTAAGATTAAACCCTCTTCTGAAATGAAGGATAAAGAAGGCTATGTCCGCCTAAATACCGAGGTCTATGGGGGCCCCATCCTGTCCACCTGGTTTGACCGGCCCCTTTCCATTGCCGGCCAGGTCTGGGTCAAAGAAGGGGAGGGGATGGCCTCCCACCTGGTCAAGTTTGACCGGGACCTTTTAACCATCCCCAGCCTGGCCATCCACATGAACCGGGAGGTCAACGAGGGCTACAAGTTTAATCCCCAAAAGGATACCCTCCCCCTTTTGGCCATGGGCCAGGAGGGAGAAGAGGGCTTTTTAGAGGGGCTTTTGGCCCAAGAATTAGGGGTGGACCAGGAAGACATCCTAGACTTTGACCTCTTCTTGTACAACCGGGACAAGGCCAGCCGGCTGGGCCTTAGGGGAGACTTTATTTCCTCTGGCCGCCTGGACAACCTGTCCATGGGCTTTTTGTCCCTTAAGGCCCTTATAGACAGCCCGGCAGGCCCGGGGACCTGTGGGGTTATTCTCTATGACCATGAGGAGGTAGGCTCTGAGTCCCGAGTGGGGGCAGGGGGGCCCTTTATCCGGGACAGCCTAGAGCGGATTGCCAGTTTTGCCCAGGGCCAGGCCGCCTTTTACCGGGGCATGGACCGGAGCTTTATGATTTCTGCCGACCTAACCCACGGTCTCCACCCCAACTACAGGGACAAGGCTGACCCCACCAACGCCCCCGTCCTAAATGGGGGACCTGCCATTAAACAGGCCGCCAGCAAGTCCTATGCCTCTGACGCCTACTCTGCCTCCTTCTTTAGGCTCCTGTGCCAGGAGGCTGGGGTTCCCGTCCAGTCCTTTAGCAACCGGTCCGACATCCGGGGAGGGTCCACCATAGGCCCCATCAGCCTGGGCCAGCTGGACATAGCCATGGTAGACATAGGCAACCCCACCCTGGCCATGCACTCCGCCAGGGAACTGGTGGGGGCCCAGGACCAGGAGGCCCTTTATAAGGTCTTTTTACACTTTTATGGCCGCAAGACCATAGGCTAAGCACTTAGGAGGAAAAACATGAAAGATTACCAAATAGGGACCCGGTGTGTCCAGGCAGGCTGGGAGCCCAAAAATAAGGACCCCCGGGCCCTACCCATCTACCAGTCCACCACCTTTACTTTTGACTCTAGCCAGGACATGGCCGCCTGCTTTGACCTAGAGAGTGATGCCTATTTTTATAGCCGGCTGGCCAACCCCACCCCTGAAGCCGTGGCTAAAAAGATTGCCAATTTAGAAGGGGGAGAGGGGGCCATCTTGACCAGCTCAGGCCAAGCGGCCAACTTCTATGCCCTGGTTAATATCTGTAAGGCAGGAGACCATATTGTCAGTTCTTCTGCCCTCTATGGCGGGTCCTACAATCTCTTTGCCAACACCCTGGCCGACATGGGGATCCAGTCCAGCTTTGTAGCCCCAGATGCCTCCCTAGAAGAGATAGAAGCCGCCTTTAGGCCCAACACCAAGTGCCTTTTTGGGGAGACCCTGTCCAACCCAGCCCTAAAGGTCCTGGATATAGAGGCCTTTGCCCAAATCGCTAAGGAGCATGGGGTTCCCCTGATTGTGGACAACACCTTTGCCACCCCCATCCATTGCCGGCCCATAGAGTGGGGGGCCCATGTGGTAACCCACTCCACCACCAAGTATATGGATGGTCACGCTGTGGCCCTGGGCGGGGCCATTGTGGACAGTGGGAATTTTGACTGGGAGGCCCATAGGGACAAGTTCCCCAGCCTGACCACCCCCAACGACAGTTACCATGGCCTGGTCTTTACAGAAAATTTTGGCCGGGGGGCCTATATGGCTAAGATGGTGGCCACCCTGATGAGGGACCTGGGGTCCACCCCCTCCCCCTTTAACGCCTTCCTCCTTAACCTGGGCCTGGAAACCCTCCATTTGAGAATGGCTCGGCATAGGGAAAATGGTCTGGCTGTGGCTAAGTTTCTGGCAAACCACCCCAAGATTGCCTGGGTCAAGTATCCTGACCTGGAGGGGGACCAGGAATATGAACGGGCCAAGAAATACCTGCCCCAAGGGTCCTGTGGGGTAGTGGTCTTTGGGGTCCAGGGAGGCCGGGAGGCAGCCCAGACCTTTATGGATGGAACCCAGCTGGCAGCCATTGCCACCCATGTGGCCGATGCCAGGACCTGCCTCCTCCATCCCGCCTCCACCACCCACCGGCAGATGACAGACCAGGAGCTTAAGGAAGCTGGCGTATCTCCTGACCTGATCCGCCTGTCTGTAGGCATAGAGGATGTAGAGGATATTATAAGAGACCTGGAGACAAGCCTAGCTGGAATTTAAGAAAAATAAAAAAAGAAGGGGTCCCTTTCGAGGGATCCCTTCTTCTTTTGG
>JAUNLJ010000030.1 GCA_030532305.1 Tissierellia bacterium
GTCTTCTGTGGGTTATTGTTTTTCTTTATCAACACTATTTGACAAAGAGCCAATTAAATTAGTTTTTTATCTCCATTTATAAAAGAATATTTATTGTTAAAATTAGGTTAAAAAACATCCAAGACCCGGTCCCTGACCCCCTTATAGAAAAAAGGATCCCTCCCCTTTAGCTGGAATAGGTCCTTAAAAAGGGGATCCGGACCAGGAGGCCATAAAGCAGGAGGCCGGCTAAGATCACCAGGACCAGGGCCAGGGGGATGCCTAAAATGGCCGGAACCAGCCTATAAAATTCCCTGTCCAAAAGGACCTTGACAAAAACCATATGGCTCAGGTAGATGGAGAAGGAGGCCTTGGAGAGAAGGCAGGTCAAAGGGTGACTAGTCCCCCCGATCTCCCCGGAAAAGAGGGCCCCGGCATAGAGGCAGACAAAAAGGCTCATCCCCTCCATAAGGGCCCCCTGGTAGGTCCCGGCCCGGTAGGACAAGTAGAGGGTCAAGCCCCCCACCATAAGAAGGGATAGGCCCAAGACCAGGCCCCTTTTCTTCAGGGGATGGTCCTTAAGAAAGTAGCCCCAGACCCCGTAGCCTATGGCCCCATAGCTTAGGTTCATGGGCCACTGGGAGGGGATGCCGGGGGGATAGGCCTGGGGCCACAGGCTCCTTAGGGTGGGTAGGCAGATGGCCAAAATAAACCAGAGGCCCAAAAAATAGGTCATAGCCTGGGCCCCCCCTTCTTAACAAGAAGCCGGGTCAGGGGCAAAAAGACATAGACTAGGACCATAATGTGTAAAAAATAAAGGTGCTGCTCATGGTTGAAGCTCACCAGGTCCACCAGGGCCTCCTGGACCCGGCCCAGGCTCAGGTCCCCCTCCACCACCATGTCCCGAACCTGGTAGATCCCGGCCCACAAAAAGAGGGCCCCCAGGATCCTAAGGAGGTTCTTCTTATATAATTTTTCTAAGGGGAGGGGCTTGTCTGGGTCTAAAAGCAAAAACCCATTGACCATAAAAAAGAGGGGGACCCCTGCCCGAAAGACACTATTAAAGACAAGGGCTGTGATCCAGTCCCTGGAAAAAAAGTCCCCCATCCAAAGGGTGGACACATGGATGCCCACAATAAAGATAAGGGCCAGGCTCTTAAGCCGGTCCACCCCAGGATGTCTTGTTTTAACCATTTCCTTAACTCCTTTATTTCCGGGGCCCTTTCCCCTTTTGGGGCCTGGCCCTAAATGTCTCTTCTCCTAAACTCTAGGATAAGTAGAGTATACCAGCTTTTTAAAAAAAAGAAAATCCCCAGCCCCCTCCTTGCCTTTTTTCCAAGAAAAATGACGGACCTAGGTCCGTCATCTTTCTTATATGTGATTTTTTTAGGAGGCTTTATTTTCCCTGAGGACTTCTTCCCTAAAGGCCCCTTCTTCAATATGAAGGACTCGGTTGGAAATTTTTTCAGCAAAGACCTTATCGTGGGTGACAATAAGGAGGGTCATGCCCTGGCTAGAGAGGTCTTCCATAATCTCCTGGATCTGGTCTCTGGTCTCTTCGTCTAGGGCCGAGGTGGGCTCGTCAAAGCAGAGGATCTTGGGATTTAGGATGCAGGCCCTGGCAATGGCTACCCTTTGCCTTTGCCCTCCCGAAAGTTGGGAGGGGTACTTGTCCTGGTGGTCTAGGAGGTCTAGGTCTTCTAGGAGTTTTTGGCCCCTTTCTTTTATAAGGTCCTCCTCCATCTTGTGGAAACGGGGGGCCAGGCTGAGGTTTTCCCACACGGTCATATGGGGAAAGAGGTTGTAGGATTGGAAGACCAGGCCCATGTTTTTTTGTAGGTCTGGGTTTTTGTCGGGGGCCCCCATGTCCTGGCCCTGGATCTTGATCCTTCCAGAGTCGATAGTTTCCAGGCCGTTGATGCACCTAAGGAAGGTGGTCTTGCCCTCCCCACTCCGGCCCTGGATGGAGACAATCTCCCCCTGGCTAATTTGGCAGGCCAGGTCCTTTAGGATGGGTTTGCCATCAAAGGCCTTATTTAAATTTTCTACAGATAATATAATCTCTTTAGTCATAGTTGATTTTCCCTTCCATCCTTCTTAGGATCTTTTCCATCACAAAGACCATAAGGAGGTAGATAATGCCCACATAGATATAGGGGCTAATGGTAGACAGGCTGTTGGAGACAGATTTGGCGGCCTTAAGGACATCCATCACCCCCAGGATATAGACCAGGGAGGTGTCCTTAATGAGGGTGATAACCTCGTTGGAAATAGAGGGGAAGACGGGCCGGATAACCTGGGGAAGGATAATCTTCCTAAAGGCAAAGGACCGGCTGAGGCCCAGGACCTTGGCCCCCTCCCACTGGCCGGGATCTACCGCCTCGATGCCCCCTCTAAGGATTTCTGCGAAATAGGCCGCATAGTTGAGGACAAAGGCCAGGTAGATAGAGGTGTATCGGCCTAGGGTAAGGCCCACATAGGGGATCATGGGGAGGCCAAAAAAGATAAACATAAGTTGTAGGAGGAGGGGGGTCCCCCGCATGAGGTAAATATAGGCCCCGGTTATCCCGGAAAGGACCTTGTTGTCTGAAAGTCTGGCCAGGGCCACCGGTAGGCCCAGGGGGAGGGAAAATATAAGGGTGATAAAAAATACGGATAGGGTGGTGGCCAGACCCTCCTTAAGGAGGGGGACAAGCATCTGTAAAACTTCCACTAGGATCGCCTCATCTTCTGTCTGCTGGGTGATAGCTGGCTGGGTCTTTTTATTCAGAGAACCACTTGCTGTAGATCTCGTCATAGGTCCCGTCAGCCTTTTGGTCGGCCAGGGCCTGGTTTAGGGCCTCTAGAAGGGCTGTGTTGCCTTTTTTAATCCCTACGGCATATTCTTCCTTGCCTAGGTCTTCTTCTAGGATCCGGTAGTTTTCTTCCCCATTTTGCTTGATATAGTAACGGGCTAGGACCCCATCGGCCACCATGGCGTCAGACCGGCCGGCCTCTAGGTCCTTAAAACATTCCACGTTGGTGGCATATTCCACTGGGTCTGCTCCCAGGCTGGCCCTAAATTCTTCATCGGCATTTAAGGCATCTAGGGCAGAAGATTCTGCTTGTAGGGTGACGGTCTTGCCGGCTAAATCGGCCTTGGTCTTCACATCAGAGTCGGCCATTACAATAATAATCTGACTATTTTCTAAGTAGGGTTCAGAAAGATCTACCTTTTCGGCCCGCTCTGGGGTTACAGAATACCCGTTCCAGATAAAGTCAATGTTTCCGGCATCTAGCTCTGCTTCCTTCATGGCCCAGTCAATGGGTTGAAGGTCTAGGTCGATCCCCATCCTCTTGGCCGCGTCTTGGGCCAGGTCCACATCAAAGCCTACAATCTCTCCACTTTCATCCCGAAAACCCATGGGGGCAAAGGTGTCGTCTAGGCCCATAATATAGGTCCTGTCTTCTAGGTCTTCCGGGGCCTCTGCGGCGGCTTGGTTGGTATTGCCTGTATTTTCAGAAGGCTCATTATTTGCCGGGGCTTGATTATTTCCTCCCCCACAGCCCACTAAAAGGACCGTGGCCAAAGAAAGAAGGGTTAGCTTACTTAATAGATTCTTCATGATGGTTCCTCCAAGTATTTATTCTTTATTGCTTTACTGTGCTAAACTATTTAATATGATACACCAGCTTTCCCTTTTTGTAAAGGGGTTTTTTAATTTATTTTTTTCCTCCCGGGGCCCTAGCCTTTTCAATTGGTCTTCCTTGGGTTAAAATAAAGATATGCGCTAGAAAGGAAGGATAAGATGAAAAAATTTGCGGGTGTCCTTGCCCTCCTGGGCCTGCTTTTTAGTCTTAGTGGCTGCCTGGGGGCCCCGGACAAGGAGGAGAGGATCCGGATCGGCCTGGTGGAATCCCTATCGGGTCTGGACCAGGAAACCGGCCAGGAGGTCTTAAGGGGGGTCCAGCTGGCCCACCAGGACAGGGGCCGGGTCCTGGGCCGGCCTGTGGACCTGATCACCTACGATACCCGGGGCCTGGCCTATGAGGCGGCCACAGGGGTCACCCACCTGACCCAGGTGGCGCCCAAGGTCCATGCCCTTATTGGTCCCCAGGATAGCCAGGCCAGCTTAGAGGCGGCCCTTATTGTGGAGAGGGTGGGGATCCCGGCCCTGTCTGGAGCCTCTAGCTCTGCCCAAATTAAGAATACGGATTTTTACCACATGCTGGCTATGGACGATAGGGACCAGGCTAGGGCCATGGCTCTTTTTGCTGTAGACCAGTTAAATCTAAGTCATATTGCCATCTGTATTGATGAGGAATCTGCCAACGGGCCTGTCTTTGCCCAGGCCTTTAAGGAGGCCCTGCCTGCCTATGTCAAGACCTATGACCTGAACTACCACACAGGGGAGACCCACTTCCCCTTTATTGTAGACCAAGTAAAGAGGCTGCCTGTGGAGGGGGTCTACTGCCCTGGCAACTTGGAGGTCACCAGCCTTCTAGTCAAGGAGATAAAATCCAGCCTCCCCTCCCTGGTCCTTATGGGGGCGGACCCCTGGGACCATGAAAATTTTTATGCCCTTACAGAAGGGGCTGGCCAGGGGGCCTATTTTACCAGCCAGTTTGCCCACCAAAAGCTCACCACCGAAAGTGGGGGCCGCTTTTACCAGGCCTACCAAAGGGCCTATGGCCAAGACCCCACCAGTTTTGCTGCCCTGGGCTATGATGCCTACATGGTCCTTTGGGAGGCCCTCGACCGGGCTGAAACCACAGACCCCCACGCCATCCAAAGGGAGCTGGTCCGGATGAGGGACTTTTATGGGGTGGTGGGTCACCTGGATTTAAGCCCCCAAAAGGACCAACAGAAGCTGGAAATTTTAGTCCAGGGAGAGGACGCCAGCCATTGGAAGGAGACGGTGACACTGACAAATGAAATTAAATAAGCTTACTTTTATGGGCTTGGAGGCCTTTATCTTTGCCCTTTTTATTGGCCTAGATAGTCGCTTCCACCTGGGCCTGGGGCCTGGGCTTATCCCCCTGGGCCTCCTCCTACTTAGCCTGCTTTTTATGGTCTTGGCCCAGAACTCCCAGGGGCCTGGCCGGACCCTCTTAATTCTTTTAAGCCTGGCCCTCTATCCCCTGGGTCTTTCATTTATCTTTGCCTTTTCCTGGGAGGGGACCTGGCTAAGGCAGATCCTTTCTGCCTTTATCCTCCTCTACTTTTTTAACCTCTTTTATCAGATGAAGGAAGAATACCTGAGCCTGGCCCCCAAGGGGGTCAAAAAATATGGCCTGGTCCTGGTCCTCTCCCTTTATGTGGCCCTGGCCACCCAGGTCCTGGGCCTAAGAAGTCCCCTCTGGGTCCAGGGAGGTTTTTCCCTCCCCTTGGGGGAACTGGGGGGCCTCCTAGGTCCTGACCTCCTCCTGCTTTTTTTAGCCCACCTGGCCTTTTACCTGGCCTTTGCCCTTTTCTCCCCCTACCTAGCTGGAAAGATAAAATCTTAAGAAGAAGAAAGGATGACTATGATTCATTTTCAACCTGTTAGCCAAGATAACTTTGATGCGCTTATTGACCTGTCTGTCCACGAAGACCAAAGGGGCTTTATGGAAAATAACCTCTATTCCATTGCCCAGGCTTCTGTAAAAAAGAACTTTAACTGCCGGGGGATCTTTAAGGAGGACCAAGCCATTGGCTTTATGGTCTACTATTTTGTGGAAGGAGACCCAGACTATGTCTACCTCCACCGGTTTATGATTGATAAAAACTACCAGGGGCAAGGCCTAGGTCGCCAGGCCCTGGAAAAGGCCCTGGCCTATTTTAAGCAGGTCTTCCCCTCCATTGCCTGTGTGGAGCTTATGTATTATCCCGACAACACCGCCGGGGCTGCCCTCTACAAGACCCTGGGCTTTGAACCCACTGGGGAGCTTAGAGAAAGTAGCCCCTGCCGCCATGAAAAAGGCACCCAGGACCCCAACCGCTATGTGGAAAAGGTCCAAAGATTCTACTATTAAAAAATGCTAAACAAGGCCCTTATAAAATAAGGACCCCAAAATCTTAGAGAAAATGGCTCTTTGTCAAATAGTGTTGATAAAGAAAAACAATAACCCACAGAAGA
>JAUNLJ010000031.1 GCA_030532305.1 Tissierellia bacterium
CTTCTTTTGGGGGAGCCTGGGCCCTAGTCTGGTCCAGGTGGGAGCTTAATCTATCCTAGGAGGCCTTTCTTAAGTTCTTCTTCCATTTGACGGATTTCCTGACTGGCCTTTAGCCGGTTTTCATGGCCCTGGGCCTGGATTTGCCGGACCTCTTGGAGGGCAGTAATGAGTTGCTGGTTGGTGTGGCGGAGGGTATCCAGGTCCACCACCCCTCTTTCTGTGGCCCGGGCTGTTTCCACCGTGGACATTTTAAGGGTGTCAGCATTTTTCTTGAGGAGGTCGTTGGTAAAGTCTGTGACCGCCTTTTGGGCCTTGGCGGCTTCTTGGGTATGGTGGACGCCTAGGGCCAAGACCATTTGGTTTTTCCAAATGGGAATGGTGTTAATGACCGTAGATTGGATTTTTTCGGCCATGACGGTGTTGGAGGACTGGACCATGCGGATTTGGGGGGCCATCTGGAGGCTGACCATCCGGGTCAGGTCTAGGTCGTGGAGCTTCTTTTCAAAGCGGATGGCCAGGTTTTCTAGGTCGTTGGCCTGCTGGGCCAGGAGGCTAGACTGGGCCTCCTGGGCTTCCTGTCTTAGGCTGGGTAGCTGGGTCTTTCGAACCTCTTGGAGCTTCTTTTCCCCAGCCATAATATACATGGTGAGCTCCTTAAAGTAGCTTTGGTTAAGGTCATACATCTGGTCTAGCATGGAGATGTCCTTCATAAGTTGGACCTGGTGGCCTTCTAGGACCCGGGCAATCTCGTCCACATTTTGCTCGGCCTTGTTATAGCCAGCCTTTAGGGCCTGGATCTTGTTGGACCCCTTTTTAAAGAGGCCCATGATCCCCTTGGTTTCCTCCTCGTCAAAGGCCTTCAGTTCGGTGACCACATCAGATAGGAGCTTGCCCACCTCCCCCAGGTCCTTGGACCGGACTGTTTCTAGGGTCTTGTCGGAAAAGTTGACAATCTTTTTTTGGGCCCCCACCCCATATTGGAGGACAATATTGGAGTCGGAGAGGTCGATTTGCTGGGCAAAGTCTTCCACCATCTTTTCTTCCTCGGGGCTTAAGCGGATTTCCTGCTTAAACTGGGGGATAGCTTCTTCTGAGGTTTTTTCTATAAGGGGGTCTATATCTGTATCAGACCCATCTAGGGTCAGTTTAATTTCTCTATCTTCCATCTAAAAAGGCTCCTTTCTTAGTCTTCTGGATCTAGGGGGTGGAGGTCATGGTCTCCCTGAATAAGCCCGTCCTGGGTCAGGAGGGTCTCCATAACATCGATTTCGGTTCGGATGTCAATCAGGTCGTCATTAAAGAGCTCATTGAGGAGGTTTTTAAAGGCCCGGTTGACGGTTTGGATGGACTCTTCTATATTGGCCTTGCTCCTCTGGACGTTGGCAATGCCTGTGGGAGAAGCCTCAAAGTCAATATACCGGTCCACCAGCTTGATGGTGGTGGGGGTATAGTAGTCTACAAACTTGTTCATGGAGGAAATCAGGGCAGGATTTTCCTGGATTTGCCCCTTGATGGAGGTCAAGATCCCAATGAGCTGGGTGACCTCTTCCTTAAAAGAGGCCTTTTGGATACGGTCTTTTTGCTGGGCCAGGGTCTTAATGTAGCCATCTACAGCCTCCAGCCTTTGGTCCTGGCTGGCCTCTTCTTGCTTTAGGGCCTCCTGGGGACTGGGCTGGGGGGCATCTTCTTGGGGAATGACCCCCTTTTTCTTGTCTTCTAAATAGTGGTACTTATAGGTCCGGTAGGTCTCCCGGTCCAAGAGGAAGAGCTTACCCTTTTCCACCAGCCGGGCTTGGGGAAAGTAGTGACGGTCAATCAGCTCCAAGAGGTCTTCCTGGGTCTCTTTTAGGCTCAGGCCCACGGCCGAGGCAAAGTCCGTCACAGGAAGGACCCGGGAGTTGCCAATTTCTATCCGGTAGCGCTGGAAACGGGCCATAAGGGCTTTTTCCTGGGTCAGTCTGCCGGTCAGGAGACTGCCTAAAAAGGTCAAGGCGGCCAGGATGGATAGGTCCATCATGTTAAAACCCCCGCCTAGAAAAAAGGATACGATCTCGTTTAAAAGGCCCAGGCCCATAAAAAGGGTTCCCAGGCCACTGACATCCCTAAAAAAGCCCAGGGTCTTAGGGGACCGGGACTTTTGGGCCACCAGCTGGGGGTCCTTGTTGGCTGGCAGATTTCCCGGTTTTTTAGATAGGCCTTGACTTAAGCCAGCTAAAAGGGCAGAGGCCCCAGACCGGGTAAAGGCAATGGCTGTTTCTACACTCTGTTCGATAATGTTGGATATATTGGAAAAGTCATCATCTGAAATGGCTTTATCGATATAGTCGTCAATCCTTTTGTTGGATGGCTCCTGGTCATGGACGTGCTTGTGGGATGTTTGCTGATCTTTCTTTGGATCCATCATATAACCTCCTTACCTAATTATTGTATCATAGTTTAATTAAGAAAAGACTAAGATATCTCTAAAATAGTCAATTCCTTTTAGGGGGCTCAGGGCCAGATTTTTCCTAGAAAAAGACTTGCAAATTGGCCCCCTTTCCTTCATACTAGACAGGAGACGAAGAAACTTTTGGCAGTGGGAGTCTTTTCCCCCTGCCTTTTTTATATGAGATGGAGGACTTATGAACTTTAGTGATTTTTCCCTTTCAAAGGCCCTTTTAAAGGGGATAGGGGACAAGGGCTTTACTAGCCCCTCTCCCATACAAGAAGAGGCCCTAGGGCCCATTTTAGAGGGTCAGGACCTGGTGGGCCAGGCCCAAACAGGGACCGGAAAGACCGCCGCCTTTGGCCTGCCCCTTTTAGAAAAGACCAGCAAGAAAAAACAGGTCCAGGGTCTGGTCCTTTGCCCCACCCGGGAGCTCTCTATCCAGGTGGCTCGGGAGCTAGAGGACCTGGGCAAGTACAAGAAGGGGGTCCGGGTTCTGGCTGTCTATGGTGGGGCCCCCATAGGTAAGCAGATCCAGGCCCTAAGGGAGGGGGCCCAAATTATTGTGGGGACCCCAGGCCGGGTCATGGACCACCTCCGCCGGGGGACCCTAAATTTTTCAGCCCTTAAGATGGTGGTCCTAGACGAGGCCGATGAAATGTTTGACATGGGCTTTAGGGAGGATATGAAGACCATCTTGGACCAGACCCCCAAGAAGAGGCAGACCTGCTTTTTTTCAGCTACCCTGGGCCAAGAGATAAGGGAATTTTCCAAGCTCTATCAAAAAAACCCCCACTGGGTCAAGATCCAAAAGAAGGACCTGACCGTAGAGGGAATAGACCAGTACTACCTAGAGATGGAAGCCAAGATGAAGACCGAGGTCCTTAGCCGGCTCCTGGACCTAGAAGATCCCCGGCTGGCCATGGTTTTTTGTAACACCAAGCGCCAGGTGGACCGGCTAACCCGAGACCTGACCCGGCGGGGCTACCATGCCGATGGCCTCCACGGAGACCTTAAACAGACCCAAAGGGACAATGTCATGAACAAGTTCCGCCAGGGGACTGTGGAGGTCCTGGTGGCCACCGATGTGGCCGCCCGGGGCCTAGATGTGGGGGCCGTAGATATGGTGGTCAACTACGACCTGCCCCAGGACCAGGAGGCCTATGTTCACCGGATTGGCCGGACTGGTCGGGCGGGCAAGACAGGCCAGGCCTTTAGCTTTGTAGTGGGCCGGGACATCTACCACTTAGAAGAGATTATGGCCTATACCAAGGCCCATATAGAGGGCCGGGACCTGCCTACCCTAAAGGAAGTGGAAGCGGGCATCCAGGAAAGGACCCTTAGGGAGCTGGGCCGGGTCCTAAAAGACAACCAGCTAGACCAGGAAATCCAAAGTCTGGCCCCCCTCCTAAAAAGAGAAGACCCCAGCCGGGTAGCTGCTGCCCTTTTGGTCCTCTATGGACAAAAGAACCAAGAGACCCACCACCAGGCCCTAGACCGGGTGGACTATGGCAAGCCCTTTAGGTCCACCAGCCGGCGGAAAAAATCTGGCAAGACCCCCCATGAAAGGACTTCAGGAGCTCCTAAACTTTGGATCAACAGGGGCCGGCTAGATGGGATCAACCCTAAGGTGGTCCTGGCTGCCCTCCACAGTGAGGCCGGGATCCCTAAAAACCAGGTGGGCAACATCTTAATTAAGGAAGGCCATACCCTGGTGGACCTCCCCCCCAGGCTCCTAAAGGAAAGCGTTAAGAAACTTAATGGCAAGAAGATCCGAGGCCAGAGGGTCCGGGTGGACCTCTTTAAGGGAAAAAATTAATTAAAATGAAGACCCAGGACAAAAAATAGGGCCAAGACCAGTTAAAAAGACCAGTAGAAAGAAAGGATCTACTGGTCTTTTTTCATATTATCTCATAAAAATCCATAAAATTTTTTATCATTAAAATGAATTAAACTAAGATATTAAAATCTTGAAATACTCCTAGACTAAGGGGGTGGAAAACGATATAATGTTATTCACAAAGAACTTATTTCATATTATTAAGGAGGAAAACTATGACAAAAGAACAAGGGGGAGACTATAACCCTCGCAAGGCTTCTTTAGGTGAAGCGCTAGTCGTTTTTGTGATACTTATTGCGATTATGGGTGTGGCCATTATCAAGTTTGAAGTTGACCCCCATATTCCCATGTTTGTTGGTGTTATTATTGCCTCCCTTATGGCCCTAAAGATTGGCTATACTTGGGAAGACATTGAACAGTCCATGGTCTTTGGGATAACCCAAGCCCTACAATCTATTATGATTCTTGCCATTATCGGTATCCTAGTAGGGGTTTGGATTACCTCAGGGGTCGTACCCTCTATGATCTACTACGGCCTAATGATTTTAAAGCCTAGTATCTTCCTAGTGGCTGCTGTTCTTATTTGTTCTATTACCTCTCTAGCTACAGGAACATCCTGGGGAACTGCTGGGACCATGGGGATCGCCCTAATGGGTATTGCTCACGGGATGGGCATTCCTGCTCCTGTTACTGCCGGTGCCGTTATTTCTGGGGCCTACTTCGGCGACAAGATGAGTCCCCTATCTGACACCACTAACCTAGCTCCTGCTATGGCTGGGACTGACGTCTTTACCCACGTTAAGGCCATGGCTAAGCCAACTGGAATTGCCTATGTTTTAACCCTAATCATCTTCGGTGTGATTACTGCCAAGTATGCCGGAGGTCAAGCGGATACTTCTGGGGTTATCGAACTTCAAGAAGGTCTAGGAACTAGCTTTAACGTATCACCCCTCCTACTTCTTCCTCCCGTTGTTGTTATTGTATCTATTGCCTTTAAGATGCCAGCCATTCCTGGGATTACCATTGGGATTATTGTAGCTGCCCTTATGGGCCCCCTATTCCAAGGTGGTCTTGACCTAGGTGGCCTTTTCGATGCAGCCATGAACGGATATCTTTCTGAAACTGGTATCGAAGCTATTGACAGTCTACTTTCCACCGGGGGACTTATGAGTATGATGTACTCCATCTCCCTAACCATCCTAGCCATGATGTTTGGTGGTATTGCTGAAAAAGCCGGCGTTCTAGAAGTTATCGTCCACACCCTTCTAAGAGGGGTTAAGGGCCTAACTGGTCTTGTCACAGCCACCATCTTTACAGCTGTCCTATCCAACGTCACCATGCCAGAACAATACATCTCTGTAGTAGTTCCTGGCCGGATGTATGCACCTGTTTACAGGGAAAAGGGCTACCATCCCAAGCTTCTATCTGCCAC
>JAUNLJ010000016.1 GCA_030532305.1 Tissierellia bacterium
TGAGTCTTCTGTGGGTTATTGTTTTTCTTTATCAACACTATTTGACAAAGAGCCTTTTTCTTCTCTTAGGCTGGCCCTAGAGGAGGGCGATATAGTTGACAACCGGTTCCTCGTAGGGGTGGACCCGGTCAATTATGTGCTGGACCAGGTCTTTGTCCTGGGCAGGGATCCTAAATTCCATCTTGATTTCTTCGGCCCGGCTGACCACCCCAATTTCTCCATCGTAGGGGTTGGCCCCTTCTAGGGGCCGCCAATGGCCTTGGACCCTGGACACGCTAAAGGCATAGTCGTAGTAGCCTTCTTTTAAAAGGTCATGTTCGTTGAGCTCGTTGGCAAGTTCAACGACAAAGTCTTCCGGGATGTAAACTTCTACTTTTATATGGGTCAAGGGCCACGCTCCTTTCTATTTAGGAAGGATAGCCGGCCTTTTAGGCCTGTCTTCCTCTCTTAAGCTGGGCTAAATTTTTCTCTTACCCTATCTTATCATTATAGGCCCTATCTTTCAATCCTAAAAAAACCACCCCAGCTAAGGCCAGGGTGGTCTTTTTTATTGGTCTTGGGAATCTGGGTCTTGGTCTTGGTTGATCTTATCGATCTGTTCTTGCAGACGGACCTCCTTATCAAACTCAGATTCTTCCTCTGCTGGATGGGCATAGGTCCCACCAAGGTCCTCTTCAATAAGGACCTCTTCCTCTGGCCGGTCCTTAAAGCGGTTTTCCCGGACTAGGTCTTGGAAGATGGCAATAACGGGCCAAGCAAAGAGGACAAAGGAAGCCACGCTAACCACAAGGGCGAAGATCCCTGTCACGATAAGGGCCCCGGCCCCTTGTTCCATGCTGGCGCCTGGAGATAGGCTAGCCGCCATAAGGCCTGTGGCCAAGAGGCTGATCAGGACGGAAAGGACCACAAAGATAATCCCTACTAGCAAGAAGCGGATGAAGATGGACCCCTTCTTGCCCTTGGTGGAAGCCCAAGTGTTTTTTAGGACCTCCTTGATACTCCTGTCCTCTTGGGCCTTGGCCATCCACACGGCAGAGGGGAAAAGGCCCATATAGACAATGATCCCGGGAATAACAAAGACCACAAAGGCCAGGCCTATTAAGATGCTTTCCACAAGGACAAAGCCTAGGTTAAAAAGAATATTTTTGTTGAAGAAGAAAAACAAGTCTTCAAAACTAATCTGGGTGTCATAACGGATATTCCGGTAGATGGCCAGATAAAGGCCCTTGCCCAGAAGGCTGGTAAATAGGGTGTAGACCAGGCTAACAATAATAATGACCACCAGGTTGGGGGCCGCCACGATCTTTCCAGACATAAAGTCATAGGTGACTACCTGGAAAAGGGGTAGGCCTGCCAGGTCCAATAGGCCCGTTAAAATCCCACTAATAAGCCCCACTACAAAAATCCAGGGGAGCATTTGTTTAAAGACTTGTCCTGTTGTTTTTTCTCGCATCAGATCTCCTTTCTTTCCTGCTGTCATCCTCTTTAAAATCTATTCTCTCAAAGAAAACAATCTGGCAAGAAGTCCTTTACTATCCTATATTGTTTTTAAGCTAAAATCTAGCTTCACTATTTATTATAGGGGGAGGGCCTTTAGCCGTCAAGTCCAGCTGAACCAGGCCCCTTGGGGTCTTGTTTGGCCTTAAGGGCCTTCTGGCCCACTTGGGAAATTAAAATGGCTGTAAAAATAAGGACACAGCCGATTATTTTTTTAGGGGTGAAGTTTTCCTGGGTGATAAAGTAGGCGGCCAGGGCCCCAAAGAGGACTTCTGTACTTAAGATCAGGGCCACGTTAGAGGGCCGGGCATATTTTTGGCCAAAGTTTTGCAAGACATAGGCCAGGGCCGTGTTTAAGAGGGCCAGGTAGATAAGGGCTGCCCAGGAGGGCCAGCCGGGCTGTCCCACAAAGAAGGTCTGGCTCTTGCCCAGGGCCAGGGCTAGGGAGATGGCCCCGGCTGCTAAAAGCTGGATAAAGGTAAAGCCAATGGCTGAGCTGACCTGGTTGGCGTGCCTGCCTACCCGGATCATCTGGAAGGCTAATAGGAGGGCGTAGACCAGGGTTAAAAAGTCTCCTAGCTGGATGGCAAAACCCTTCTTTAAACTCAAAAATCCCACACCCATAAAAGCAAGAATTGCTGAGATTAGTGTGAGATTTCCTGGATATTTTTTATCTAAGAACCATTCCATGAGGGGGACGGTGATAACATACGTTACCACAATAAAGCTTTGTTGGGCAGGGGTGGTATATTGGAGGCCGATCATTTGAAAAGCCACCCCCAGGCCTAAAAGTAGTCCTACCTCCCCCCCGGCCCTTAGGGTGTAGGCATCTACCTTGAGGCAGTCCCCAGGTCTTAAGAGGAAAAGCAGACCTGAGCCCAGGGCAAAACGCAGGGCCATGATCCAGTAGGGGTCAAAGCCCTCTAGGGCAATTTTAGCGGCCACAAAGGTCCCTCCCCATATCATGGCCAGGACCAAAAGAGATAACTCGGCTAGGATAACCCGTCCCTGTTTTTCTTCCATCTTAATCCTCCAACCAACTTTCTAGTTCTTGCCTTAGGTGTGCATTGTTAAAATCATAGAGGAGGGGGGTCACCGTGGCGTAGCCTTCTTCTAGGAGGGCCCGGTCGGTGCCGGCCCTTTGGGTCTTCCTGTTCCGGCCAGACAGGATCAGGCTCTTCCGGCTTAGAACATGGCCCTCGTCTTCTAGGTCCTCTGTCTGGTAGAGGTCCTTAGCGGCCTCATAAAGGTCATAGACCACATCTCCCACAGGGCAAACCTTGATCCCCTTGATCTGGTCATAGGTCAGGTAGGGGACGTTGATATTTAGGGTCAGGGGCCTGTCTTTTTTTAGGAGTTGGTCGTTGATGGACCTAAATATTTCCAGGGCCACCTGGGAGGCTGTTTCAAAGCAGGCCGTCCCTTCCACCCACTGGGCAGAAACGGCCACAGAGGGAACCTGGAACATGTTGCCTTCTACAGCGGCAGAGACAGTCCCTGAATAGAGGATGTCCATACCGGCATTATAGCCTAGGTTGCAGCCAGAAAAGACCACATCCGGCCGGTCCTCTAGGATGTTGTCCATGGCTACCCGGACGGAGTCGGCAGGGGTTCCAGACACACTATAGGCCTTGCCCTTCAGCCAGCTAAGGTCAATTTCCTTGACTTCCAGGGACCGGTTGATGGTGATGGCGTGGCTTTGGGCAGAATGTTCTTCGGCGGGAGCCACCAGGGTGACCTGGTAGTATTTTTCTAGTTCCTGGGCCAGGGCCCGGATCCCTGGGGCCCAAATGCCGTCATCGTTGGTGAGTAGTATATGCATCGTTTACCTCAAATTTCTATACATCGGGAAGCTGCCAGGGGTTTGGCTACTTCTAAACTAAAGTCTATCCCTTCTAGGATCTTGTTTTTGGCCAGGCCCTCCCGGATGGTCCGGGTGGCCACTCGGGGCAGGTTGTTGTCCCTGGAAAGGTGGCCTAGGACCACATGCTCCTGTCTTTTTTCTAGGAGCCTAGATAGGACTTCTGCCGTGTGGTCGTTGGACAGGTGGCCCCACTTAGAGGCAATCCGGTTTTTTAGGGCCCGGGGATAGGGTCCCTGGGCCAGCATGGTCCGGTCGTGGTTGGCCTCTATATAGTAGAGGTCAGAGCCGGCCATGGCAGTTAGGATCTTCTTTGTAACCTGGCCAGTATCCGTTAAGAGGGAGATCTTCCTTGCCCCCTGCCTTAGGACATAGGCTGTCCCCCGGACACAGTCGTGGTAGGTGGAGATGGGGAGGATGTCTAGGTCCCTATAGGAAAAGGCCTCCTCCTGGGAAAAGACCTGGGCCTTGGGAATGGTCTTGACGGTTTTTTCCATGGCCAACCAGGTATTTTCGTTGGCAAACACTTCCAGGTCAAACCGCCGGGCCAAGACCCCCACCCCCTTGACATGGTCTGTATGCTCATGGGTCACTAGGATGGCATCCAAGCTGGCCGGGTCCACCCCAATGGCCTCTAGGTTTTTTTCTATGGCCTTGCCACTTAGGCCACCGTCTACCAGGATCCGGGCCTGGTCTGTCTCTATATATTGTGAATTCCCTGAGCTACCACTGGCCAAGGAACAAAATTTCATGCTATCGCCTCCTGTCTTTATGCCTATCTTTTTATTATAGCAAAGATCCCCTTTTCTGTCTTGGCTCCTTTTAGAAAAGATCCAGGACCAGCTCCTCCCCATCCTCAAAGACCAGCCGCCAGGCCGGGGTGGCCTTGCCTTGGAGGGACTGGCTGATTTCTTCAACGGACCCCTGGGCCTCTGGATTAAAATAATAGCAGGGGGTCATGGCCTTAAGGGTCCTTCCCTTGTAGGCCTCCTGGCCCAAAAGAGAAAGGAGGGCCTTGGCCCCAGAAGGCAGAACATAGGTCTCTTCCTCTTTTCCCAGGACCTGGATCCAAAACCGGTCCATCCTTAGGACCTCCTCCCCCTCAATAATAAAGTGGGTGTAGGTGGATTCCACAGGGACCCCCTCATAGACCATGGTGTAGGAAAGAAACCACTTGCCCTCCTTAAAGTCCCCATGGACCAGGGATAGGTCTGAGGTCTCGTAGCCCCGCTTGTCTAAAAAAAACATGGCCAGGTCTTGGGCCTGGTCTCTTTCCAGGTCCTCCCCCTGGCCCCGGCCCCCTTTTTCATAGAGGATCCGCCGGTTGGCAATAAGAGACACCTGGTCTTGGCCTAGGCTAATGGTATCCAGGCTCCCTGGCTTGGACAGGACCTCCCCCCGACCCTGGAAAAAATCCCTGTTGACCTGGTCTGCCCGGGCCTCCTGGATGGTGACCTGGAGACTGCCCAGGGTCTGGGGCTCTTGGGGGACTTGAGCCTTTAGGGTGACCCCCTCCTCCTCCAGAAGGGCCCGGCTTTCTTCCAAAAATTCCTGGCTATACTCAGGATTTTTCATCCGCTGTCTTGCCTCCAAGAAAAAAACCAGGAGGGTTAGGTTGGCAATAATAAGCCCCACTAAAAGTATATTTTTTGCCTTAGACCAATCCATCTGGGTCCCCCCTTTCTATGACCTGGCCCCCTTGGGGGTCCATATAAAAGACCTGCCCCTGCCAGTGGACCTCATAGGCCATTTGGAGGGGGGCCCGGTCTATTTCTGTGGGGTCTAAATAAACCAGGTCCACCTGGTCTAGGCCCCCCATAAATTCTTCTAGGCTAAGACCCTGGCCGGGGAAGGGGTCTCCTGAAGCCAGCCTGGCCTCCACCAGGTCCATAAAGGCCGGCAAAACTTGGTCCGTCTCTGGACCTGGGGCCCCCTCTTCTGAGTGGACCCGGTAGGTCATGCTAAAGCTTTGGACCTGGTTGTTTCGAATCTTTAGCCTAAGGTAGGCTCCCTCCTCTAGGGGTTTTACCACCCAGCCCCCTTCTTTTTTGTTAAAGGTCAAAATCCAGGCCCCTTGGTCTTTTTTTATCTGGTCCAAAACCAGGCCCTGGGTGATGCCCACCTTGTTGCCAATAAATCTTAGGGCCAGATAAAGGGCGTCCAGGTCCTCTATCTGGCTATCTGAGGCGACCGGGCTGGCATCCTGGTAGTCCAGGTGGCCCCACCGGCTTAGGCGGAGGCTCTTTTGCCCATAGACATAGAGGTTAGCCTCCCTTTCCCCTATGATTTGGATGTCCTCCAGGGGCCGGGCCAAAAATCGTTGGGCCAGGTCCATGGCATACTCGGGGCTTAAAAAGTCCGTCTCATCCTGGTAGATGGGCTGGACTGGCGCCGGCTGGGCCTCCTTGGGGAAGTAGGCCTGTTTGGCCTGGCCATAGGCCTCCCACAGGCTGCCATAGGAGACATAGGAGGCCTCCTTGTAGACGGACTGGAGGTAGCGGGTCATATCCTGCATGCTCCTGTCCTCTAGCCGGACCCGGGCCTGGCCCCCCTCTGTCACTAGGATAAAATAGGCCCCATCCACAGGAAAGTAAACCTCCTTAAGGGGCCCCCAGGACAGGTCAGAAAGACCTAAAAGCTCCCCCAAGAGCCGGCCATGGTAGGGGTTTTCCATTTTAAAAACCAGGGAGGGCTCATTTTGCAGGTCCATATAGGCCTCCCAGCTAATCCCCTCCCAGCTGGGGGCCAGGTTTTCTTCCCCCAAGTCAAAGGACTGCTTTAAAATAGGATAGTAGCCTGCCCAGATCTCCTGGGCATCATAGACCAGGGTGTGCTCCTGGTTGCCAAAATTTAAAAGAGCCCGTCTAGGACTTAAAAATTCTTCCAAGGGCTCTTCATCCCGGGTGGGTTTTGGGGTGACCGGTTCTAAAAAGGCCTCCTGTCTCGGCCCCACCAGCCAAATCTGGCTAGCCATAAAAGTCAGGCAGCAAAAGAGTAGGATAATCAGGCTGGTTTTTAGTCTTTCTTTCATAGGTCCCCTCCCTTGCTGGTGGGAAACTGGAGGAGGACGGCGGTGCCTACCCCAAACTTAGACTGGATAGAAATCCGCCCTCCCATGGATTCCATGATCTCCTTGGCTATGGCCAGGCCCAGGCCCGTCCCACCCGCTGCCCGGCTCCGGCCCTTTTCCACCCGGTAAAAACGTTCAAAAATCCGTCTTAGGTCCTTTTGGGGGATCCCAATCCCCGTATCTCTCACTTCAATATCTATAAAGTCTTCCTCAGAAGACAGGCGACCCCTGACCCGGATATCGCCACCATAGGTGGTGTACTTGGCTGCATTAGACAAGATATTGACTAAAATTTGGCTGGTCCCATGGCGGTCCCCATAAAAGGGCCCCAGGTCCATGGGGATGTCCAGGTGGAGCCGGTGCTTTTTCTCGTCCACCAGGGGCTTAATGGACTCGGCGGCCTGGGTCACCATCTCATAGGGGTCCAGGGCCACCAGGTCCCAGTGGGTCCTTTGGGCATCCAGGTTAGACAGCTGCAAGAGGTCGGTAACCAGGTGGCTCATCCGGTCCGTTTCCCGGTTGATAATGGTTAAAAACCTCTGACGCCCTCCCCCGTCTAAGTCCACCCGCATAAGGGTTTCTGTATAGGACTTGATGGTGGTAATGGGGGTCTTTAGCTCATGGCTTACATTGGCCACAAATTCCTTGCGCATAAGATCCAGGTTGTGCTCCCGGGTAATGTCCTGGAAGACCACAATCAAACCGGCATTGCGGCCCATCTCACTCTTGTAGGGGGCATAGCGGACATTATAAAAACGCCCCTTGATCTCTAGCTGGCTGGTACCAGACAGGGACTGGGCATCAAAATAATTCAGGTCCCGGATGTTTAGCTGGCCCAGGTCCCAGTACTTGTCCAGGTCCAGGTCCATGGGCTCCAGACCCAGGATCTCCCGGGCCACAGGGTTGGCGTGGATCAGCCGGCCCCGCCGGTCTACGGCAATGACCCCTTCCACCATGTAGTTAAAGATGGTGTCCAGCTTGGACCTTTCTGTGTCCATCCTCTCAATGGTCTCGTCTAGCTCCTCGGCCAGGTAGTTAAACATGGACCCCAGCTGACCGATTTCGTCCTTGGACTTGACCTCCACCCTTTGGTCAAACTTTCCCTGGGCCATCTCTTCTGCCTTTTGGGTCACGTCATGGATGGGCTCGGTAATGGAATTGGCCAGGGCATAGCCCAGGACCATGGTCACAAAAATGGCCAAAAGGGTCCCATAGGTCAAGAGGAGGCGGGCATCTTCTAGGGCCCTATCAATGGCACTTAGGTCAGAGACCATGTAAAAGGCCCCCAGGACCTCCCCCTCCTTAGAGGTCACCGGATAAATATAGTGGTCAGACCGAAGCTGGCTGTTGGGGTCCTTCTCTATGCCATGGACCTTTTCTCCCTCCAAGGCCTCCATAAGGGAGGGGGCCTTTAGGACCTTATAGGTGTAGGCATTTTCCCCTTCTATAATCTTTCGGGTGTTCACCGAAGAGGCCACAATCTTAGGGGGCTTGCCGGCAGCCACCACATAGATGGCCTCTTGGCTGGACAGCCGCCACTCGTCTAGGGTGTTTTGGATCCGGTCCCCCTGGTCCTCCCAGGCCTTATCCCTTAAAAATGTGGAAGAGTTGACAATGGATTGGACGGTTTCTTCCATTTCCTCCTGGACCCGGCTTACCTGGCCTATCTCCAGCCGGTTGATAATAAAGGCTCCCACAATCCCCATGACAATGGCCACCAGGAGAAGGTAAATCAGTATAAAACGCCACTTAATGGAGGCGAAAAAGTTATTCACCAAAATAATAGCCTACCCCACGCTTGGTGAGGATGTAGGAGAAATCCTTGCCCGGGTCTTCAATCTTTTCCCGTAGCCGTCTTACCGTCACATCTACTGTTCGGATATCTCCATAATATTCATAGCCCCAGACCTTTTCTAAAAGTTCCTCCCGGCTAAAGACCGTGCCAGGACTGGAGGCTAAAAACTTGAGTAGTTCAAATTCCCTGAGGGTTAGGTCCACCACCTCGCCCCGTTTTCGGACCTCGTACTTAATGGGGTCAATAAAGAGGTCCTGTTCCTGGATCAGGTCCTTGCCTGTGGTCTCGCCACTTTCAAAGTCCTGGCGGCGAAAACTGGCCCGAACCCGGGCAATGAGTTCCCCCATGGAAAAGGGCTTGACCACATAGTCGTCGGCCCCCAGCTCCAGGCCCTTGATCCGGTCATGCTCGCTGTCCTTGGCCGTTAACATAATCACCGGCACCCGGGACTTTTTCCGGATAATCTTTAGGGTTTCAAAGCCGTCCATCTTAGGCATCATGACGTCTAGGATCACCAGGTCGGGGTCCTCTTTTTCAAAAATATCTAAACACTCCTGCCCATCTCGGGCAATGACTGTCTCATAGTCTTCATTTTCCAAATTATAAGAAATAATTTCCGCTATAGCCATCTCGTCATCGACAATTAGAATCTTCATTGAATCTCCTCCTATTTGGATATTCTTATTATACCATAGGCCCCGTGAAAAACAGGTGATAGTTTAAAGGAAAAGATGGCCCGGCCCCGCCACAAAAAAAGAAGCTGGCAAAGCCAGCTCCCCTTTTTTCTAGACTAGTCTAGGCATTTTCTTATGACAAAGTCGCTTAGTTTAGGAATGTTCTCAAAGAGGTCTTCCTTCTTAATTCTTTCAGTGTACATATGAAGGTCCTTGCCCCAGGCCCCAATGTTTAGAACAGGCATGGACATGTCCTTAATCAGGTGAAGGGGGATTTCGTACTCGCTACCCCATAGGAGCATGTTGTTTTCTATATAGTCGATGGTTTCGTCAGACTCAGTAAACATGCCGTAGGATAGGTCACAGATTCCTGTGAAGTAGTTTTGAACCTCAATGTCGGTCTTGCAAGTTTCTCTAGAGAAGGCGGCCAGGTCGTCTAGGAGGGCCTCCATGTCTGAGAAGTTGTCTAGGTCCCTGTTATTGACAGCAGGATAATAGGGGGCGGCAATCCCAATAACTAACATGGGGTCCCGGTCCTTGTGGAGGCTTAGGGTCTTTTCCATAAGCCTAAAGCTTGCCTCTACCCGGTCAAAGTCTCCCTTACGGATTTGGGCCACTAGGTCTTTTTCTAGCTGGTCTAGGACTTCCTTGTTGGCTGGGTCTTGGTCAAGGACTTCACTATAAAGTTCGTCATAGGTCTTCACCTTACTTGTATAGTTAAGGTCCCCATAGTCCACAAGAGAGGCCGCCTTATAGGGCTTATAGGCTTCCTTCATGTCCGCAATGACCTCATCAAAGGCCTCAATAGAAAGTTCCTTTAGCCGGTCTACAATGTCTTTAGGGGTCCGGGTTAGGGGAAGGACGGACATATAGCCGCCTGCCGTTAGGGGCAGACTCACGTCATAGACTTCCTTCCGGTCCTTCATATAGAGCCAGCAGGGGCCTGGAGCCGTGGTAGTGCCCACGGTTTCTACAAACTCAGGCAAGAGCTCGGTCTTTCTTACCACAGCAGACAAGAGGTTAATGGGGTTAAAACCTTGGTAGATTTGCCCCACATGGCTTAGCTTGCCCCGGGCTAGGAAGATGGGCATAACCTTGCCCACAGCCCCGTCATAGATAGTGTATTTAGACTCATCTACCCTTTCATGGGGTTCCCCGTCTATCATAAGCACATAGTCCAGGCCGTACTTGTCCTTTAAATCCTTCATCAAATAGGCAGCTGAGCGCATCCCGGCAGAAGAGTTTTCTTCATCGGGCAGGCCTAAGAGAAGGACGTTGCCTTCAAAGTCTTCTTCCTGGCTATATTCTTCAAAAAGAGCCATATGCATGGCCCCACCAGACTTCATGTCTGA
Organism: Tissierellia bacterium; assembly: GCA_030532305.1. GTDB lineage: Bacteria > Bacillota > Clostridia > Tissierellales > Peptoniphilaceae > JAUNLJ01. Next base: position 10,250 of record JAUNLJ010000016.1, read on the forward strand.
AGCCCCCCGGCCAAAGACCCATTCTCCAGAGTCCACGTCTTTTTGGACTTCTGGGGAGATGGTGAACTTGCCCTGTTTAAAAAGCGCATAGAGCTCATCGGGCTTGTGGGCAATGTCCTTATACACACCATAGTCATCTGTATCTACAGTGTCGGTATGGTGGACAAGGACCACGGTTTTGTCCCCCTTTCCCTTTAAAAGGGCCCAGGGAATTTTTCTTTCCAAATAGTCGTCCTTGCAGTCATAAAAACCGCATTGGTCAGGGTGGTCCTTAAGATAGTCTACAGAGTTAAACCATCCTTCAAAGAAACCCTCAGCATTTTTTTCTAGAGGGGTTCCTGTATAGGTTACCACGCCTACATAATCATACAAAAGTTCTTTAATTCTTTCTGGCCTTGCCATAAAAACTCCTTTCCTTATTACATAGGTGATCTCCTGCCAAACTTGTCTAGGTCTATATTTATTTTTAAAAAGAGAACCCAGCCCGGTTTTTACCAAGTTGGGTTGCACCTCTTTAGCCAAATTTAGGGTTTTTTCTAAATAGAAAAAGCCTTTAGTCTAAAAGCAGTCCCGGTAGGTCAAGGGGGTTAATATACTCATCTCCCTTGTAAACCCGCATATTTCCACCAGAGACCTCGTCTATAAGCATAACCTTACCCTCTTGGTCCCGGCCAAATTCCAACTTGATGTCATAAAGGTCTAGGCCCTTCTTGGCCAAAACGTCCTTTATTAGGTCTGAAATTTCCCGGGTCCACTTGTGGAGCTGGTCATAGTCTTCTGGACTTAGGATGTCTATCATAATGAGGGCATCCCGGTTGATAAGAGGGTCGCCTGCCTCGTCGTCCTTAATGGTAAATTCCACAAGGCCATCTAGGTCCCTGCCTTCTTCTACCTGGGACCCATACCGTCTAAAGAAAGAGCCTACTGCCTTGTAGCGGCAGATACATTCTAGGCCCTTGCCAAAAACTTGGGCAGGTAGGACTTCCATGGCTCTATCCTCTAGGTTGCTAGCTACAAAGTGGGTGGGGATACCTTCTTTTTCAAAAAGCTCAAAGAAATAAGTGGTCAGGCTAAGGCCTGCTTTCCCACTGCCTTCAATACTAAGGCCCACTTGGTTGGCTCCGGGGTCAAAAACTCCGTCTTTACCTGTAACATCGTCCTTAAACTTTAGTAGTAAATGGCCAGATTCCAAGCGATAAACATCCTTGGTCTTGCCCTTGTTGATTAATTCCACGGTTTATCCCTCCTAATACATAAATTATACACCTAAGCCCCTAATTTTTAAAGATTCCCAGGCCTCTTTCCTCAAAAAAAAGATGCCCCCTCCAGGACCTAGATGGAATTGCCGGCCTCAATGGAGATTTCATAAAATTGGTCTAGGACCTCATCTAGGACCAGGTTTTTCTTGGCCTGGTCCCTCTTGTCTAGGATGACCTGGCCCTCATGCATCATTAGGATCCGGTTGCCATAGGTCAGGCTGTGCTGGAGATTGTGGGTGACCATAAGGGCCGTTAGCCCCTTGTCACGCACAATCTTGTCTGTCAGGTCCATGATAATATTGGCGGTCTTGGGGTCCAGGGCGGCGGTATGCTCGTCTAAAATCAGAAAGTCTATGGGGGTTAGGGTGGCCATAAGCAGGGCCACGGCCTGGCGCTGGCCTCCTGAAAGGCCCCCCACCTTGTCATGGAGCTTGTTTTCTAGGCCCAGGCCCAGGGGGGCCAGAAGGTCCCGGTAGGCCGCCAGCCGGTCCCGGTTCACTCCCCGCCTAAGGCCCCAAGACTGGTTCTTGTTGTCGGCCATAGACAGGTTTTCTAAAAGGGTCATGGAGGGGGAGGTCCCCATGGCTGGGTCCTGGAAGACCCGGCCCATCCGCTTGTAGCGCTGGTGGTCCCTTAGGGGGTCCACCCTTTGGCCCTCCATCCAAATTTCCCCCCCGTCTTGGCTTAGGCTGCCACAGACCAGGTTTAAGAGGGTGGACTTGCCGGACCCGTTGGACCCAATGATGCTCACAAAGTCCCCCTTGGCAATGGTCAGGTTAAAGTCCTTAAAGAGCTGGTTTTCATTGACGGTCCCCTTGTGAAAGCTCTTGTCAATGTGTTTTAGTTCAAGCATGGTCTTTCTTCCCCCTTCCCCTTCTTCCTTCTCCTAAAACCAGGATCAAAAGGAAGATCATGGCAGTAATGAGTTTCATGGAGTTGGCCGAGAAACCCACGGCAATGGCCAGGGCGATGGAGGCCTTGTAGAGGATGGACCCCACCAGGACCTTGGAGCTGTCCCTTAAAAAGCCCAGGCCCTCTAAAAGTTTCATGCCCAGGACCACAGAGGCCAGGCCCATGACCATGGCCCCGGTCCCCATGGAGATTTCAAAAAAACGTTGCTCCTGGGCCACCAGGGCCCCACTAAGGGCCACAAAGCCGTTGGAGAGGGCCAGGCCCTGGATCTTGATCATGCCAGGATCCTTGGCCATGGTCCTCACCAGGGTGGGGTTGTCGCCGGTGGCCTTTAATAAAAAGCCGGCCTTGGTCCTTAAAAAGCCGTCTAGGGCTAGTTTTAGGATAAGGACCAGGGGCACCATAACTAAAAGGACCCGGTAGGGGTCTAGGGCCGGTGGCAGGATGGCCTGGACCAGGCTATTGTTAAAGAGGGTGGCCTCATTAAAAATAGGCACATTGGCCTTGCCGGCCACCGTTAGGTTGATGGTATAAAGGGCCGTCTGCATAATAAGGCCGGCCAAAAGGTCCTTGACCCCCAGCTTGATATGGATGAGGCCTGTACAGATCCCGGCCAGGGCCCCAAAAAGAAAGCTGACCACCAGGGCCAAAAGGGGGTTAAGCCCCCTCATAAGGCAAAAGACAGCCACCGCCGCCCCCAGAGGGAAGGACCCGTCCACAGTGAGGTCGGGAAAGTCTAAAATTTGATAGGCTATATAAAGACCCAGGGCCAGAAAACTATAGGTGAGCCCCTGTTCTAAAATTCCAATTAAAATAGTCATAAAACCCCCCTATCCAGCTTCCTCCTTAGTTTTCTCCTTGAGGTGCTGCCTCTATCTGGCTAAAAATTTCGCTGGCCTGGTCTAAGAGGGCCTGGTCCAGCTGGAGGCCCAGCTGGTCGGCCACAGCCTGGTTAAGATAGAGGTTGGGCTCGGTGATAATCTCAAAGGGCATTTGGTCGGCTTGGGCCTCGCCCTTTAGGATCTTGGCGGCCATGGCCCCAGTCTGTTGGCCTAGGGAAACATACTCAATCCCTTCAGCCGCCAAACAGCCAATTTTAACCTGCTCAATTTCTGACCCAAAGATGGGGACCCCCTTGGCCTTGGCCTTGTCCAAAATGGTGGGCAGGGAATTGACCACAGTGTTATCTAAAAGGTTGGTCATGACGTCCACCTTGCCCAGGATATTGTCTGTGGCCAGGGGAATATCGGCAGTGGTGTTGATGCTTTCAGTCACCAGTTCAAAGTCATACTTGGGGGCCAGGTCCTTGTAAACTTCTATCATGGAGTCGGAGTTGGCCTCGGAGCTGGTGTGGAGAATGCCCAGGGTCTTGGCCTCTGGGAGGACCTGTCTCATAAGTTTTAGCTGGGCCTCCACAGGCAGGGTGTCAGAGGTTCCTGTGGCTAGGCCTAGAGGCTGGCCCTCTTCTGTGGCCAGCTGGGCGGCCACCGGGTCGGTGACGGCGGTATAGACCACGGGAATGCCTGTGTCCATGGCGGCATTAAAGGCAGACATGGCCGCCGGGGTGGCTATGGCCACAATCATGTCGTAGTTACTGGACACAAAGGAACTGGCAATCTGGGAAGAGATCCCCATGTCGGCCTGGGCATTTTGGTAGTCTATGGTGAGGTTCTCTCCCTCCACATAGCCCGCCTCTTCTAGGCCCTTTATCAGGCCCTCCCGGCAGTTGTCCAGGGAGGGGTGCTGGGCAAATTGAAGGATCCCAATGGTTAGGTCTTCCTTTTCTTTTCCTCCTGTAGAAGGACTGGCCCCTCCAGAGCAGGCTGTAAGACCTAAAAGGCTAACAAGGAATAGGCTGACTAAGGCTTTAAATTTTTTCATCTTTCTTCTCCTTTACATCTTCTATTAGATGAGAAGGATGGAAATAAAAAAAGACTTCCATCCCTAATGGGACAAAAGTCTTAACTTCTGCGGTACCACCCAAATTTGCTTGCGCACTCTCATCCAATACTCAATAATATTGGTCCCAAGATAACGGTAGGGTTCCGTTGGGCATTACTCTATAGGATCCTATATTTCTTCCCACCCTTTGAAGTCCATTCACCAAAGCGACCTGTGCCCCAGTCCCACCATTCTCGGGCTCTCTTTAACAAGCCGGTCTTTAGCTACTCCTCTTCATCCATTCGGTTTATGTTTATCTATTTTTTAGTATAGCCAAGAAGGCTTTTCCTGTCAAGAACAAGTTTCTTTTAGGGCCTAAAAAACTAGTCCCCCTTAAAACGAACCCTGATCTTGCCCATACCCAGCTTAAGGTCCATGGGGTAGGGGCCCCCCTCCTGGTCTGGGTCTAGGCCCTCTATGTCAATGCCTACCAGGCCCACTTTCTTGTAGATGGAAAAATCAGAGCTGGCCTGGTCCAAGTCCAGGTCCACCTGGCCCATGTCCACCTCTATCTGGGAGGGCCCCAGGATCTTGCCAGCAAAATCCATAGACCCCATGTCCACAGCCCCCTTTAGGGCCTGGACCTGTCCTCCCTGCCAGTCTAAGGACCCCATGTCCACCTTAAGGTCTGCTTCCAGGACCTCTAGGTCCTTGACCTCAAGGGACCCCATGTCCACCTGGGCCTCCAGCCGGTCCAGGGCTAGGCCCTCTAGCTTAAGGTCCCCCATGTCCAAATATAGGGTCAGGTCCTCTAGCCGGGTCTCTTTGGGGAGAACCAGGACCAGGGTCTTGTTCCTCCTTTTAAAGGGCCAAAAACTAAGTCCTGTCCCAGCCTCTCCCGTCTCCTTAATGGCCAGCTGGCCCGCCTTGGCCTCAAAGCTATAGCCTCCTAGGGGGTTTTTTGTCTTCCTTCCCCCCCTTAGGCTAATGGAGGGCTCTTCCCCCTCCTCTGCCAGCCGGACCTGGCAGGACCCCTTTTCCAGGTCCAAACTTAGACTTTTTAAGTCCTCCTTAAAGTCATAGGCCTGGACCTGGTAGGGCCCTGGCTCCGGTATTTTCTCCCCCCTAAAAAGGTCCATCTGGCCTAAGACAAACACCAGGACCCCCAGACTAAATAGGATGCCTAATATTTTTAATCCCCTTCTCATCTTTAACTCCCTCCTTTTTTCTTTCCTACTTATCCTAAAAAGCTTTCTTAATCTTATTATAAGCTATAAAAATCCCTTCCGGGCCTTCTTAGATAAATTTTTCCCCTTCTTAGGTGGATTTTTCTGGGGGTGGATTTTCCCCTTGCATTTTATTTTGATAATGTATATAATTTATATAGGACCCCCTCCCCCAGGGGGGTGTCTTTAAAGGAGGTTTTATTATGCGTGATGATTTTATTATAGAAGGCATGTCCTGTTCGGCCTGCTCGGCTGCCGTAGATAAGTCTGTCTCAAAACTAGACGGGGTCCAGTCCGTCAATGTCAACCTACTGACCCACTCCATGGCCGTGGATTTTGATGAAGACCAGGTCTCCAAGGAGGCCATTATCCAGGCCGTAGAGGGGGCCGGTTATGGGGCCCGGCCCAAGGCAGGGGCCAGCCAGGCTAAAGAAGAGGACTTTTCCCTGGCCCAGTCCCAAAACCAGGAGGAGGCCCGGCTAAAAAGTCGCCTGGTAGTTTCCATGGCCTTTATGGTCCCCCTCATGTATATTGCCATGGCCCCCATGATGGGCCTGCCTAGTTTTTCTTTCTTCCAGGGGCAAGAAAATATCCTAATCTTTGCCCTTACCCAACTTTTTATGACCCTGCCGGTCATCTATGCCAACAAGGCCTATTATATTAATGGCTTTAAGTCCCTCTTTAAGGCCAGCCCCAACATGGACTCCCTGGTGGCCATTGGGTCCGGGGCAGCCTTTGTCTATGGGGTCTTTGTGGTCTACCGGATGGCCTATGGCCTGGGCCACGGGGACCTAGACCTGGTGGCCCACTACAGCCACTCCCTGTATTTTGAATCAGCGGCCATGATCCTGGCCCTAATTACCCTGGGCAAGTACCTGGAGGCTCGGTCCAAGGGCCGGACCACCGATGCCATTAAAAAGCTCATGGACCTAAGCCCCAAGACCGCCCTCAAGTTAGAGGGGGGCCAGGAGGTGGAAATCCCCATTGACCAGGTCCAGGTGGGGGACATCCTCCGGGTTAAGCCCGGGGCCAGTGTCCCTGTAGATGGCCGGATTATCTCTGGCCAAGGAGCCCTAGACGAGTCTGCCATCACCGGGGAATCCATGCCTGTTGACAAGGGGGAGGGGGACCAAATTATTGGGTCCACCCTCCTCAAGCTGGGGTCCCTGGAAATGAGGGCCGAAAGGGTGGGTAGCGACACCACCCTGTCTCAAATTATCCAGCTGGTCCAGGAGGCCTCCTCTACCAAGGCCCCCATCTCCAAACTGGCTGATAGGATTGCCGGCATCTTTGTGCCTGCTGTTATCCTTATTGCCCTGGCCACCACCGTCACCTGGCTGGTCCTGGGCCAGAGCTTTGAATTTGCCATGACCATGGGGATTTCTGTCCTGGTTATTTCCTGTCCCTGTGCCCTGGGCCTGGCCACCCCGGTGGCTATTATGGTGGGGACGGGCAAGGGGGCCGGAAATGGCATCCTCATTAAGTCCGCCGAAGCCCTGGAAACCCTCCACAAGCTGGACGCCCTGATCTTGGACAAGACTGGGACCATCACCCAGGGCCAACCCGCCGTCACCGACCTGGTCCTCCTAGATGACATGGACCCCCAGACCCTTATCCAAAGGGCTGCCTCCCTGGAGGCCCCCTCTGAACACCCCCTTGGCCTGGCCATTTTGGCCTATGCCAAGGAAAAGGGCTGGGACTACAGCCCAGCCAGCCACTTCCAAAACCACCTGGGCCGGGGGGTAGAAGGCCAAGTCCAGGGCAAGACCTACTACGCTGGCAACCAGGCCTATATGGAAGACCTGGGCCTTTTAACAAAAGACCTAGATGAGGCCGCCATGAGCCTGGCTGACCAGGGCAAGACCGCCCTCTACCTGGCCCAGGAAGAGGGGGTCTTGGGCCTTATTGGGGTGGCCGACCCCCTAAAGCCCTCTTCCAAGGAGGCCATCGACCTCCTCCACCAAAGGGGGATCCAGGTCCTTATGCTCACTGGAGACAACCAAAGGACCGCCCAGGCCATTGGCCGGGACCTCAAACTAGATGGGGTCCTAGCCCAGGTCCTTCCTGAAGACAAGGACAAGAAGGTCCAAGCCATCCAAGAGGAGGGCAAGATTGTGGCCATGGTGGGAGACGGGATCAACGATGCCCCAGCCCTAGCCCGGGCCCATGTGGGCATGGCCATAGGGGCCGGAACAGATATTGCCATGGATGCGGCAGACCTGGTCCTTATGAAGTCAGACCTTTTAGATGTGGTCAATGCCATTGACCTGAGCCAGGCCACCCTCCGAAATATCAAGCAGAACCTATTTTGGGCCTTCTTCTACAACATCCTCTTTATCCCCGTGGCAACCGGGGTCCTCTACCCGGCCTTTGGCATCCGGCTAAACCCCATGTTTGCCGCTGCGGCCATGAGCCTGTCCTCTGTCTTTGTGGTGACCAACGCCCTTAGGCTAAATGGCTTTAAGGCCAAGCACGCCTCCCAAGAGGCCCACAAGCAAAAAGAAAACCAGGACCTCCTAGTCCAAAGAAAAGTAAGTAGCCAAACTAAAAAAGACCAAGAAAAAGGAGACCATCCCATGAAAGAAAAAACCCTAATTGTAGACGGTATGTCCTGTGGCCACTGCTCAGCCCGAGTAGAAGAGGCCCTAAAGAATCTAGAGGGCGTTGACACAGCCAAGGTCAACCTAGACACCAAGGAGGCCAAGGTGACCCTAAAGGAAGACCTGGCCGATGAGGTCCTTATCCAAGCCGTAGACGAGGCTGGCTATAAGACCCTTGAGGTCAAGTAATGCAGGCCGACAAGGGGCCCATTCTCCAAAAGTTAAAGACCGCCCGGGGCCAGCTAGATGGCATTATCCGGATGGTGGAAGAGGATAAGTACTGCGTGGATATTTCCAACCAGATCCTAGCGGCCCAGGCCCTCTTAAAATCTTCCAACCGAGAAATCCTAAGGGCCCACCTGGACCACTGTGTCTACCAGTCCTTTGCCTCCGAGGAGGCCAAGGAAGAAAAAATCGAAGAAATCCAAAAAATCTTAGACCGACTTATGAAATAAAAAAAGTCCTGGACTCCCGTCCAGGACTTTTTTATTTAGAAAGCAATTTTAAAGGCTAGGGCTATCACACAAAGGATAATGGCTAGGGGGGTGTAGACCCACTTGCCCAGGCCATACCAGAGGTCCCCCTGGACCTTGTTGGCCCCCTTGTTGATCTCGTCTAAAAGCTCTTCCTTTTTTAGGATCCAGAACCAGGAGAAGGCCCCTATGGAGGCCCCTATGGGGATAATATAGATGGAAACCAGGTCCATCCAAGGCCCCCAGCCCCCCAGAATGGCCCCCTGGGTTTCGGCAATGGGCTCCATAAAGATCCCTATAAGGAGGGTCAAAAGGGACAGGCCTAAAAGGACCTGGGCCCTTTTTAGTTTAGGGCACTTGTAGAGGATGGAGTCGGTGACCACCTCAAACATGTTTTGTAGGGAAGAAATCCCCCCAAAGACCACAGCTAGGTAAAGGATAATGGCAAAGACCCGGCCAAGGGGAATATGCTGGAGGACGGTGGGGAGGGTAACAAAAAGCAGGCCTGGCCCACCGGCAGAGTCCATGCCAAAGGCAAAGGCCGAAGGGATCATAACCAAGGCTGCCACCAGGGCTGCCAGGGTGTCAAAAACCGCCGTATTCTTGGCCCCGTCTACAATGTCCTCCTCCTCGTGGAGGTAGGACCCGTAGACAATCATGCCAGACCCGGTAATGGACAGGGAGAAAAAGGCCTGGCCCATGGCCCAAACCCAGGTCTCTGGATTTTTTAGATAGTCCCACTTGGGTGTAAAGAGGAACTTATAGCCCTCTAGGGCCCCCGGCATAAAGAAGACCCGGACAGCCAAAATAGCAAAAAGGACAAAGAAGAGGGGCATCATAATCTTGTTGGTCCTCTCAATACTGTGGGTCCCATAGAGGAGGGTTAGGGCCGTGACCACCACAATAAAAATGTGGAAGGGGGCCACAGAAAAGGTCTTAAAGGCAAAGGACCCAAACCAGGCCTCAGCATCTACCGTCATAAGGGTCCCAAAGATAGAGTCCGTTAGGGCCTTAAGAACATAGGAGATAATCACTGCATAGCCAATGGCAATACAGATGGACCCCACCAGGGGAATCCAGCCCACCAGCTTGCCTATCCCCCTATGGCCCCGGCTGGCCCAGGCATATTCATAGGCCCCCAGGGTCCCGGCCTTGGACCGGCGACCAATGGCATACTCACTGGATAAACCCGTATAAGAAAAAATAAAAATAAAAAATAAATAGCAGACTAAAAAAGCACCGCCGCCATTCATGCCCAGTTTATAGGGAAACCCCCACACATTGGCCATGCCTACCGCCGATCCTACGCAAGCCAGGATAAATCCCCAGCGTGACTTAAAGGTCTTTCTTTGTCCCATAATTCACTTCCCTTCATATTGATACTACTGATTGTATCAATTATGCCCATCCCTTGGCAAGGGCAAAATAAAAAAGACCCAGCCTTGGTGGCCCTGGACCTAAAATAAGGACCCCCTCCCGGCAAGAAAAAAAGGGCCCACCCCACAAGGGGTGAACCCTTAGGCCCTGGTAGTTTCTGGACCTTAGATATTTTGAATCCCTTGGCTAAATTTAACAAAGCCATAGACTGCCTCCTGGAGGAAGGCCCGGGTATCTTCTATCATATTTCCATTTTCGTCAAAGCTTTCGCCTATTCTAGCTAGGTAGACTTCAGGACTTTGGTAGGGGATAAGGTTGGTGTTAATGAAAACCTGTCTTAGGGCTTGGTTGGCTGCCATGGCCCCGTAGGTTCCCACAGAGGCTGAAAATACAGCTGCTGGCTTGCCATTCCAAGGACTTCCCTTAGGATCTAGGGACCCTAGGTCAATGACGTTTTTAGCCGCTGGGGCATAGGACCGGTTGTATTCTGGGGTAAAGAAAATATAGCCATCATATTTTTTAAGCTCTTCCCTTACCCGGGCATATTCTGGATGGGGGTTGTCTCCATCTAAATCTGCATTATAAAAGGGCAGGTTAGTAATGTCGATAAATTCTGCCTGAACCCCTGCTGGGAAAAGGCCTTGAACTACTTCTGCCACCTTCCTGTTAAAAGAATCCTTCCTTAGTGAACCTACAATTAATCCGATTTTCATCTTATTCCTCCTAGTTATTTTTTTATTTCTTTCTTTTATAAAATAAGTCACTCTTAAGTCTTATGGATGGGGCCCTGGGTCTTAAGTCCCTATGGCCTGGTCCCTTCCTGGTTTTTTAACCCCTCTATAGATATCCACTCCAGGGGGCAAACTAACAGGTGGGGCCCTTTTTTTAGCCTAGGGGCCTATTTTTTTATCCGGGGCCTGTGATACATCTAACTAGATATATCCTCCCAGACATATTATAACCTACTTGCCCCCGGCTTAAACATAAAATCCTGCTTTTATTCAAAATAGGTCCCTAGGGGGTCAGATGGGGGCCCCGGGCCCCACCAGGTCATAAAAAAGAAGACCAGACCAGCGGCCACCAGGCCCAGAAGAAGACTGATCCAGCCCACCCGGATGGCTATCTTGGCCATAATGCCCCCGCCCACCGGCCGGTCCACATAGGCCTCTTGGGGGTTTCTGGGATTGTAGTAGACCCGGGCCCTAGACCCCAGGGGCCAAAGGTCCTGGGCCAAGGCCCCCAGGTCCACCTCCGGCCCGGCCTTAATATGTAGCCAGCCCCTTTCATCTTCATAGGCCCCAGACTCTCCGTCTCCAAAGAGACGGGAGGTCTGCCTATGGCTACTGGCATAGAATTTTCTGCTTACCTCATAGGTCTTGCCCCCCACCTGGTACTGGACCATGGGCTTAACCATGAGGTTTTGCCGGTAAAAGACATGCCGAACCACCTGGCCCTGGGTCACCCGGTTGCACCGGGCCTCCCCTTCTTTTTTTATCCGGTCGTAGATAAGACCCCCTATGAGGAAGGGGGCCCCTATTCCTCCAATGGTCACAAAGGTCACCAGGGCTATGATTATTGCCATTCTTATCTCCTTTAAGTCTCTTTCTCTTGCTCTCTTAACTAGGCTATAGGCTGTCTAGGGGTTCCATGCTTCCAAAAAATCCAAGACCTGGTCATTTATCTCTTCCAGGGCCTCCTGGGGCCTCTTCTTGTCCAGGCCCCCGTCCATTAGCTTGGTTAAAAGGGGAGAGACCAGGGATAGGTCCGTTAGGCCCAGGTGGCCCACCCCGTCTATATGGACACTAACCAGCCGGGGGTCCTGGGTCTTTAGGATCCTGGCATTTTGCCCATAGGTGGGAAGGGTCCCCAGCCTCTCCCAAAGGGAGTCGGAATAGATGTGGAGGAGGGGCCGGGGGTAGGGGTCTTCTAAAAAGACATAGTGGTCCCCCTCTAGACCCACCATATCCCCCACAAAGGGGGCCTCTAAAACCACCAGGGCCTGGATATCCTGGGGCCTGTCTCGGCCCAGGGCCAGGGCCGCCCCTCCCCCTAGGGAATGGCCAGCCAAAATAATCCTCTTTTTGTCTATCTTGTCCCCGTAGGGGGGCTCTAGCTGGTCATCTAAGACCCGGTCTAGGACCAAATTAAGGTCCTCTATCCGGGGGCCCGTCCACTCCCTTAGCTGGGACCAGGTCTTTTCCAGGTCCTTGGCCCCAGGAGAGGCCACCACGGCCTTAAAAAAGTCCGGGTCCACAAAGACCCTCTCCCCTGAAGACAGACGGCTGGAAAAGGAATGGTGGGGGTGGTCCAGGGACAAAACCAGGTAGCCCCGGGAGGCCAGGTCAAAAAAGAGGGTCTCGTTGGAAGTCCCCACCCCAAAGGCCCCATGGGAAAAGATAAAAAGGGGGTGGGCCCCGGGCCTTAAATTTTCTGGATAATAGACCTGGATGGGGACCTCCCTTTCCGCCCCCTGGGTGGCCAAATCCGGGTAGGCCGTGGGGTGGCTTAGGTAGATCCGGTCTTTTTTTACCTGGCTCTTCCCCCGGGGCTGGGGCATGGTTAGGAAGGGAAAGGCCAGCCTAAAGACCAGGTAAAAGGCCACCAGGACTTCCAGGCCCACCAGGAAGGTCCTTGTCCGGGACCGGGCCATCCTCTTTCCAGTAAAGACCAGGACCCCCACCCATAGGACCAAAATAAGTATCCAAAAAACCATGGGCCACCTCCTTTTCCCGGTCCTAAAAGACCCTCCCCACTTGCTGGGCCACAAAATATATTCCTAGCTATACCTTCATATTATGCCCCTTAGCATTAGTTTTAGGCAATGGCCAGGTAAGGTTTGGGTTAAAAGTCCCTATAAAAAAAGCTAGCCCTGGGGTCTAGCTTCTCATATTCTCTCATATCCTTTTTACTTGTCCAGGTCCCCTTGGAGCCGGGCCTTCAGGTCCAGGATCCGGTCTTCAATTTCTTGGATGACCCCCTTAAAGGCCTGGTCATCCTTGCCCGTAGGGTCCTCCAGCTGCCAGTCCTCATCAAAGCCCCGGGAGCTAAGGGGACAGGTCCCATAACAACCCATGGAAATGGCCAGGTCCGGGTCCGGAATCTGGGCCACTGTTTTAGGGTACTGGTCCTTAGCCATGTCTATCCCGTAGAGGTCTTTCATAAGCCGGAGGGCATCGGGGTTGATCTGGTCCTTGACCTGGCTACCTGCTGAATAGGACTCAAAGACCTCCCCCGCCAAGTGGCGACCCAGGGCCTGGGCAATCTGGCTCCGGCAAGAGTTGTGGACACAGATAAAGGCTACCTTCTTCATAGGCCCCTGGCCTCCTGGATGACCTTAACCAGGTCTTCTTTTTTAAGGACCCGGCCATAGGAGACCAGCTTCCCGTCCACCACCAGGGCCGGGGTGGTCATAACCCCATAGCTGACAATCTCCTCAAAGTCCCTCACATGGTCCAGCTGGGCCTCTAGGCCCAAGTCCTCCAGGGCCTCCAGGGTGGCCTCCTCCAGCTGGTTACACTTGGCACAACCACTGCCTAAAATCTTGACCTCCAGGTTTCCGGCCCCCTCTTTTTTGGGACTGGGACCCTTTTTTACTTCTTGGTTTTTCTTAAAATTAAATAAGGACATATCTTTTCCTCCTAAATAATAAAACCTTCCATCAGGTTAAAGAGATAGCCTACCCCCATAATTCCCAGGGCGCAGATGGCAATAAAGACCCCCAGTAGTTTTGGCTTAATGGCCTTTTTTAACATAATCATAGAGGGGAGGGAGAGGGTGGTCACCCCCATCATAAAGGCCAAGACCGTCCCCAGCTGGGCCCCCTTAAAGAGTAGGGCCTCGGCTATGGGGATGGTCCCAAAAATATCAGCATACATGGGAATTCCAATAAGGGTGGCCAGGGGGACCCCCAGGGGATTTCGGTGGCCCAAGAGGCCCACCACCCATTTTTGGGGGATCCAATTGTGGATGAGGGCCCCCAGACCCACCCCTACAAGGATATAGGGAAAGACCTTCCTAAGGGTCTCCACCACCTGGTCCTTGGCATAGAGGGCCCTCTCCCCCTGGCTTAGGCTGGGTTCCTCCAGGTCCACTGGCCTGGCCTGGTGGATAAAGTCTTCCACTTCCTCCTCCAGATGAAGCCCTTGAATGAGACTGCCCCCAGCCACAGCAATGACCAGGCCCAAGAAGACATAGGCCAGGGCCACCTTGGGCCCAAAGATACTCATCAAAAGGACCAGGCTACCCAGGTCTACCATGGGGGAAGAAATTAAAAAGGAAAAGGTCACCCCCAGGGGAAGGCCCCCACTGGTAAAGCCTATAAAAAGGGGGATGGAAGAGCAGCTACAAAAGGGGGTCACTGTTCCCAGGAGGGCCCCCAGGATATTGGCTCCTAGCCCCCTAAAGTTGGACAGGATCTTTTGGGTCTTCTCCGGGGGAAAATAACTTTGAATATAGGAAATCATAAAGATGAGCCCACACAGGAGGAGGCTAATTTTCACCACATCGTAAAGGAAGAATTGCAGGCTCCCTCCTAACCGGCTAGCAAGATCTAGGCCCAGACTGGCTAGGCCCCTGCCCACCAGGTCATTAAGCCACTTCATTCCCAAGACCTGGTCTAAGATAAAGGCCCCCATTACTTGCAAACCTTCCCTTCCTGGAAGGGGTCTGGCTTTATGGAATCTAAAAAGCCCTTCATGTCCTCCAGGGCCTGGCCATTAATGGAATAATGGTGCCACTTGCCCTCCTTCCGGTCCTCCACCAGACCGGCCTCCACTAAAATTTTCATATGGTGGGAGAGGGTGGGTTGGCTGATCTCAAAGTCCTCTAAAATATGGCAACCACATCGCTCCCCCTGGACCAAGACCTGGACTATTTCCAGCCGTCTCCTGTCTCCTAGGGCCTTGCAAAAATCTATCACTCTTTCTATCTCCATGGGACCTCCTCCTTATACATAGATGATTATCTATCTATAGTATAGGGATTGCATAGATAGATGTCAATGTAATCTTAAAAAAAGACCCCTCCCCGGCCTAGGCCTGGGGAGGGGTCCCTCCTCTAGTCAATAAAGGTCTTATGATTTAGGCCCGTCCAGGTCTCTGCCTGGCCGTCCTTCTTCCGGATAAAGTCATGGCCCAAAGAGGCCTCCATCACCGTTTCAAAATACCAGGCTTCCTCCTGGACATCCCTGTAGTAGGAGACTTCCTCCCGGTGGGACCGGATCCAGGCCCCATCCCCCTGGCGCTTTAACATCCGGTTGGTGATGGCCGTAACCTCGGCCCGGCTAATGGCCTGATTTGGCCTAAAGGTCCCATCGGGATAGCCCCAGATCCAGCCCTGGCTGGCCGCCAAGAGGACCGCCTCATGGCTCCACCGGTTAGGGTCCATGTCCCTAAAAGCTAGGTCCTTTTTTTCTGAAAGCTGGGCAAAACGAGCCGCCATGGCAGCAAACTCCTCCCGGCTAATGGCCTGATCTGGCTTAAAGGTCCCATCGGGATAGCCCCAGATAAGTCCCTTTTTTACAGCATAGCCCAGGGCCCTCCTATACCAGGCCCCAGGGGCCACATCCTTAAAGGGCGTGGGATAGGCCTGGTCCTCCTCTGGCCGGTCCTTTAAGAGCCGGGTAAACATGACGGCCAGCTCGGCCCGGGTCATTCCCTCCTGGGG
Organism: Tissierellia bacterium; assembly: GCA_030532305.1. GTDB lineage: Bacteria > Bacillota > Clostridia > Tissierellales > Peptoniphilaceae > JAUNLJ01. The sequence goes on from JAUNLJ010000016.1 coordinate 25,642, forward strand.
CCTAAAGACCCCGCCAGGATAGCCCTCCATATATTGGTAGTGGTCTTCCCGGTTAAGGTCCTCCTCCTGGGGCCCCAGGGGCCTAGAGGGCTTGCTGGGTTTGCTGGGCTTCTCCGGCTGAGGACCGGGCTCTTCCTTCCACTGGGCCACAAAGAGGGTGTGGGTCTCTACCACATAGGTATCCCCAGGTCCATAGTCCACTTCCCTGGGCCCTGTCTCCTGGGCCTCCACCAGGGGACCGGTGGCCTCATTTCCCACAAGGACCCGGGCCAGCTGAACTGGTCCCTGGCCGCCTTGTGGTCTAAGGCCAGGCCCCTCCTGGACCCGTCTCACACTATATCTTTTTTGGCAATCCCAGCCTTCAAAGAGGTGGTCCTCCTTGACTGGGGCCTCCATCAGGGCAATCTCTTGGCCTTGGGGATGCTCCAGGGTAATCCGAGACTGGCCCGTCTCCGTAAATTGCCCCCCATTGGCATCAAAGATCACCAGTTTCACGGGGTTCTCATAATTGATGTCATAGTTATTTAAAAGACTTCCCCGGGTCAAGATCTCATGGCGGACATCGGAGGCCGGGTCAAACTGGAGGTTTGTAAAGTCTTGGTAGTTGCTGGGAGGGTTAAAAAGCCCCTGGCTGGCCCGGTTGCCCTCAAAGAGGGTGGCCCCATCCGTCTTTATATTTCGGTAGGCCTTTGGGTCGGTGATCTCAGGCTCATATTCATAGGGGCTGGCATAGATGGCGCCCCCAGAACTGGCCTGGTTGCCTATAAATTTAGAGGAGGCCAGCTGAAGATGGGCCGTCTCCATAAGGTAGATCCCCCCGCCAAGAGAGGAGGTGTTTTCCTCAAATTGGCAGTTCCCAATTTCCAGGGCCTGGCTGGGGCTAGAAAGGACTAGGGCCCCTCCCCGAGAATCGGCCTGGTTTCTAGTAAGAGAAGAGTCTTTTAAAAACAGGTCCCCTCCCTGGAGGTAAAGGACACCCCCCTGGCTACTGGCTATATTTTCAGTAAAGCTGGCCCCCCTAATAGAGAGCTGGCTGCCTTCTTGCATATAGATGGCCCCACCCCATTTGGCCTGGTTGTTGGAAAAGTCTCCCCCACTTATGGTGAGGCCTTTTCCTGGTGACTTAAAGGTCAGGGCGCCTCCTATGCCAGAAGGGCAGGTATTTGCCCTAAAGGTCCCTCCAGAAATGCTGACCTCTCCCCCATAGGAGGCCAGGACCCCACCACTGGAGGCGGCAGAATTCCCAGAAAAGTCCCCACCAGAAATAGTGATGTCCCCCCAGGATAGGATCAGGCCCCCCAAATAGTCACTGGTGTTGTCCTTAAACTCCCCAGAGGCTATATTTATGGTGGTCCCCTCCTTGGCATAGATGGCCCCAGGCTTTTTGCCACCCCCCAAGGCCCTGTTGTTTTGAAGGGTGGCTCCGTCAATATTTAAGGTGGACTGGCCAGATAGGCTAAGGACAGACCCCATGGAGGCCCCTACATCGGCAAAATTTTGGAGGATGGCCCCTTGGCCAAGATTTAAAATCCCATTCTGGTCTAGGGAGAAGGCTTCCGCCTCCCCATTGCCATCTAGGATAATATTTTCTACTGTAAACTGGCAATTTTTATTTATGTAGGCCAGTTTTCTATCCCCTGTCTTGGTCAGGCTAAAGGGGCCTCCCTCTCCAGACCGAAGGAGGATATTTTCTTCTTGGCACTCCAGAACCCATTCTTTAGCCGGAATGGTAGTGTCCTCCTGGAGGCTCACAATATAGAGATTGTCTAAGTCCTCTTGCTTACAGGCAGCTAAGGCCTCATAAAAAGTCTCATAGTCTCCAACAAGGACCTCCTCTGCCTCCGGGTTTGCCATGGGCCTTGTGGTCACCCTAAAGGGGGCCCCCTCCTGGGCTAGGACAGGGCCTACCCCTACGAGACTTCCTAAAATAAAGAGGGCCAAAAGCCCCAAGAAACAGCTGGTCTTTTTCACATGTCATCCCCTTTCACTCTTGCCTAAAAAATCCTGCCTGGCCCCTTCCATAAAATGCGAGGTAGAGGTTTTGCCAGGCTATCTCTCTTCTTTTTATAATTCTACTAGCTATCTTACCACGAGCCCCTGGGGAGGTCAATTCTTTTTTGTGTTTTTTACAAGTAGAAGTCCAAATCCTCTTTTTTGTCCTCTTTAAAAAAAGACCCCTTGGGGTCCTCCCTCTTTAAGAAGGACCCCAAGGGGTTTTTTTGATGCCGGCCCTCTTGGCCCCAGCTTATCTTTTCCCAAGGGCGTCTTCAAACTCCCGGGTCAAGAAGGCCAGGGAGCTAACCAAGAGGCTTAAAAATAGCCAGGGGTAGAGGATCCACCAGGTCCAATAGGGGGTCAGGTAGATGCCAGGAAAGCGGGTGGCCTGGTTGAGGATCAGGCCCCAGGACCCACTGGTGGGGTCCCCCAGGCCTAAAAAGGCCAGGGAGGCCTCGGCCACAATGGCCCGGCCACTGAGTCGGATCATGGAAACAGCCATCAGGGGGAAGAGCTCGGGGAGGAAGTGTTTTTTGATCAGGTAGGGGGTCTTGGCCCCATAGTGAGCGGCCAGGCGGATATAGGGCTGCTCCTTTAGGGAGAGGGTGGCTGACCGAAGGGTCCTGGCTGGTCCGGCCCAGGAAAAGGCCACCAGGACCAGGATAATGTGGCCCAGGGAAGGGCCAAAAAAGGCGGACAGGATAATCATGACAGGCAGGCTGGGTAGGGCCAAGGTAATATCAATAAGCCGCATAAGGAGGCTGTCCAAAAGGCCCCCCTTGTAGCCTGAGACCATGCCCAAAAGGGCCCCCCCTAGGCCGGCTAAGAGGGCCGTGCCTAAACCAATAGTTAGGGAAACCCGGGCCCCGTAGCAAATCATGGCCCACAGGTCTATGCCCAGGTCGTTGGTGCCCAGGTAGTGGGTCCTAGATGGAGGGGCCAGGGCCGGCCCGGAAGACTGGTCCGGGGGAAAGGGGCTAATAAGTGGGGCTAAAATAGCCATGGCCACCAGAAGGAGGAGAAGGGCTAGGGCCAGCTTGCCCACCAGGGACAGGCCGGCTAGCTTGTCTTTTAGTTTTTTCATAAGATCCTCCCTCCTATCCCTTGACCCGGGGGTCTAGTTTTTTATAGGCCTGGTCTGCCAGAAAGTTTGCCCCCATGACCCCCAGGGCCAGAATAAGGAAGATCCCCTGGAGGAGGGGGTAGTCCCTAACCTGGACCGCCGACTGCATAAGACTACCCAGGCCAGGGTAGGCAAAGACATTCTCCACCAGGATGGTGGACCCCATCATGGTGGCCACCTGGAGGGTCAGTCTGGTAAAAATGGGAAGAAGGGCGTTTCTTAGGCCGTGGCGATAGCGAATCCGCCGCTCTTTTAGGCCCTTGGCCTGGGCAGTCCTGATATAGTCCTGGCTTAGGACCCCTATAAGGGCGTTCCTAACCAGGATATAGACCCCCCCTAGCCTGACCAGGGTGAGGGTCATAATGGGTAGGGCAGCATGGTGGAGGATGTCTAGGATCTTTTCTCCCAGGGGCAGGCTGCCAGTAAAGGGGGCCATGGCCCCGGCCAGGGGAAAGACTTGCCATCTGGCTGCAAAGACCAAAAGCAGAGCCATGCCCAGCAAAAAGGGGGGGATCTCTGACGTGAGGGTCATGATTAAGTAAAGGACCCGGTCCCTCCCATCTCCCCTATGCCAGGCAGAATAGGACCCCAGGAGGATGCCCAGGGCAAAAGAGAGGACCAGGGCAAAAAAAGTCAAGAAAAAACTCCACAGGGCCCGTCTTAGGACCAGGCCCAAAACCGGGGTCTTGTAGTAGTAGGAAAAGCCCAGGTCCCCCTGGACCAGGCCCCTTAGGTAGTCAGTGTACTGGGTTAAAAGGGGCTTGTCTAGGCCATAGTAGGCCTGGTAGTAGGCCACTTGGTCCGAGGACATGCTCTCGAAGATCTCTCCCCCTTCCCCGGACAGGTGTAAAAAAGGGTTGCCGGGCATAAGCCGGGCCAGGGCAAAGTTTAAGCTGATAATGACAAAAAAAGTCAGTAGGTAGCTGGCTAATTTTTTTCTAGCTGGTCTCATAATAATCTTAGTCCTGATTCCAATAAGTCCTGGGCCATGCAGGACTGGGTGTTTTCCATGATCTGGCTGGTGGAGCCCGCCTCCTCAATGCGCCCTTCTTTTAGGACCACAATCCTTTCGGATATCTTCCTGGCCAGGTGGATATTGTGGGTGATATAGATCATGGCAAAGCCCTGGCTATTTTGTAGGCCCTTTAAAAGCCGCATAATATTGGCCTGGGTGGACACATCCAGCATGGAGGTAATTTCATCGGCTATAAGGAGCTTGGGGGCCATAACCAGGGCCCGGGCCAGGGCCAGCCGCTGCCTTTGCCCCCCACTCAGGCTGGCACAAAAGCGGTTTAAAAAGGCCTCCCCTTGGGGGAGCTGGACAGCCCTTAGGGCCTCCTGGACCCGGGCCCGTCTCTCCTTAGGACTGCCTATGCCGTTGACCCTTAGGGGCTCCTGGACGGCCTCTTCCACCCTTAGCCGCCGGCTAATGGAGGAGAAGGGGTCTTGGAGGACCAACTGCATCCCCCCCTCCCTTTGGGCCACTTGGGCCCCCCTAAGGGGTCTTCCTTCAAAGTAGACCTGGCCCTCATCTGGGGGGACAAAGCCCGCCACCAGGTGGGCCAGGGTAGACTTGCCAGACCCCGATGGCCCCACCAGGGCCAGGGTCTCCCCATGGCGGATATAAAAGCCCGCATCCTTGAGGGCCTGGACCCTTTTTCCCCCCAGGTCATAGGCCTTGGCTAGGCCCTGGGCCTCCAAGAGGTGGACAATCCCTCCCCGGTGGCAGGCCACCTGGCGGCAGGGCCCCAGGTCCTCTAGCCGGGGCCTCTCCTTAAAACAGAGGGCCTGGGCCTGGGTACAGCGAGGGGCAAAGGGGCAGGCCTCCTTCATGGGGTCCCCTGGCTCTCCTGCAATCCCCCACAGGTCCTTGTAGGGAAAGACCTGGACAGAGGAAGAAATCAAGCCCCGGGTGTAGGGGTGGGCCGGCTCCTGGATGACCTCCTGGGTCTTGCCCTTTTCCACAATATCCCCCCCATACATGACCACAATATCTTCCGATAGGGCCCTAATGACAGACAGGTCGTGGGAAATGGTCAGCATGGAAAAGCCCATCTGGGCCTGGAGGTCCCTTATCAGGGCCACCATGTCTTCTTGGAGGAGGACGTCTAGGGCACTGGTGGGTTCATCAAAGATAATCAGGTCCGGCTGGCAGGAAATGGCCATGGCTATAAGAACCCTCTGCCGCATGCCCCCAGAAAGTTGGTGGGGGTAGGCCTTTCGCCACTGGGGGTCCAGGGCCACCAGGTCCAGGAGCCTTTCCTGGTCCTTTCGGGCTTCCTCCCTGGAATAGCCCATCTCCTCCACCAGCCGTTCGGTGACCTGGTCCCCCACCGTCATGACTGGGTTTAAAAGGTCCAGGGAATTTTGAAAGACCATGGCGATCTCCTTCCACCTTAGGTCCCTTAACTGGCTTTTAGATAGCTTTAAGAGGTCCCTCCCCTTGTAGAAGATCTGACCCTGGACCTGGTGGGGAGCCTCAATGAGGCCCATAATGGCCAGTCCCAGGCTGGTTTTGCCTGAGCCAGACTCCCCAATAATCCCAATATTTTGCCCAGGTGCTTGCCTTAGGTTGACTTGGTGGACCCCCAAAGTCTCCCGGCCCTGGGTCTGGTACTTGACCTGGAGGTCTTTGATTTCTAAAATTGCTTGTGTCATAATTCCCTAATTTCTCTTCCTTCTTAGCCTAGGCCCCAAGGCCAGACCCTATTCCAAAAAGGAAAGTTTGTTGTGGGTGGCCTCGTGGTGGTCAAATTCGTACTTCCATCCGTCGTAAGAGCTGTTTCTGTAAACGGTCTTGTCCTTACTCATATAGAGAGGAATTTCTGGCACGTCCTCGGCCAAAATTTCCTGGAGGGCCATCACCTGGTCCCTTCTTTTTGCCTCATCTGTTTCCACCCTTTGGTCTTCTGCTAACTTAGAGAAGGCCGGGTTTTCATAGCCTGGGGTGCCAGAAGACCAGCTGGTAACCTCCGGTGCAAACCGGACCCGGAGGTAGTCGGCATCCCGGGCCCAGCCCCCGTAGCTATTAATGGCCAGCTGGTAGTTTCCTTCAGCTAACCGGGCATCCTTGGACTTTTGGTCGGTGGTCACCACAGTGATGTCAATGCCCACGGCGGCCAGCTGCTCCTTGATGAGCTCCCCTAGCCTTTCTCCCTGGCCGTCTCCCACCAAGAGCTCATAGGTCCCCGGGCTGATGCCCGATTTTTCTATTAAGGCCTTGGCCTGGTCTAGGTCTTTTTTATAGCTGGGTAGCTTATCATTATACATAATATGGGCAGGAGGTAGGATCCCTAAACTACCGGGCTCCCCAGCCCCCCGGGCTATTTTTTCCACAATCTCCTCCCGGTCGATGGCATAGGCAAAGGCCTGCCTAAATTCCTTGGACTGGAAGTCTTCCACCTTGTCCATGTTAAAACGGAGGGTGGTTCCAAAGACCCCAGGGTTGTCCATGATGGTAAAGTCCTCCTTGCCTTCAAACCGGGCCAGGGCATCCACAGGAACCCCACTAATATCTATGTCCCCATTTTCCAGGGCCATAACCGGGTCGCTTACCGGAACAAATTCAATGACATCCACAGCCGGCTTGGGCCCCCAGAAGTCTTCCCGGGCTTCAAACCGGTAGGTCCCGTGCTCCTTATTGTAGTCTGTTAAACGGAAGGGGCCCGTCCCGATAAGGGATTCTTCTCCTGTAAACTCGTCAGGCCGGTCTACCCCCTCCCATATATGCTGGGGCAGGATATTCATCCCAAAAATCTCCTCTATAAAGTTGGGCTGGGCCGCCTTTAGCCTAAAGGTGACCTCCCTGTCGCCCGTCTTTTCCACCCCTTCTAGGATCCCTTCTGGTCCAAAGAGGTCGCCCCCTCCCACAGGAGGATGGTCCTGGCCATAGTTAAAGGTAAAGACCACGTCCTCGGGTCCAAAGGGCTGGCCATCGGCCCAGTTTACCTGGTCCCGAAGGCTAAAGACATAGGCCTTGCCCTCCTCTTGGACCTCCCAGTCCTCTGCCAGCCAGGGGATATAGCCCTGGTCGTCCTTGGCCACCAGGCCGTCAAAGACCAGCTTGACCTTGTAGGACCCTGGCCCCCTGGAATAGGTGGTGTAGGGTTGAGAAAGACCATAGTCCCCCCCGGCCAGCCTCACCACCCGGGGGGTCTCTTTCTGGGCTTCTTGGCCTTGGCCGTCTCCTGGCTCTCCCACCCCTGGGTCCTTAGAACAGGCCCCCAAGAGGGCCATGGCTAAAATGAAGAGACCTGCCAACAGAAAAATTCGCTTTTTTTTCATGGCCGCCTCCTTAATCTTCCTTTTTTTCATGGGCCCGTCTAGAAGAGGCCTGACTAATGGCATCCACCTTGCCACTGTAGGGCTTAATGTCCACCACCACACTCTGGTCAAAGGCATCTAGGCCCCGGACCACTAGGACATTTCCCTCCCGTCTAACCAGGTCCACAATGCCCAGGTTAATGGGGTTGGGCCGGTTGGGGGTCCGGGTGGCAAAAACCCCATGCCGGGCCTGGGGGTCCTGGTCGTAGGGGGTCCTATTTTGCAGGGTCTCACGCTTAGCCTCATGGGCCCAGTAGAGGACAAAGAGATGGCTAAAATCTTCTATGTCCTTTAGGGCTGGAGCAAATTCCTCCAGGATCTCTATCCGGGCCTCTATATCTTCCATCCGTCCCTGGAAGGGGGCATCCCCCTTTTTCTTGTAGGGCGAGTGTACACGGCCAACTTCTTTTAAATTCATCATTTTCTTCCTCCTTTAGGCTGGTGTTCTTGCAAGAGGGCCCTCCCTTAGGCAAATGCGCCTATTAAAAAAGAGCTTCCTTTCGATTAAAGAAGCCCCCATTTTGAGTCTCTAATCGCTGTGTCCCCTTGTCGCGATAACATGTTTAGGCAGGTCTCCTGGCTTACGGCTTAACCTTGTCCCCGCCTTCCCGGTCTTCCCAGTGGCTCTGTGGAGATTCGTATCCGCTTACAGTGGTGGGTCCGCGCTGCACTTTAAGCAGCTTTCCTATTCTCCCTCTCCTGAGGGCACCTAATCACTTTTACTATGCTTTTATGTTGTCATTATAACATTATAAAAGGAGGCAAGTCAAGCCCCTAGTCCTAGCCCCGCCTAAAATCCCCATAAAAAGACCCCCAGGTCCCGGTCTTGGTGGGCCTAGGGGTTCTTTCTTATAGGAAGGTGCCCTAAAGGGTCCTATAGGACATAGGGGTCCTCCATGGGGTCGATAAAGGATTTGGGGTCATAGTCTGTGGAGATCTCCTCCCAGTCCTTCATGGCCATATTTTCAGAGGCCACATCCAGCTCCGGATGGAGGTTGTTGGCCTTGTAGTTGCCCTCTCTGGAATCTCGCATCTTGGCCGTATCTAGGTCCACCTCGGCCAGGTCAATATTTAGGGCCTGGGCCAGACGGGTTCCGTAGTCTTCATGGGCCCTATAGCAGTTGGCGATATGCCTGTGCTTAATCTGAAGGGTAGAGTCCCCCATATTCCTGGCCGTATTTTCCACTAGGACCTGCTTTTGGTCCTCGGTCATGGCCTGGTAGAGTAGGCCCGGTTGGGTGAAGTAGTCGTGGTCATCTTCCCTAAAGTCATACCGGTAGATGTCTCCCCCATCTTGGCCCGGCTCATAGCCCCTGGGGTCCTCCTGCCAGTTGCCATAGGAGTTGGGCTCATAGTGGTTTTCAGATCCCCGGTTGCCATCTACCCGCATCATTCCGTCCCGGTGCCAGGAGTGGTAGTCCTTGGGATCCATCCCCCTAGGCGCATTGACAGGGATTTGATGGTGGTTGACCCCCAGCCGGTACCTTTGGGCATCCCCATAGGTGACAATTCTGGCCTGGAGCATCCGGTCCGGGGAAAAGCCAATGCCCGGTACATTTTGGGCCGGGTTAAAGGCCGCCTGTTCCACGTCCTGGAAGTAGTTGTCCGGGTTCCTGTTCAGTTCAAATTCCCCCACTTCAATAAAGGGGAAGTCCTTCTTTAACCACATCTTGGTCAAGTCAAAGGGGTTGTTTTCCATTTGCCTGGCCTGGTCTTCGGTCATGACCTGGATATACATGGTCCACTTGGGATAGTGGCCCTTTTCAATGGATTCATAAAGGTCCCTTTGGTTGGACTCCCGGTCCATGCCCACCACTTTTTCAGCCTCCTGGTCCGTTAGATTTTGGATGCCCTGCTGGGACCTAAAGTGAAACTTAACCCAGACCCTTTCATTTTTTTCGTTAATTAAAGAATAGGTGTGGGACCCAAAGCCGTGCATATATCTAAAGGAAGAGGGGATCCCCCGGTCACTCATGGTGATGGTCACCTGGAGGAGGGATTCGGGTAGGGAGGACCAAAAGTCCCAGTTGGTGTTGGGGCTTCGCATATTGGTCCTGGGGTCCCTCTTAACGGCGTGGTTAAGGTCAATAAACTTCATGGGGTCCCTAAAGAAGAAGACCGGGGTGTTGTTGCCTACCAGGTCCCAGTTGCCCTCTTCGGTGTAGAATTTTAGGGCAAAACCCCGGATATCCCTTTCTGCATCGGCGGCCCCTCTTTCACCAGCCACCGTGGAGAAACGGGCAAACATCTCTGTTTCCTTCCCCACTTCTGAAAAGATCTTGGCCTTGGTGTACTGGGTGATGTCGTGGGTCACCCTAAAGGTCCCAAAGGCCCCAGACCCCTTGGCATGCATCCGTCTTTCAGGGATGACCTCCCGGTTAAAGTGGGCATGCTTTTCAAATAGCCAGGTGTCCTGGAAAACTGCCGGCCCCCGGACCCCCGCCGTCATGGTGTCTTGGTTGTTTTCCACAGGCGCCCCAGAGGCCCGGGTGATCTTGGGATTGTCTCCCTTATGGGCATTCTTACTTGGCAAGGGGTCTCCTAGACCGTTTTTTGCCATGGGGTTTTTTTCCATGTCCTTCATGTCTTTGTCCTTTCCCTTCATGGGCTTGGCCGGGGCCTCCTTTTTCTAAAAGGCCCGGGCCAGTAATTTCTCTTTGTCTATAAAGGTTGAGGGGACCAGACCCCCTGACCCCTAGAATCCAGGGGTCCTCCATCTTACTTAGGCCTTCAGGCAAGAAGGCCCTTTTTTTAGACCTCCGCCAGATGGCCCCAGCCACCTGCTGGGCCCAGCCTTGTCTTACTATATATGCCCATTTTTTTAGAAAAATCACCTTCTTTTTATCCCCCTTCTTTAAGGCAAGAAAAAAGAGCCCCACAGGCTCCTTTTTCTAAATTCACTTATCTCTAGTAGGTCCAAGCAATGTGGTAGGCCTCCCTAAGGGCCTCTAGGAGGGTGCCTATCTTGGCTCCGTCTCCGTAGAGCCGGAGGTAGGGGGCCAGGCCTTCAAATTCTTCCACATAGTCTGGCTGGGGTCTTGAGCCCAGGGCCAAAATCACTGTGTCCACTTCTAGGTCCTTTACCTGGCCCTGGGCCTGGGTTTCTTCTAGGACCTTAAGCTTAATCCCCTGGTCGGTGACTTCCACCAGCTGGTGGAGGGGCATAAACTTAACCCCGACTTTTTCTAGCTTGGCCAAAACCACCATCCGGACCCGGGCAATTTCGCTGGCCCCCATAACCCCGGTCATTTCCACAAGGGCCACCTCCCGGCTGGGGTCTTCTGCCTTAAGGGTGTCGGCTATTTCTAGGCCTGTCGCCCCAGACCCAATGACGGCCACCTTCTTGCCCGCCTTTTTCCGGCCTTCTAGGTAGTCTTCTGCCATGATCACCTTAGGCGAATCGATCCCCTGAATGGGAGGGCGCATGGGCTTGCCGCCAGCACAGATAAAGATGGCCTCCGGCTCAAGAGCCCCCACATTTTCCCGGCTGGCCAGGGTATTTAGGTGGACCCGGACCCCGGCTTCTTCCATTTCCTTCTTTTGGGTCTCTATAAACCAGCCCAATTTTTCCTTGTCCTGACCCAGAGACCCGGTGTAAAGGGCCCCACCCAGGTGGTCATTTTTTTCAAAGAGGTCCACCTCAAAGCCTCTTTGGGCTAGGAGGGTGGCTGTTTCCATACCGGCAGGGCCTCCCCCTACCACCACGGTCCTTCGGCCCTGGCCATCCCGTCTTAAAAGATTTAGGTCAAAATGGGCCTCGTTTCCCAGGATGGGGTTGACGGCGCATTCCACATGGCGACCCCGGGCCTCCGCCTCTATACACCGGTTGCAGCCAATACACTTTCTTATCAGGTCACTGCGCCCGGCCTGGGCCTTCTTGGCCCAGTGGGCATCGGCCAAGTGGCCCCGGCCTATAGAGACAAAGTCACAAACCCCCTCCTCTAGAAGCGCCTCGGCCACTTCCGGCTCCTTAATGACATTAATGGCAAAGACCGGGATGGACACCGCCTCCTTGATGGCCCGGGCCAGGTCCTTCCTGGACCCCTGCTTGTAAGAATACATGGGGATAATTTCATGGCCTGTTTCGTAAATCCCACAAGAGACATGGATAAAGTCTACCCCCACTTTTTCCAAGTGCTGGGCCATTTTTACAGCCAGGTCCTTAGTAATCCCCTGGTCTCCTAAAAATTCATCGGCAGAAATCCGGATCCCTAGGGGGAACTGGGGCCCCACATATTGCCGAATGCCCAAGATGATTTCATCCACAAACCGCATCCTATTTTCAAAGGACCCCCCATAGTCATCGGTCCTCCGGTTAGAAAAGGGAGAGAGCCATTGGTTTAGCAAGTAGCCGTGGGCCCCATGGAGCTCCACCCCATCTAGGCCAGCCAGCTGGGCAAACACCGCCCCCCTTATGTATTTGCCTTGGAGGTCCTTGGCCTCCTCTAGGGTGAGCTCGTGGGGCATCTCGGGACACCTTTCTGTAGTAAAGGCAGAAGGCGCCACCAGGCCCGCCCCGTCTGGATTAAGCTTAGAAGAGCCCTCCCGGCCCGGATGGTGGAGCTGCAAAAACATCTTGGTTCCATAGGCGTGGACCCTGTCAGCCAACCTTTGAAGACCGGCTATATGGCCCAAACGGGTGGCCGCAATCTGGGTGGCCAGGCCCCAGCCGTGGACATCATCAATCCTACAAATTTCTGAAATAATCAGGCCACAGCCCCCCTTGGCCCTTTCTTCATAATAGCGGATTAAATCTTCTGTGACCTCCCCACTTAAGCCAGCCAGGCCGGTCCCCATGGGGGGCATAACAATCCTATTCTTAACTTTTAGACTTCCAATCTGTCCAACTTCAAAGAGTTTCTCAAAGGTCATGGCAATCTCCTTTCTTGGCTAAAAAAATCGTTTGCAAAACATCCTAAGATAAATTTATCATAAGACCAATTTCATGTCAATAATGTTATAAATCTAACACTTTCTGCCTTTTTAACCTGGTTTTTTGAAATTTTATATGCCCCCCGGCCTAGCTAGGCCTCCCTTCCTCCTAAAATTCTTAAAAGGACCCTTGACAGGCCCAGCCCCCTAGCCTACAATAGGCCTACTTGCCTTCACCCAAAAACCTAAGGAGGACCCATGAAAAAACTTGTCCTAAAAATAATAGGAGGCCTGGCCCTGGCCCTGGGAAGCCTGGGCCTCTTCCTCCCCTTGCTCCCCACCACCCCCTTTCTCCTTTTGGCCGCCTGGGACTTTTTAAATAGCTCCCAGAGCCTCTACCACTGGCTCATAAACCACCGGATCTTTGGCCTCTATATAAGGACCTACCTGACCTTTAAGGGGGTTTCCCGGTCCCACAAAATCCTTGCCCTGGCCACCCTCTGGCCCACCATGGCCCTGTCCATTTACCTGGTGAACCCCTGGCCCCTTAAGGTCCTTTTGGCCACCATCGCCCTTTTGGTTAGCCGCCACCTCCTAAGGCTAAAGACCCTAACAAAGGCGGAGATGAAGGCCCTGGAAGAGGGCCCAGCCTTCCCAGGGGCCTCTAGCCCCTAAAGAAGAGCTTGTTAGGGGCCTTTTTCTGCCCTGAAAAATGAGTCAAGGTCCTCCTCCTTATACTAGAAAATATCTTATACTCCCTCCATTCCCTTTCTAAAGGCATGAAAGGCTTTAAGCAGGACACCATCATAGATAATATATTCATTAGCTTAGGAAGAAAAAACCAGGGCTCCTGGCGGCAGTGCTAGGGCTTCAGCCGGCGACTTCTAGCCAATCGAGGACCCTGCTGGGCCCTCTCTTGGGACCTCTTGCCATGAGACCTACATCTCCTTACCAGGAGCTATAACTAGCCCCTGGTAAGGAGTGTTAGGGCTTCAGCCGGCGACTTCTAGCCAATCGATGGCCCCCGTGGCCCTCTCCCCAGAACTCCCCACATGAGACCTGCATCTGCTTACAGCTCCGCTGTAAGTAGTGCTAGGCTTCAGTATGGATAACTTTTTATATTAGCTCATGACAGTCTTATAAATATAAGCAAAAATTGACTAATGGTAAAACAACACTAACATAAATTAAATGCTGTAAATCTTTTAACTTTTTTCTTATTCCAAGCTTCTAATCCGATCAACAAGGCTACTTCTACTATGTTTTTCATAGAACTTTGAAGTAACTATCATCCCAACTATTATATTGACTATGTTTACTAGCAAAAGAGGATGGATCACGAAAGTAAATGTTGTCCATTTTATTGAATCCATTAAATCAACCAAAATAAATTTATCAACCAAAATCATAATTATTATGGAAGTTAATAGTGCAGATATTGAATAGATTAGATTTTTCTTTACTAGGTATCTTCGTATATCTTGTTTTGTCATTCCTATAGCTTCTAATATCGATAAATTCACCA
>JAUNLJ010000017.1 GCA_030532305.1 Tissierellia bacterium
ATTGTTTCAATCTTATATTTGCTTAAATAAGTTTTAACAGCAAAGGCAATTGTAGGGTCATCTTCAATCATTAGTATTTTCAATTTTATACTCCAAAACTTCTGCTATATCCTATTTAAAATACTTACACTCTCTGCCCATTTTTGCAAGGGTGTGAGGCCTTGTTGGTATGGGTGTTTTTAGGTCTCGTTTATTCATCTTTTCATTGATGAATTTTTCCATAAGTTATCATAGGAAAATCCCATAAAGCCCCTTGTGGGTCTTCTACCTTGTACAGTTTTTATAATATTATACCGTATTTTACGGCTTAATCCTTAGAAACTCTTAAAAGGGATAATTCCCGTCTTTTTTCCCTAGGCCTACTAGTGGAAAAAGGATCTGACCAAAAATTTGAAAAGATGGCTGGGTCTTAGGATGGGGAAGAAGCTATAATTTAAAAATCGGCACAAGGGTTAATCCCTTCATGCCGATTAACTATTAAGGAATAAAATCCCTTATTAAGAGCCCTAGGAGGGCCCTGGTTTCTTTCAGGCCCTTAGCTGGTCCTTACAAGAATTTCCCGGGCTAGGGGGTCATAGGCCACCCTAAAGTTTAGGACCTGGCCCAGGTCCCTTAGGCGGAAGTAGTTGTTGCCCTGGATATTATAGACCCTTAGGCCCAGGGGGGACCGAAGGCCCACAGGGGCCTCCTTTAGGTCAATCCGTTGCCGGCTGGCCTGGTAGGTCTGGGGGCCAGGTGCTAGGGGGGCCAGGTCTCCGCCCATGGGATCATAGGTCTGGCCCCGGGTGATAAGAACCCGGTCCGCCTCTTTTTCATAGACTAGGCCAAACTTGGCGGGGCTCCCCCTCAAAAGGACGGCCAGGTCCCTAAGCCTAAAGTAGTTTTCCCCATTGATATTATAGGCCCCCACTGGCCGGGGCCGGCCATCAATAAGGAGGACCTGGTTGGAGACCAGGGCCCTGCCTCCTGTAGAGTACTTGGGGTCTATCTGGACTGGGTCTGGCCCTGGAAGGCTCTGGCCCTCCTTAAGGATTTGAATCCTTAGGGTCCTCTGGTAGCGGTAGGCCAGCTGGCTTACCTGGACCCTTAAAAGGACCTGGCCCCCCGGGGTCTTAGAAGGGACCTGGATTTGGGCTTGGGAACCAGAGGGGTTGACCTGGAGGGTGACCCCGGTCTTTTCAGGGTCCTCTAGGGTCCACTGGACTCCAGATAGGGCCTTTTTGGCCTGGCCCTGGTCATCAATCTCAAAAAGCCCATAGTGGCCCTCCTCTTCCCGGCCTGCCTCAATGACCAGGGGGCCTTCCAGGGCCAGCTCTGCCTGGGCCTGGACCTGGTTTGGGGGGAAGGCGGCCAGAAGGCCAAGGCCTAAGACCCCTAGAAAAAGCTTTTTCCATCCTTTCATGCTAATCACTCCTTTTTTTAAGCGTCTAGGGTCTTGCCCTAGACCTTTTTAATAGCCTAAGTCTTCGTGGATTAAAATAAGATGGTAGCCTCCTGTGGAAGGGGGCCTTTTTAAAATAGAATAGACCCGGCAGATCCTCTCCGGGCTCTGGCAGTCATAACACCGGTCCCCCTTGAGGGCACAGGGGGTCTTGACCCCCAGCCGGTGGGCATTTTTAGGGGCGGCCAGGTTTTGGGCCCGGTCCTTGGCCTCCTCCAGGTCCTGGGCCAGCTTGTTCTGGCCTACAATAAGATAGACCGCCTCCCTGGAGGTGGATAGGCCGGCTACCCGGTTACCTGCCCCGTCTATATTGACAATCTCCCCACTTTCTGCCAGGCCGTTGACAGAGGCTATATAGACCTGGGCCCCTAGGGCCTGGTAGCGAAGGGCCAGGGGGTCCTCCCCCTCCTGGGGATACCAGTGCCAGTAGACCTGGTTGTGGGCTTTTAGGGCGCCGTAGAGGCCCAGCTGGTCCACTGTGAGGGACCCCCCTATGCCCACGGTCTTGCCCCTAATTTTTTGGACCAGGTAGTCCACGGCCTCCTGGCCCCTTTCAAACTCAGCCACCTGGTAGCCCAGGGCCTCCAGGTTTTTTCTTACCCCTGTAAAATCCATGGCATCCTCCTTAAGATCTCTTGGCCCCTTTGGCCTTCTAGGCCAGGGTCTTAAAAGTCTTCTCCTTTGATCATAAGGCCCAGGGGGAGAAAAGTAAAGGCCCCGGCCCCCTAGAAAAAAATGAGTGCCCCAAAAGGCACCCATCTTTTAAGTGTTTTTCCCTATTTTTAAGAGGCGTAGGGAGGAATAACCTTCCCCTTGGCCTTCTGGTCTTCATATTCGGCCTTGGCTGCCTTAAGAAGGTCTTCTTCTGTAAGGACCCGGTAGCCTACCAGGGCTAAGACAGAGATAATCTCGCCTAGCTTGTCATAGGCATAGGCCCCTTGGGTGGCCTGGGCAAATTCCCGGCTGTGGGCAGGGATATAGTCCCTAGCTATGGGGAAGTAGCCGTGGATGGTGGGCAGGCAGTGGCTGACATTGCCTGTATCCAGGCTGCCGCCACCTCCCTCTTCTTCTTCTACAAACTCGTCTGTATAAAGCCGAATGGCTTCATAATAGGCCTGGTTTAGGACCTGGTTGGTGACCAGGTCATCATAGGGCTTTTCATACTCGGATTCTTCCATCCGGCAACCAGTGGCCAGGGCTCCAGCCTTGGCACAGTTCCTAACCTTTTCTACCAGTTCCAAAAGATACTTCTTGTCCTGGGCCCGGACATAAAATTGGGCACAGGCATATTCTGGCACAATATTGGCGGCCTCACCTCCATGGGTGATGACCCCATGGATCCTGGCTGTAGGCAGGATATGCTCCCTAAGGGCGTTAATATTGTTAAAGGTTAAAATGGCTCCGTCCAGGGCGTTGATCCCTTCATGGGGCTCTGAGGCCGCATGGGAAGCCTTGCCAAAAAACTCAAACTGGATGGGCTGAAGGGCTAGGGAGCTAGAAGACAGACGGTAACGGGTGTCTGGATGGGCAATAAGGGCCACATCCATCTCCTTAAAGACCCCGGCCTGGGCCATGTCCACCTTGACCCCGGAGGTTTCTTCCGCTGGGGTCCCTAAGACCACCACCTGGCCCCCGACTTCTTGGGCTAAAAACCTTAGAACAATCCCGGCCCCTGTGGAGGAGGCCCCCAGCATATTGTGGCCACAACCGTGGCCAATGCCCGGCAGGGCATCGTACTCTGCCATTAAGGCCACCACAGGTCCTGGTTTTTTGGAATCGTAGACGGCCTTAAAGGCTGTATCGAAGCCCAGGAAGGGCCTCTCCACAGAAAAGCCATATTTTTCTAGAAGGGCCACATGCCTTGTGGCCGCAAAGTCTTCTTCAAAACCTAGCTCCGGATGGGCATAGATCTCATCGCTTAGGGTCCGGATGTCTTCCCGGATCCTTTCTTCTAGTTGGCCAATTTTTTCTTTAAGTGCTTTCATTGCATCCATCTCTTTTCTATTTTACATGGGTCCATAGCCAATAAGGGTGGCTACAGCAGCAAAGACAGCCCCTATAATAACCCAGATCCCCACAATGGGCCAGGCAAATTTAACCCAGTCCTCATAGTCAATCTTGGCTACAGATAGGGCGGCTAGAAGAGATCCACCTGTTGGAATAATGGAGTTGGAAATTCCGTCTCCTAGGTGGAAGGCTAAAACGGCAGTTTGACGGGTAATGCCCAAGATGTCTGCTAGGGGAACCATAATAGGCATGGTGGCGGCTGCCTGGCCAGACCCAGATGGAATAAAGAAGTTTAAGCAAAGTTGGAAAATAAACATCCCTACAGAGGCAATGGACTGGGGCAAGAAGGCAATCCCTTGGCTTACGCCATTAACAATGGTGTAAAGGATTTGTCCGTCATTTAAAACCACTAGGATAGACCGGGCAATCCCCACCACAAGAGCACCTGAAGCAATTTCAGAGGCCCCTTGGATAAAGGTCTTGGCCATGTCACTGGGGTTAATTCGAGCAATCAAACCAGATAGGATGCCTAGGCCTAAGAAGAGGGCGGCAATCTCAATAATATAAAAGCCCTTTTCAAAAACCCCATAGATAATAAAGGCTAAAGCCGCAATAAAGGCTAAAAGAACGATCTTGTGGGTGGTGGTTAGGACAAGGTCTGTATCCACTTGGCCACCCAGGTCTTGTTCCCTAAGCTCGAGCTTACGGACAATGGAGCTTTCTGGATTTTTCCTAACCCGGTTGGCATAGCGGATAATATAGGCCATGGTAGCCACATTAAAGACCGCCCAAACCACAAGCCGAAGGCCTATCCCAGAGAAGGTAGGTAGCTCGGCAATACTTTGGGCCACCCCAACGGTAAAGGGGTTCATAAAACCGGAGTTAAAACCAACAGCTGCTCCTAAGAAGACAATGGAGGTCCCCACCATGGCATCAAAGCCCAAGGACCGGGCCAGGGCAATGCCTATGGGCACAAAGATAATGGTTTCTTCACTCATCCCAATGGTTCCGCCTAGGATAGAAAATAAAAAGACAAAGACGGGAATCATGAGATGGGGGGCATTTTTTAGCCGCTTAGATAGGGCGGCAATCCCTGCTTCTAGGGCTCCTGTGGAGTTAATAATATGGAAACTGCCTCCTAGAATAAAGATAAAGAAGACAATTTCTGCTGATTCAACAAGTCCCCTAGGCACAGAGGTTAACATTTGTAGGGGGCTAACGGGGGTACTATCCACATAGTGGAAGGTGGAAGCGTCTACCACTTCCCGACCATTAATTTCCATCATGTCATAGTTACTAGCCGGAACTATATAACTGAGTATAGAAATAAGGATCATAAGACCAATTAAAATAACATAGGTGTGGGGTACTCGAGGCTTACTGGCTTTCTTTTCCTGCATAAATATCCCTCGCTTTCTTATAAGCTGTTCTGGCGTACTAGACTTCCTATTTTAAAAATTAACTCTGCCAATGGCCACCCCCTTTTCTTAGTGAAACCATTATACCATGGCACTTTTATATTTTTGAAGGTTTTTTCTGGCTTTTTGGCCTGAAATCCTCCTTTTAGCCTATTTTTTAGGAAAACCCCCTGGCAAGACCCCCTTTTTTACAGGGGATCTTGATAAAAATTTTCAAATTCCCTTTACAAGAGGAGGTGGCCATGGTATAGTATAGGAAAGCTATTGATATTTTCTTTCAATATCTAGCTTTTCCAACAGAGACGACTTTAAAGTCTATTTTCTAAATCTGCAGACAGGGCTCTCGGTCATAAGATATGCCAGGCTAGGAGCCTTAGCCTATACGTCTTTCTTCTTTCTTTTCAGACCTCTTATAGAAAAGACGCTTTAGTTGTCAAAAAAACATCCCCGGGTAGACACCCAGGGATGTTTTTTTAATCTTTTATCTTTTCCCACTCTCTTTTTAGGATCCCATAGACAATTTGGTCCAGGTAGCCCCGGTCCTGGCGGTCATTTTCCCTAAGGACCCCCTCCCGGACCATGCCCAGTTTTTCATAGAGGGCAATGCCGGCCGGATTGTCGGGAAAGACATCTAGCCAAAAGCGGTTTTGGTCCAGCTGGTCAAAGCAAGAGGCCATAAGGGCCCTCATGGCCTCTTCCCCATAGCCCTCCCTCTTTTTATTAATGGCAATCCGCCTAAGGAGGTAGGCCCGGGCTTTTTTATTGAGCTGGACCAGGGCATAGCCCACTTTTTCCTGGTCTTCCCTTCTTTCAAAGACATAGAGAAGGTGGTCGGGGCTGGCCAGCTCCTCTCTATGCTCTTCCAGGTTCCCTACCCAAATATAGGGGGCATTTTCAGGGTCTTCTTCCAGGGCAATGACCCAGGGGAGGTCTGCCTCCTGGGCAGACCGGATCCTTAGCCGGGGGGTCAAAATATCTGGTGTTCTCATCCTAATCTGCCTTCCTTTCTTCCCATTCCTCTTCTAAAATGGAGTAAATAAGCTGGTCCCAGTAGCCTTCCTGGGCCTTGTAGGACCCCCGAAGCCGGCCCTCTCTCACCATGCCCAGGTCTTCATAGAGCCGGATGCCCACGGGATTGTGGGGGTAGACGTCTAGCCAAAACCGGTGGGCCCCCTCCTGGTCAAAGGCCAGGCCCATTAAGAGGAGGATGGCCTCCCTCCCGTAGGCCTGGCCCCGGACAGAAGACACAATCCGCCTTAACTCAAAGGAGTCCATGGCCCGGTCCATATGGCAAAGGGAGTAGCCCACCCTCTGGCCCGTCTCCCGGTCCTCATGGACCAAAAGATAGTAGTCTGGGTCCTCTATTTCCTCCAGGTGCTGGGCCCGGGTCCCCTGCCAGACAAAGCGATTGTTGGCTGGGTCCCTTTCTAAATCCATAATCCAGTCCAGGTCCTCGGGCCGGGCTGGCCTTAAATGCATCCGTTTACTTTTTAGCATGGTCTCTTCCTCCTATCCTAGGCCTCTTTTTCCCTATTATACCACACTTGGCCCGGTCCCTAAAGGAGGCCTCTCTTCTTGGCCCATAAAAAACAGGCCCCAAAAGGACCTGTCTTTTTTTCTGGGTCTTTTTTTAACTACCGGTCTTCTAGCCTCACCATAATTTGTAGGCCTTCGGCCCGGGTAATCTTACCTAGGGGAATAAGTCCGTCTAGCCGGCCCTTAATAAGCCCCTCTTGGACCGTATAGGCCACGGCCTCCTTGGCCCAGTCAGAAACCCCTTGACCGTCAGCAAATTTTCCTAGGATGTCTTGGATTTCTTCAGCCTTCAAGGACCCCCCTCCCTCACTTAATTTAAGGGCCCTTTGGACCATGACCATGGCCTCTTGCCGGGTGATCTGATCATTAGGGGCAAAGATCCCTTGGCCCCGGCCTTTGATAATGCCCAGGGAGGCGGCCCTTAAGATGGCCTCCTTGTGGGGAGTTGCTTCTGTGACGTCTATAAAGCTGGGGGTCTTGTCCCCGGCCTTAAGGTCTAGGGCAGTCACAAGGAAGTAGGCAAATTCTGCCCGGCTAATGGCTTGGTTGGGTTGGAACTGTTCTATATCCTCTACCAGACCCAGGCCCTTGGTCTCACGGATAATGGCTTCTGCCCAGTGGCCCTTAATGGTGGAGCCTGTCTCCCCTGGTTTTTCAAGGGGTTGAGAAGCCCCACCCTGGTTAATGCCTCTTTCTTCATAGATTTCCTTGGCCCTTTCTTCTCCTAGAAGGGAGGGGATATAGGGCTTGCCCTTTTCAAGTTTTCTTTGGGCATCGTCTCCAGACATATCAAAGAAATAGGTGTTTAGCTCGGCCCCAATGACCTGGGCCTCCTTATAGGCCTTGTCTTGGTAGGCCAAACTAATCTTGGTGGCATAGTCCAGGGCCGCCTCTGGAGACTGTTTACCCGCCTGGATAATTTTTTGGTCAATGTCCTTTTGGTCCTGGATCATCTGTCTTTCTTCCCTGTCAAAATATTCCCGGACATAGGTCCCATAAAGGTCCCGGTTGATTTCACTAAGGGCAGAGACCTGGCGGATGGTCCAGTAGGCAGAGTCGGGCCGGTACTGGTTCCCCATGACTTGGTAGGGGGCGCTAACCTCATTAACGGGTCCGTAAACAGGCACATACATGGCGTGCTCGGCGTTACCCATGGCCACCCACATAACCCCTCCTAGCTCTCTAGGATAGTCGGGTTTAATTTGGATAATATGGGCCTCTTCTTATTCCACCGTTCCAATGGGACGGACCTTGCCATGGTTTTCTGCCAGGTTGGCATCCTTGTCGGTGCCTTCATACCGGTATCTTTGAAATTCCATGGCATCCTTTAGGGAAATCTTCTTGTCGGTCTTTTGGAAGAGGTCAAAGTCCTCACTCCCGTGGGGGATTTGCTTGTCCTTGTCTAGAAAGTTGATCCCACCCCATAGACGGTCCCGGCAACCGGAGGATAGGGGCTCGGCATAGGTCTTCTTGACATTGATCATGCCCTCTTCTTCCACCAGGAAGCCCCCCTCCCGGGCTAGGTTGACTAGGTCCTTGGAGGCCACCACATTTTCTGTGTCACTTAGGTCCACCCGGCCCAGCATAAAGCAGTTGGGGAAGACAGAATAAGTGTCTTCAGGATACTTGACGGCCACATATTGGTGGCCTGTTAAAAGCTCCATATACCAAATTTCATTTTGATCGGCAATGACCACAATGGCTCCTTCTTGGACCCCCTTGGTGTCCATAATGTCGGCTAGGACCTCCACCCCTTCTCTGGCCGTGGCAATCCGGGGTAGGACCACACTGACCACAGAGGATTCATAGATCCCCGTATCGGTCAAGGGGTCGGCAGCCAGGGCCTGGTCATTGGCAGTGGCCGTCACGGTGGCTGTCATGGTGACTCCCTTTTCATTCCAACCGGCGGCCTCAAAAATATCCCCTTCATCCTGGTAGCCGTCAGGAATGGACACATACTTGTAGGTCTTTTCTGGCATGGGGTATGTAAAGCCATAGACATCCTCATACATGTCCCCTTCCTTATAGGTTTTGGCCTCGGTGACCTTTAGGGTCTTGTTGTAGGAGCTAGACCAGTCCTCTGTCCGGCCAATAATGGGGTTGCCATCGGCAGACACACCTGGGCCTACAATTAAACCTGTACAGGCCAGGGCCTCTCCCACAGGAAGGAAGATAAAAATGGCCACCAGTAGGCAAGTGATCGTTTTCTTTACATGTTCTTTCATGGAAACTCCTTTCTTTTTCTAAGCTGACTTCTAATAGGGTAACATGGACTGAAAACAAAATCAAGCGTTTTCATTTTTATCCCCTCTTAAATATCTCCTCCCCCAAAGAAGAAGGGCCCCTTGCCACAAAAAAAGGGCGCCCTGGGGCACCCTCCAAAAGAGTTTTTTATTTCTTTTCTTCTTCCCTATAGTGAATGGCCTGGACGGGGCAGGCCTCCATGGCCTCCTGGACCCGGTCCCTATCTAGGTTCTGGATTTTTTTAGCCCGGGCCTTTTTCCCAGCCATCTCAAAGGCCTGGGGATAGGTCCTGGTGCAAATCCCACAGCCCATACAGGCTCCCTGGTCCAGATGAAGGCCAGCCTGGTCTAGGACTCCCTGGGGAAGGTCCTCATCCTTAACGATCTTGCCGGTTAGCCAGGAAAAGATCAGGATGGAGATAATGGATAGGACCCAGCGGACCAGCATAAACTTAGGTCCCAAGAACTTGGCCTCATTAATGAGCATGGGGATCTTAATGACAGCCCAGGAGCTCAAAATAATGACCAGGTTCCGGATAGAGGCCCCCTTCTTGTGGAGCATGATGCACATGGGAAAGGCGGCATAGATGGGGCCGGCTGAAATAGACCCCAGGGCAAAGGAGAGAAAGACCCCCTTGGCCCCAGAGCCTTTGCCCATATAGGCCACGATCTTTTCCCTGGGGACCCAGAGGTCCAAAAGGGCCGTCAGCACAAAGATAATGGGCATGATCATGAGCATTTCTTTAATGAAATAGCCGCTGGACTTAAGGGCCCCCAGCCCCATTTGGGGACTTAGGGCAAATAAGACCCCATAGGCCACCACCAGGACCAGGCGAAAGAGGTTGTTTTTTATTCGGTCAGTCACACTCATAGAATCCCTCCCATGACCAGGGCAATAATGAGGGCAAAGACAAAGCTAAGCCCATTTCTTACCAGGGTAAACTTGGTCCCAAAGGACTTCCTTTCCAGGGGGAGGGTCACCACCCCCACCATGGTTAGGGTGGTTAGAAAGGCCACAGAAGGCATCATGTCCACACCAGCATCTACCAGGGTTCCCACCAGGGGGAAGGCCACAAAGGGGGGCACCAGGGCCACAGTCCCTAAAAGGGCCCCGCCTAGGGTGGCCATAAAAATAGAGTGGGTCCTAATAAATTGGGCAATGTTTTCCGGGGGGATCAAGGTGAGGATCAGGCCAATGGCAAAGATGATGGTAAAGATACTAACCACCATGCCCCGGCCCATCTTAAGGGCCATCTTAAGGGCTTCTTGGGTCCTCTTCTTGTCCTTGACCAGGGAAAAGCCCAAAAAGATCAGGGTCCCCAGCCACATGGCCCTTGTAAAAATATCCATAGCTTCCTCCTGGTCGTCTTTATTTTCCAGGAGCTGGGGCCTTAATGACAATCAGCTCCAAGATGTCCTCATACTTGTTTAGGACCTTCATCCGGACCCCCTTGGGGAGCTTTAGGATGGACCCGGCCTCATATTCCTGGGCCTCTTGGTGGGCTAGGGCAATAGACAGCCTCCCCCTAAGGACGGTCATATAGACGGTGGAGTTGGTGTCGTGCTCAGGTAGGCCCTGGTCCTTTTCCAGGATCATGTGGTTATAATGAATATTGTCATCGGCAATAATCCGTTCAATGGTATGGCTGTCGCCTAGGGTCATTTGGAATAGTTCTTCGATCATATGGCTTCCTCCTTGTTTATTTATGAGACTGGCTTATACCTTTATTATAGGGGAGCCTGGTCTTAAAGATAGACACCTAGGTTTCTTTTTGCTAAACTATTTTAAAAAGGAGGAATTTTTATGCTAAAGACCCTGGGGGCCATCCCCCTCTTTGCATCCATAGAAAAAAAGGACCTGGCCCCCCTGGTCCAGGCCCAAGACATCTACCTAAAAAACTACCGGGAGGGGGTCACCCTCTACAATCAAAAGGAGGTCTGCCAGACCTTTGACATGGTCCTCTCCGGCAGCCTGGTGGCCTACTCCCTGGCTGAAAATGGGTCCGCCATGACCCTCTTTGAATTTCCCCCAGGCCAGATTTTGGGGGCCAACCTCCTCTTTAGTCCCCAGGGCCTTTACCCCTTTAACATCTACTGCATGGCCCAGGCCCAGGTCCTCCATGTGACCCGGAGGGGGGTGGAGGCCCTCCTCCACCACTATGACTTTACCCTGGCCTTTATCAAGATGCTGTCCCTAAACTCCAACCGGCTCAACCAAAAAATTACCATGGTGACCCAGAAGACCCTGAGGGAAAACCTCCTGGACTATCTCCAGGAGGAGGTCCGCCGTCAGGGGACCAACCCCCTTAGCCTCCCCATGAGCAAGAAACAGCTGGCCGACTACCTGGGGGTCCAGCGGCCTTCCCTCTTTCGGGAGCTTAAAAAATTAAAGGATGAGGGCCTGATCCAGGTGGACAATAAAAAAATCTACCTGGCCTATCTCTAGGGATTTTGGGCCAATAAAAAAGTGCTACCTTTATGGGTAGCACTTCTTTTTATGGGTTTTTAGGATCTTCTGCCACCATAAGGACTGCCAAACGGGCATTGTGCCATTCGTAGCTGCAGGTGATCAGAAGGATCCAGGGCTCTTCTTCCCCGGGGGCTGGGCCCACTTCATAGAGGGCCCTCTCCTTGAGGAAGTCATAGACCCCCTCCTTTCCCTGGCCATCCTGGTAGTCCCTAGGGTCCAGGACGGTCTCGCCAGGAATAAGGCTGACTAACTTGGGACGGGCCTCAAAGGACCCCTCCTCTGTCCAAAAACGAAAGGGCTCCGCCTGTCCTTCTTCCTTAAAATCCTTTAAGGGTCCAAACATGGCATCGTCTTTCATCATATGGCCATAGACCAGGACCAGGGGGTCCTTTAAAGACTGGTTCCTATAGTCCATAAAGATGGCGCCCAGGGCGTTTTTCTCCCCGCTTGCCGCCCTATGGAGGTAGGTCTCATTGTCGCCCCCCTGGACTAAGGGGTAGTCTATGCGACCAGAAGCCGAGGTCAGCCAGCCTATAATGTCTGCTCCCTCCTCCTGGAGGGAGGATAGGTCCCTCTTCTCTCCTTCTTGGGGACTGGCCTCTTGCCTTAAATCCTGGTAGATTTTTTGGGACTTTTTTTGGTCCCTGGCTAGGATCAACCCCTTGCCCCCTTGATAGACTAGACCCATGACCACTAAAAGGATCAAAAGGTCCACAAGTCTTTTTTTACTCATCTTATCCCCTGGCCAAACGTCTGCGTAAGAAGACAAGACCGGCTAAGAGGATGAGACCATAAAGCATGGAGGCTGTCTCTGTAACCAAACCTGTTTTGGGTAGGCCTCCTGGACTGGTTTTACCCGGTCTTTGGGGTCCACCAGGCTGTCCAGGCTGTCCGGGCCCCTGGGGTCCAGAAGGTTTGCCTGGCTTAGAGGGTGGGTTTACAAGAGGTGGCTCACCGGGTTCTTCCGGCTTACCTGGTTTGTGGGGCTTCTTGGTGTTTTGGGCCTTAATCACAAAGCCCAAGTCGTCTCCCTCTAACTTTTGAAGTTCTAGGGTGTAGCCATCCACGGCTCTTTCCATAACAGAATAGGTGTATTCTACCAGGTCAATGACAATCTTTCCATCTTCATCGATGGTCACAGTCTTCTTGAAAAGGGGTAGCTGGTCTAGCTTGCCTTGGAAGTGGTTGTCTTCATTAAGGACAAGACTGCCTACTATCTGGTCCTCTTGACCCTCGGCCTGTTGAATAATATCAAAGGTGACCTCTGGACGGTTTTCATTAATCAGGGTCTTGCCATCGGCTTCTAAGAATTCTTTAAAGAGCTTGATAAAGCCTTCTTTTTCTAGCTTGATGGTAACGGTGTTGGACCCGTCTACCTGGTTCTTAAAGAGAAGGTCCTTGTCTACTTCCTTCAAGTCTTCTAAGTTAAAGAAGTCTTTGGCCTCTCCCAGAACTTTTTCCTGGCCATCGCTGGCTATATAGATGAGTTTACCGTCTTGGATCTTGGCATCTAATTCAGGAATCATCATGGGTAGGATAAAGTCTTGGGTGGTCTTATTGGGGAAGCCCTTGGGGCCTGCCTTCATAAGAAGCCCAGTGACTTGGTCTAGGGAGGCTTCCTTCTTGTCTATGGCCTCTTTAAGCTCTGCTTCTGTATAGGTCCTATCTCCAATCCTATAGATGATGACAAAGTCTGTTCCCTCAGGAATTTGAACAAAGTCTCTTAGGACTGGGCGCAGACCATTTTCAGCCTTAAAGAGGTCTTCTAGCTGCCAGTTTTTGTCAGCAGAAGTGCCTAGGCCAGAATCAAAAATCCCATTGTCGTGGTAGACAGAGATCTTGTAGTTAAAGCTGTCGCCAAAGTGAATCATGGCGCTTCCCTTAAACCAGCCCTCTGCCTTGTCGGCGTCAATGACATTGCCGTCTTTGTCCAGCACTTGCAAGTACTTGTTGACCCTGGGCTTTTCCTCTTCCCTTACAGGAAGGTCTTTTTTACCAGATAGGAAGTCCCCTGGAATGCCAAAGATGGCCTCATTGGTAAAGATTTCCCCAAACTTGTCTGCATAGTCCTTAAATAGGTCCTTGTCCACTAGGAGCTGGCTTAGGCTGAGCTGGATTTGGTCTTTGGACCCGTGGGGGGCCTCAAATTCCGGTAGCCAGGCTAAAATAGCTTGCTCTTTGGTCCCTTCAGAAACCCTGCCTTCTAGGGCAGCCTTTAAGACCTGGGCCTTGGCTGGCTGGGTCTTTTCTAGGTCCTTTAGATAGGCCCAGACATCTTCTGTATAGACAGTCTTAATGCCGGCCTTAAAGTCTTCCATATTCAAGGCTTGGTTGGCACCACCGGCCTTTAGGGCCTTTTCGTCAAGCTCCACAAGAATAGAGGTCCCCTCTTGGGGCTTAAAGATCTCTGGCAAGACGTCAATAATCAGTGCGTCCTTATAGACAAAGTATCCCTTGTCATTGTAGCCAGTATAGTCTGTGTCTACCTTATTGCTTAAGGCATCAGAGATTTCTTTTTCCTCTTTTTTCAGCTTGTCTACAGAGACCTTAATGGTAAAGTCTACCTTTTGGTCTTCTGGACCTAAAACCACTTCATTTTTATTAGCTTCCTTGTCTAGCTTGGGTTTTTCCTGGTCAGGCAGTTGGCTAGAGGGGCTATAGCTAATCTCAATTTGAGACTGGGAATGACCCATGTCTTGGTCCTTGTCTGCCCCGCCTTCTTCACCTGGCAGGCTGCCGCCTCCTGCACTATAAATGCAGTGGCCAAGAATCCCGTGTCGGCAGATCTTTTTAGTCCATTGGTCTTCTCTTCCAAAGATGCCAGGGGCCTGGTTGCCCATGACAATAAAGTAGTTGGCTTGGTTGCCGTAGAACCTACGGTTGGCACCGTCTTGGCTCATATAGTAGCCAGCTAGGTCAATGGGCTGGTTGACATACTTGTCGTAAAGGGCCTGGTTGGCCTTAAGGGCCGCCAGCTCTTTTTCAGTAAGGATGGCTTTTAGTTTCCCCTCAATGGTGGTATTTTCATCTACATACCAGGGGTTGATGGGCTTGCCCTTAGAATCCTTGATGCCGGCTAGGTCCCCATAGGCAAAGGCTTTGCCTGCCTTGGGGCCATACTTTTCAAGACCCAGCTTGTCTTGGTCTTTGACCTCGACTAGGTCCTTGATGGTGATCTGGCCTTCTTGGACCTTGGCATTTACTCGCCGGTTGGCCTCAGCCATAACTTCCCGGTAGACCTCTTCCTTCTTTTGGAAGTCGTCTTTTTTGAAGGTCTTCTTGCTTTCGCCTTCTTCAAGACCATTTTTCAAGATGTCCTCAATTTCCTGATTGAGATACTTATCTCGGTTGGTCAGGATTTGGCCAAATTCATCGGTAAAGGGAATGTCCACATCTGGAACAAGGACAGAGCTAATGGCTAGCTTTTTGGTCTTCACTGGATCCATGGCCCCACCAATGCTGGTGTTGGCCTTTAGGATAAAGCGGATGGCATTAAAGCTCATGTCATCAAACTGGTAGTCCCCCTTAGCTGGGTCTAGGTAGGCTAGCTTAAAGGTCTCTAGGTCCTTTTGGATGGCTGCCTTAATCTTTTCCAGCTGGGCTTTTTGCTCGTCTTCTGTCCCTTCTACTTGGTCGATCATCTTATTAAAGGTGTCCTGAAGGACGCCGTAGCAGTCTTGCTGGTCGGTATAGAACTTATCAATAATCCCTTCAAAGGATTTTTTGAGACTGTCCTTAGAGCTGGCATCTAGACCAGAATCTATGGCCTTTTGGATCTTGTCTTGGTAGGCCTTTTGGACGGGGCTTTGGAACTTGTGGTTTTGTGCATCTGCCTTAGTATAGAAGGCATTAAAAACCTTAATGCGAACTTGTCCCTTGGCCGGGTCTCGGGTGATGGTGTAGGTTATTTCGCCCTTGGTCAGCTTGACCTGGTTTTCTCCCTCTGGCAAATCCTTAAGGGCCTCTAAAATCTCTTGGCCACTTAGGATAAAGTCCTCTCCTACAGAAGTAAAGACCTTGTCCTTGTAGCTGGGGTTAACCCCTAGGATGATCTTGTCAATTTGGTCTAGATAGAAGTAGCTGTCGCTACCTGTAAAATCTTGGACCTCATGGCTAGGATCTTGGTCCTTGGCTTCTTTTTGGGCTTGTTCCCAGGCCTCTTTGGCCTTTTGCCACTGGGCCTTGCTGTCGTTTAGGATAATTTCATCATAAACCAGCCGGTTGTCCATGTGGGTGTCGTCCATAACCAGGGTCCCGTCCCCTTCAGGGAACAAAACGCCTTCTGGATTGTTAAAGCCCACTTCCCAAATAAGGGACCGGTCTAGGTCGATAACCTGACCCTTCCGGCTAATAACCACTTGGCCATCCTTTAGTTCAAACTGGGCCCCTTGGTAAAGGTCCCCTAGGGCCTTTTGGATCTTGTCTAAAAGAAGGACTTGGTCCTTTTCGGCCTCGGTTTTGCCTTCTTTTTCCTTAAGCTCTAAGAGGGTCTTAAGGTAGGCATCTCGGTCCCGGTCATTGGCTTCCCGGTAGAAGATGTTAAAGAAGTTGTAGTCGGGTCGGCTAGAAAATTCCTTGGGTGGGTTCTTAAAGAAAGAGGCCTGGGCCTTGTCCTTAATCTTTAGGGTAAAGTACTTGTCTATGGCCTTACTTTCTGCCTCTAGACCCTCTTCTGTCCTAAAGATGGACTTTTCTTCATATTGGATATTTCCACTCTCATCCACTAGGGGCTTGCCCTGGGCATCCATCTTGGGAGCCAGGTACTTGGCCTTAAGGTCTCCATGGAGCCTGTAGACCAGGTCCTTACCAGCTAAAAAACCAGGAAATCTCAGCTTAAAGTTGGCTTTTCTTAGGGCTTGGAAAATATCTCTTTCTTGGGTCAGGATTTCCTGGCCCCCTATTTTTTGAACAATGCCCTGGATGGGGTCCTGGGATAGGACCACAAGACTCCCGTCAGCCTTATGGCCTAGGTAGATCTGGCCCTTTTTCACATAGAGGGTGTTATCCACTTGGACATAGTCCTCTGGCTTGGTGCTACCACTTAGCCGTTTTTTGCCGGCCAGGTCCACTTTTTCATTGTCCTTGGTGTAGCTTTCTTGGACCTTGTGGTCTAGGTCTTGGGCCTGGTAGTCTTGGTAGAGGATATTTCCCTTGAGGGTGTCGCCGTCCTTGATGGCGACAAACTTTTTCCCGTCGTAATAATACCTGTCTCCCACGGCCTCGTAACCTTCTAGGACTTGGTTGCCTGTATCTACAAAGACGGTATTCTCATCAATAGATAGGTCCTCATCAGAAGTCGTCCGGTCCTCTTGGCCTTCTTTTTTGAAGGTGTAGTGGCCAGTCCCTTCATCATAGGTTACCTGGATGGCCATCTTCCGGCCAAACTTGTCCACTAGGGAATAGCCTTCTTGGTAGCTAAAGCCGGACATGATATAGGCAGGTTTGCCTTCTATGGTGTTAAAGACCGCATTTTCTACCAGCCGGTAACTTTTTCCACCCATGGTGACGGTCTTCTTTTCTCTATCAATGATGGCAGAATTGTCCATGGAGACAAATTTTCCACTTGTGTCTACAGCAGCCTCTGTAAGGCCTTGGTAGTCGCCTTTCTCCAGGCTACCCTTGGCGTTATAGATCCCGTCCTTAACCAGGGTCCCACCATAGGACTTCTTGCCATCCTTGCTGGTGACAATCACATGACCTTTTTGCCCTTGGGGGGCCGGGGTCACAGTGGGGTCTGCCTTGCCGTCTTTGTTGGCTGCTTGGCCTTCATAGACGGGAAGGGTGGCGGTGTAGGAAATAAGCTGGCCGTCCTTTAATTCATAGACGGTCTTCTTTCCATCTTCTCCAGTATATTCTAGCTTACCCTTGACAAAGGTCCCCAGCTGGTCATAGCCACCCTCAGGATTTTTCTTATAAAGGCTTTGACCTTCTATCTTAAAGGTCCCGTCTTGGGTCACATCAAAGATTTCAGTGGTAACTTTGTGGGCCTCTCCGGCCTCGTCCACATAGACCTTGTCCTTGCCATTTTCTAGGATGACATCCTTAAGGTCTGCTGGGCTTAGGACTTGCCCCTTATAAAGAAGCTGGCCTTCCTCATTGGTCTCTAGGTTGCCACCTAGGTCCTTTAGGGCCAGGGATAGGCGGTATTTTCCACTCCCTAGGTCTTCATAGGCCAGGCCGGTCCCCTGGATAAATTCTGCAAATTTCCCGTTATAGTCGGGAAGGCTAAGGGTGATCTCTACAGAAGAAAGGGGGAGGGCTTGCCCGTTAGGAGAATTGACTATAACCTCATCAATATACCCGTTGGACTTTTTCAAAATGTTGTAGATATTAAAGAAACGGTCGGTTTCTTCTACAATCTTATGGTCCTGGGTCTCTCCCCCATCGTGTTCGGTGGGCTTGTTGGGATCATTGGACCCTATCCCACTTAAGTCTCCGCTATCTTCATAACCTTTTTTGGTGATTAAGAATTTTTTACTAAGGCTGGTTTCTCCCGCTTCAATGGTTAGTTCAAAACCGGTGTGGAAGGCGGCAGAAAAACCGGGCATGTTAAAGTTTAGCTGGGCAATGCCAAATTCCTTGTCTGTCTCAAAGGAATAACTTCCATCTTCATTTCTGGTGATCTTGGGAAGGTTTTGAGAATAATTTAAAAAGTGTAGATTATCCACCAGGGCCTTTGTGAGGTCCACCCCAGCTTCTAGGTCTAGGGGTCTAATGGTGACCTTAAAGGTCTCCTGTGGATCCTTGTCCTTATTGACTTGAACCATGAGGTTCAAAGAGGTGTTGTCCGGGACATAATAGGTATCCTGATCCTTGGCCAAGGGGCCTGTGGGTTTTCCCCCCACATAGGGGAAAAGCTGTACTTCGGGGCCCTGACCTTGGGTATAGTTGGGTGAAATGGTCCCATTTTGGATGCCCTCTATAAGGGCCTTTTGCTTGGCTTCAAAGGCTGCCTTTAAATCGGCTAAGCTAAGTCCTGCTAGGTCTTCTTTTCCCAAGATCCTTTTTAGGGCCTCTTGGTGGCTAGCTAGGGCCTCGTCTAGGGCCTCTTGGGCAGACACTTCTGGGTTAAGGGCCTCTTCTAGGGCCTTTTTAAGGGTGTCATAGTCCTCATAGATGGCCTGGGCATCACTAGATGAGCTGGCCCCTGGATCGATTCCCGGAATATAGGGGGTCTTGTGGAGGCTATCTAGGGCATCTTGTTCTTCTGAACTTAGGGCGCGAGGTGGATTAAAGGCGCCTAGGGCCTGGTTAAAGTCTTCCACATCTTTTTTACTCAGCTTGCCCTCTTGGACCTTCTTTTGAAGGTCTTCATATTTGGCCTGCAGGTCGTAGAACTGTTCGGTCCTGACCTTATCAGTAAAGCGTCCTAAGATGGTCTCATCTAGCTTTTCCCTACCGGAAGCCACCACTTCTTGGTAGTAGCTTTCGTTATACTGCTTTTGCAGGGCTGCCTTTTTCTTTTGGTCTTTTTCCGCATCAATTTGTGCCTGAAGATCTTTTAAGGTCTCCGATTCATTGGGGTCTAGCTGGGGCCCCTGGCCTCCCGCCTCCCGGGTTTCCCCTGGGCCTTCTGCTGGCTCTTTTGGGGCCGGGTCCTCGCTTTTTATAAGCACTGGGTCTTCCTCTGGCCCTTCCATCTCTGGCTGGGCTGGTGGGTCTAGGTCCTGGGGCTCTGCCTTAGGCTCTTCTAGGGCCTCCCCCTCTTTTTGGGCCTCTTCTATGGGGGCCTTCTTAGGAAGGACCTTGGGACCCACTGGGCTGGGGGCCTCTTCCTGGCCAAGACTTGCTTCCTGGGCTAAAGGATCTGCCTTCTTGGGGCCCTCTAGGCTAAAGACCAGGGCCTCTTCTTCTTTCGGCACTTCTTTCACTTCTTCTTTTTGAATTTCTTCTTGAGAGAAAGAGGCCGAAGGCTGGTCAGATGGGGCCGCCAGCGAAACTGTCTGGGAAACAAGGCCATCTTTCGCATCTAGGGCCATAACCGGCACTGCCAAAGACAGTTGAAGGGCCATGGCCGCCAATAAAATGCTTAGCTTTCTGTTCATCTTTCTCCTCCTTTCTTTCTATATTTAATGATAAGTATAAAGGTATACTATCACCATATGTATAGTATATACCTATCTTTTTTGATATACAATACTTTACTAGTATAATATTAGTATTTTACACTGTTTTTTGGTCTTGCCTTTTTTAGCCCCTTGGCCCCTAAAAAAGTCCCCATAAAAAAAGGCGCCCCAGGGGCGCCAGCTGGCTAGTCTTTCTAGCCTAGGGTTTGATATGGATGAGCTGCTTCTTTTTATTAAAGAAGCTCCGGTAGGACAGGTAG
Organism: Tissierellia bacterium; assembly: GCA_030532305.1. Lineage (GTDB taxonomy): Bacteria > Bacillota > Clostridia > Tissierellales > Peptoniphilaceae > JAUNLJ01. The sequence continues at coordinate 19,442 of JAUNLJ010000017.1, forward strand.
GAGGCTATAAAGGAGGAAATGGAGGTGGTGGAGAGGAGCATAAAGGTGACCATAATCTGGTACTTAATGGCCTCTAGGGGGGCTGCCCCGGCCAAAATCAGCCCGGTCATCATGCCTGGCAGGGAGACAATCCCCAGGGTCTTGGCTGAATCAATGGTGGGGACCATCCCGGTCTTAATGGCCTCCCGGATAATATCCATGGAGGCCAGCTTAATGTCTGCCCCCAGGGAGAGCTTGGTCTCCACTTCTTCCCGCCTATTTTTAAAGTTATCCACCATCTGCCGGTAGCACAGGCCCAGGGCCACCATGGAATTACCCACAATCATCCCACTGATGGGGACAATCTGGTAGGGCTCATAGGCTATGGTCTTAGACAGGAGGAGGACCATAAGGGTAATGGCCGACCCGGTGGCAATGGAGAAAAAGGAGATGGGGAAGATATTTTGGATCCCCCCGCCCCGTTTACTGGCATTGTAGGCGGCATTAAAGATCATAAAAAGAAGGAGCAGGGTGGTAAAAAGAGGGCTGTCGGTCCCAAAGATATAGTCTAAAATATAGCCCACCAGGACCAGCTGAAGGACTGCCCGGAGGACCCCCACAATAATTTCTTTTTCTAATTTAAGTTTTTGCCAATAGGAGAAAAAGAGGCAAATAAAAACCAGGGAAGAAGAAATCACTAGGGAATGGATGCTAATGGTATTCATGGCGTTCATGCTTGGACCTCCTCTAGGGACACAATTTTCCCCTCATCTAGGGTCAAAATCCTCTTGGCGTAGCGGCGGGCCCCCTCCTGGTCATGGGTAATGGCCACAAGGGTGGTCCCCTCCCGGTTTAATTGGCAGAGGATCTGGCGGACCAGGTCCTTGTTTTCCGGGTCCAGGGCCGAGGTGACCTCGTCTAAAAGGAGGACCTCCGGCAAAATTAAAAGGCCCCTAATAAGGGCTATCCTCTGCTTTTCCCCTCCAGACAGGTCCCCTACCTCCTGGTCTAGGTAGTCTAGGGGCATCTTAAAAAGGGAAAAGACCTCTTCTACCCGGTCCAAATCCAGCTTCTTATTTCGTATGCTGTAGGGAAATTCAATATTTTCCCTCACCGTCTCCCCAAACAGATAGGGGGTCTGGGCCAGGTAGAGGACCTGTCTTCTTAGCTGGATGGGGTCATGGTCCCTATAGTTTTTCCCCTTGAAAAATAGGTCCCCCTGGCTGGGGCTAATTAGGTCATTGCAAAGTTTAAGCAGGCTACTCTTCCCACTGCCCGAGGGACCCACAAGACCTAGAAAGTCCCCCCTTTCAATCTCCAGGGAAATCCCCTGTAAAATAATTTTTTCTTCAACCTGAAAGGTTACATCCCTTAATTCTAATAAGGACAAGCTCATCAGCTCCTTTATCTTTGCCTCTTAAAAGGCCTTTTTGTCAAGCTAACTTCCCGTCTTTTTATTATACCATCTCTCCCCAGAAGAAAGACAGACCTATCTTGCCAGGGGCTTTTCTTAAGACAGGAAAAAACCGGACCCCAGGCCGGTCTCCTTGTATCTTTTGCCATCCCCAGGGGCCCCTTCTTGTTTTTTACACCAATTTATAGGCCTTTTATGGCCTATCTTTTTGGGCTTTCTTTGATTTATTAAATCCTTCCCGGGCTTTTTTTCATCTTCTTAAAATCCCTCTTGTTTTTCCCAACAAGATTAGACTATGAAAATATTTTTTATGCATGCTATTATAATACTATATAGACTATTTTTTGCTAAGGGAGGGGGATTATGTATCTTTTAATAAAAGACTTGTTGCAGTTAGAAAGCTTTAAGTCCATTACTTATATTGCCGGCAAAAAGGGTTCTTCCAATAAGGTGACAGGCGTTGGCCTCCTGGACTATGAGTTGGATGTGGAATTTCGTGACCAGTATGTCTACGAAAATCTTTATGAGGGTTTGCTCTGCCTAACCACCTTCCTCTATGCCAAGGACCAGGACTATCTCATCCTAGAGGCCATTAAAAAACTCCACAACAGAAGGTGTAGTGGCCTGGTGATTAAAAATATTTATAATTTACCCATTAGTGCCAAGGTCATCCGCTATGCCGATTCCATTCATTTTCCTGTCTTTTTAATCGATGGCAACTCTGTCCTCTTTGAAAATATCATCCTAGAGGCCCACGCCTTTAGCCAGGTGAAGTCTCTAGCCAACAAGACCAACGAGCTCTTTGACCGGCTCCTCCACGAGACCCTGTCTGCCCAAGAGGTCATGGACCTGACCCGAAGCCTTGTCCCCTCCCTCAAAAACCACTATAAAATCTCTTACTTCTACCCCCGGTCCCAGGAGGCGGATTTAGAAAAATGTTGTTCCAACCAGGCCTTCTGCTTTAAATATTACAGGGGCTATTTCTATATTAGCTCCTCTAACTCTGCCGATGAGGGGTCTGTAAAGATAGATGACCGGGTCCTAGACCAAAAGCATATCGGGATCAGCGACCTCCACCACTTCCCTGAATTTTTTCAAAAGGCCCTCCGGGAGGCCTACTATGCCAGCACCTATGCCCTGATGACCCAGGTCCCCCAGGCCAACTACTCTGACCTGGGTGTCTTTCAGCTCATTCTTTCCAACGGCCATAACAGGACCTTTAGCTCTTTCTCAAACCGGCTGATCCATGAGATTAAGGGCTATGATGCCCTCTATAATAGTGAGCTTTTATCTACCCTCACGGCCTATATTATGAATAGCTGTGACCTGGATGTAACCTCTTCTGATTTAAAGGTCCATAAGAATACCATCAAGTACCGGCTGGACCGGCTAAGGGATGTTACCGGTCTAGACTACCGGTCTTTTAAGGACCTGGAAACCCTCTCCCTATCTGTAAAAATTTACTTGGCCCATAGGCATCTTTCTGGCTAAGCCCCTTTAAGAATCGTTTTTTTGAAATGCATAAAGCCCTAGGACCAAGGGAGGGGTCCTAGGGCTCTTTTTCTTAAAAAAACCGGAGATAAGGCCTATCTCCGGTTAGCTGGCCTACTTGTCGTAGGCAAAGGACTTGTCGTTGAGATTTTTCCAGGTCTCTTCCTGGCTGGTCCTAGTCCGGGTGTAGTCGTGGCCGTTGGTGGCTTCCACAATGGGGTAGTAGGCCCAGGTCCCTTGGATATCTACAAAGGGGTAGACCTGGTGGGCCACTTGGTCCACAAAGCTTTCATCGGCTAACCGGTTTAGCATCCGGTTGACCAGGGTGACCACTTCTGCCCGGCTAATGGCCTGGTCGGGCTTAAAGGTCCCGTCTGGATAGCCCTTGATCCAGCCCGCTTGGGCGGCCTTTTGGATATAGGCATAGGCCCAGTGGCCCCTGCCCACGTCCCTGAAGCTTTTGTCTCCTTCTTTAAGGTCGGCAAAGCGGGTGGCCATGGCGGCAAACTCTGCCCGGGTGATCCTATTTTCGGGCCTAAAGGTCCCGTCTGGGTAGCCTTCTATAATCTTCTTTTGGCTCATATAGGAGAGGGCCGTAATGGACCACCGGTTCCGGGCCACATCGGAGAAGTTATAGGGGTAGACCTGGCCTTTTTGGGGCCTGTCTTCTAGGAGCCGGGAGAACATAAGGGCCACTTCTTCCCGGGTCATGGGGTTCTTGGGCCGGAAGGTCTGGTCCTTATAGCCAATAAGGTATTGGTAGTGGTCCTTCCGGTTAAGGGGGAGGGGTTTGCCTGGGCTGGGGGAGGTGTCCCCAGGGTCTTCAGGCTCTTCAGGCTCTTGGTAGGGCCCTGCAGGAATCCCTAAAATATCATAAATAGGCCCCCCCTCTTTATAGAGGGCTAAATGACGGGTGCCAAAGTCTGGGAGGATGGCCCTTTTAAAGGGGGCCTGGGAAATTTGGCTAGACCCGGTGGCTATGGGGGTCAAGACCAGATTGTCTTTATTTTCTTTTACATAGTCAAAGTCCTTGTAGGTCCCTTGGCTAGGGTCGGCCTCATCTCCCCAGTAGCTAGACTGTAATTTCCGGCCGGCAATGCTAATCTGGCCTAGGCTGTCGCCCTTGGTGAAGTCTCCACCCTCCAGGCTAATGGGGAAGGCCCTCCGTTTTTCTTGGTCCACTTCCACTAGGTAGTTGTTTTTTAGAAGAGGTTCTTGGCCTCCGGCAAGATAGGATTTAAGAGCCTTATCTGAAGACTGGTTATCGTCTAGCTTAGCTAAAAGACTAAAGCCCTCTAAAGTGCCGTAGTAAATTAAGCCTACAGCTTCGCCTGCACCCACCATTCCATCGGCACCAGCAAGGCTTATATCGCCTCCCACATAGGCTCCAGAATTTTTAATATAGTTATCAGCTGCAGCGCCCTCTTTGCCTTGGAGCACACCGGCAAAACCACCGGCTAAGCTGGGGGTTTTGCCGTCGGTTTTATCCGTTGCCCCTTTCAAGTCCCCAAAGACCAAGGCTGCCGACTTATCCACGGTGGTGGCCTTCCCATAGGCTAGTAATTTCCCGGCAAAGCCCCCCAGGTTATTAACCCCTAGGTTATTAGTGGAGGTCAAACTGCCGTTTACTTGGGCGGCGTTATTCAGGTAGCTGGAATCATAGCCGATACCCGTAAAGCCCCCCAGGTTGACATAGTTGCCATTCTCCGTAGTCAGGTCATCTACAATAAGGGCGGTGGAATTACTTATAGTGCCCCCATAGTTATAGCCTTCAAAACCCCCAAGGTTAAGGTGGTTGGCCCTTTGGGTGGCAGGGTCTCCAAGGACGCTGATGGTCTTAAACTGAACGTCACTGTCTGTGATGTCGCCTTTATTATAGCCGACAAAACCACCGGTTTTCCCTTTTTGACTATTCTTGACGGTCAAATCCTTGCCATAAACATGGGCCTTGCTGATTTTGCCATAATTCATGGAAATAAAGCCACCAATAAGGGCATCTTCTGCCGGACTTTGGATGACCACATCATCTAGGTTAAGGGTCACATTTTTTACATCCACTTCTACATCCGGTTGGTTTGTATGCTTTTTGGCATAGTTGGCAAAGCCAGCAAAAACGCTAATCCCTTCAGCTTGAAAGCCTTTAATATTAATTGTATTGCCGTCTTTTTCCCCATCAAACTGGGTAACGTATTGGGCCAAGCCCGCCATATAACCGTCCTTACCCTGGCCAACCATGTCTTCTTCAAGGGTAATGGTGTTATTTTGTCCTTTTAGAAAATGCCGGAAGGGCATGGTATAGGCTAAGCCCTTTTCATTGCTGGCTTGTAGGCTCTGGGCTGATAGCTGGTTGTTATCGCCCATAAAGTAGCCCCAAAGAAGAGCAAAAGAATAAGCCTCCTGGCTCTTGGCTTTCACATGGCCTTTAACGGCGAGGCTGTTATTTTCGAAAACGTCATAGTTATCTAAGCCACTGCTCATCCAATTGGCAAAGCCGAGGACGGCCATGGTTTTGGGACTGGGTTTTTCCGCGCCAAACTGAAGATAGGCATCATATGCCTTACTTGAAGTGGCACTAATATCCCCTCCCACATTAAGCCTCACATTTTTAATGGTTAAGGGTAGGGCTTGTAAGTCTGCATCGTCTTCTAAATCATTAATGTAGTCCCACTGGCCAATGCCCAGAGCCAGGGTATCAAAATGGATGTTTCCCTTGTTTTCGGCAATAATGGAGCCGGAAATATCCAGGCTGACATCCTCTAAATAATGCAGGTCCTGACCTGCGCCTGCGGCAATAAGGGGGACATAGCCATAGCCTTGATACTTGTGCAAGTTATAATCGCCATCGGTGGTGGCTTTAATATCGCCTCCAACTTTTAAGGTGACATCTTTAAACTTCTTAAATTGGATATCATAGCCTAGTCCTGTGGCTTCAGCACGGGTGTGCTTGCTGGTGGCTAAAATAGAGCCATCAACGGTGATATTGACCCCTTGAATATCTCTAAATTGATTTTTATTAACATGACGAAGGGATTGATACACAAGAAAGCCACCTGAACGGGCATAAACCAGATCCATATCGGCACCGGGGGCTTTTTCTAAGGATGCAGAGCCAATATTACCTGTCACGTGAACCTTTACATCACTGACCTCGGTTAAAACTAAATCGATAACAAAGCCCGCCGCCCATGCATGGGTGCCGTAGTATTTTGTGGTCTGCCCACTGCCATCTGTTTCTTGGTCAAACCATTGGGCTTGTAAAAGGGGCAAGACATCCCCATTGACCTCAACATTAATCTCGCTCAAATCATAATCACTAGTCAAGTTGCTAGCATTAACTTTGTGGGCAAAACCTGCCCCACGAACATTGCCCTTGTAGACCAAGTTTAAATTATTGACCTGGTAGGTGGTATTTTCTTCTGTATTCCATATCTGACCAAAAAGGGGATACATATCCCGGTTGCCTTCCTCAATGGTGATGGTATGACCCCCACCATAAAAATTACTATTGGTTAAGTTAAAGGAAAAGGTGTAGTCTTCATATAGGGTGTTGTGTGGAATTTGGGCATTGACTTCATCAGAGGAAATGGTAAAATCGCCTTCTAAATAAATATCTGCATTTTTTACCCCATAGCGCCACTCATCACCTGGCGTATAAATGCTCATGTGATAGCTGGTGTTTAAGAGATTAAGCAGTTCTTCTTTACTGGTAATATGAATTTCTTGGCGGTCTCCTGGCCCCCTTAGGGCTGGGCCCACCAGGTCCTCTCCCAGGTCTAGGTCCCCCTCTTCCAAGGCTGTCCCCTCTTCTAGAAGAGGGGCCTCTTCTTCTAGGACAGGGGTCTCCTCCTGAAGGTCTATCCCCTCAAAATTTTCAGCCAAAACAGGGCTAGGGCTAGTATAGAAAGAAAAGATCAGGCTCATAAAAATAAGTAGACTTTCTAGGCCAGCTAGCTTTCGCTTCATAAAACATCCTCCTTAAAACGTCCATAGTTCGCCTAAATAGGGCCTTGTGGCTGGCCCCTTCCAGATTTAAGTATATGTGTAATATACTATCATATTACTTGTTTCTTTTCAAGCCTGTTCTTTACACAATCTTTACTTTCCCCTTCCTTTTTAGAAGATCTTTGTCTTTTTGGCCTGGCCTAGTGGTATAATATAGGCATCCTAGGGCCCAGGCCTAGTGAGACAATCCCATAAGAAAAAAGGAGATGCCCATGACTTTAGAAAAAAAACCACTTGCCATCCAAGACACCTATGGGGACCGCTTCCAGCACTGCTGGGGCTGTGGTCCTCAGAACCCAGAGGGCCTGCATATTCAGTCCTTTCCCCAAGGGGACCAGTGTATTTGCCGCTTTCACCCAGGCCAGGAATATACAGGCGGGGTCCCGGCCAATCTCTTTGGGGGCTTTATTGCCCTACTCTTTGACTGCCATGGGACGGCTTCGGCGGCCTGGTTTGCCCACCGGGCCAAGGGGCTGGACCTTCAGGAGGACACAGTCATTGGCCGCTTTATTACGGCCCGGCTGGAGATTGACTTTAAAAAGCCCACCCCCATGGACCAGGAGGTCTTGGTGGTGGCCAAGGCCTTGGAAATGACGGAAAGAAAAGTGATGGTCTCCATGGTCCTGGAGGCAGCTGGAGAGGTCCGGGCCCAGGCCAAGATGGTGGCTGTGGCGGTCAAGGACCACATGTAAAAAATCTCCCCCTAAAAAGAAAAAAAGACAAGCTCAGAAAAATTTTTCTGAGCCTGCCTTCCCTCTGAGGAGACCCTGGGGTCTCCCTTTTTTGTCTTATTTAGTCTTCTTCCCGGATGGCTTCCTCGTTGGAATGTTCGTCTCTGTGCTGGCTAAAGTCTTGGTAGATGGCATCTAGGGGTCTCTTGTCTAGGTCTGTGGCCATGGCCTGGCGGCAAATTTTATAGACGGCATCCACATAGGCCTTCACATGGCCCTTGACACTTTCTGCAGAAATCATATAGACCATATAGAGGCTTTCCAAAATAGCCTTGGCCACCAGGGGATCGGCCTTGCCATAGTGGATAATTTGGGCAAAGGAGGCGGTGAGTTCCTCCTGGACGGAATAGCCATTGTAGATGATCTTTAGCTGGTCACTTTCATTTAAGACCACATAAAAGTTCTCTGTGGAAAAAAGCTGGCCCAAGAGGAGGGAGAGCTTTTGAATGGCCTCAATGGCTGAGTTGGGGTCGTTGATGCCGGGACTTAGGGCCTTTAGGGCAATTTCCACCAGGTTGGTGATCTCGTGGTGGTAGTCCTGGTGGTCGTTTTTGCTGTCGTTAACCAGGAGGAAGGAGGCCAGCTTAGACAAGAAGTCCTCCTTTTCCTCCCCGGCCAGGTCTAACTTTTCAAAGGTCCGAAGCTCGGCTATATAGACCCCCTTGGACAGGTACTGACCAATTTTTTTGTCGATGACCAGCTCCCCCTTGACCTCCTTGAGCTGAGATAGGAGGCCCTGGCTGTCTATGTCGTAGAAAAAGCCTGTTTTATTGGCATAGATCTTGATGGTGTCCTGGCAGTCTTCCGATTCAAAGCGTTCAGAGGCCTTCCGCCTTTTGGCCTCCTCCTGGATCAGTCTATAGGCCTTGTCATAAATATTATCCACCACACTGGTGAGCTTAATGTCTGCCAGGACCCGTCTTACAAAGAGGATAAAGGAAATCATGGCCGCAATGGCATAAAAGACGGCCAGGGTCCCTCCCACCAGGGGGACCTCCAGGTCAATGTTTTGGACCATAAAAAGGGCCAGGACCGTATAGAAAAAGCCCCCTATATAAATCCCCACCAGGCTCAAAACATTGGGCTTGTCAATAAAGTCCTGGACGATCCTGGGGCTAAAGGAGTCGGAATACTTGCCCAGGACCGTGAGGATGGTGGTAAAGGTAAAGGTGGTAACCGTTAGGAAGGTCCCGGACAGGTTGGATAAAAAAGAGGAGGTGACTTCCGGGGACAAAAGGAGGATCTTGGGTAGGGCCTTTTTAAGCTGGGGGGACCTGTAGTCAAAAAACCAACTGACCCAGAGAAGGACCACCGAGATGAGGATGTACTTGACGATCCGTATAATATTTCTATGATTTAAGAGCCCGATCTTTATTTTATTAAACATGTCTACCTCCAGGGGTCTGCCCCCATTTTTTTGATCTTATAGATTCTCTCCCCTTCTAGTCCAGAAAAGAGTCTAAGTAGATTATAGCAGTTTTCTAAAAAAAATGGACCCCCCAAGGCCCATTTCCCTCCCCCTCCTTAAAAAAGGCCCAGCTTGTCCTGGGCCCTAGAATTTGATAGACTAAAAGAGTAAACAAAACCACCACCTGGCCCCAGGTTTCGTAAATCAGATTGGGAGGAAAGCATGTACCGTTTTGTGGCCCAGGCTCCAAATGAAGAGCTTGTCAATGAACTTACTGAAGATATAGAGAAATATTCGTCCACTTCCTTTTGGCAGTCCCTGGACTTTAAAGACCTGGCCCTGAGCCTTCTTTTGGTCCTTTTGATCTTTATCATAGGCTACATCTTTATCCAGGTCTTGGCCTCCCTGATCTCCCGGCTCCTAAAAAGAGCCCGGGTCTCCACCAGTGGGATCTATTATATTGACAAGGTCCTAAAATTTATCTGCTATTTTATCCTGGTCACCATTATGGCCAACAATCTGGGCATTCAAACGGGGTCTTTAATTGCCCTGATTGCCTCCCTGGGTTTTGCCATTGCCCTGGCCCTCCAAGGGTCCCTAACGGACCTGGCCTCTGGGATTATGCTGGTGGTCACCAAGCCCATCCGGGTGGGAGACTATGTCTATTTAGAAGGCAAGGAGGACCTGGTCCAGGTAGATGAAATCCGTCTTTTTAACACCGTCCTAAAGGACCGGAGAAATATCTCCCTTATTGTTTCCAACGAACTCATTATCCAAAAACCCCTGCAAAACCTGTCCAAGGGGGACTACGCCTATACGGATGTGGAAGTCTCCATTGCCTATGACAGCGACCTGGACCGGGCCAAGGCCCTCATCAGCCAGGCCCTAGACCAGCTGGAGGGGATTCTCCCGGATAAGGACTATCTCATTGGGGTCAATAGGCTAGGCGAGAGTGGGGTGGACCTTCTGGTCTCTGCCCCCTGCCTGGACAGGGACCACGCCAAAATGAAACTCCTTATGCGAGAGGCCATCCTAAAGAGCCTGACCCAGGGGGGAATCGAGATCCCCTTCCCCCGGATGGACCTGGCCATCTTAAAGGACCACTAGGCCCAAAAAGCCAAAAGCCGAGGATTTTTTCCCCGGCTTTTTTGCTCTCTTTTTTTGACTTTCTTTAGTTTTTGCTGGCTTCCTTTTTCTCCTCCCCTTCCTTCCTAAAGACAAAGATCCCTAGGTAGGCCATAATAATGGCAATAATGGGGTTAATAAGATTTAAGAAGGCATAGGGGAAGTAGGCAAAGGTGGCCACTCCCAAGGTGGCGGCTTGGTAGGCCCCACACCCGTTCCAGGGCACCATGGGAGACCAGAGGGACCCCCCGTCTTCCAGGGTCCTGGATAGGTAGTGGCGCTCTAGGCCCATCTCGTCATAGAGCTTGTAGTACATCCGGCCAGGGATAATATTAGCCAGGTATTGGTCAGTGAGGATAAAGTCGCAGGCGATCCCTGTTATGATGGTGACGGTGACCAGCTTACCTACTGTCTTAATCCGGCCCACAATCCGGACTAGGATGGCATCTATAAAGCCGGCCTTTTCTAAAATCCCCCCATAGCATAGGGCAAAGATAATTAAGGAGATGGTCCACATCATCCCGTCCACACCCCCACGGGTTAGGAGCCGGTCCACAAATTCTAGACCCGTATCTCCCACATAACCATTAAGTAAAACATCTAGGAAGTCCACCAGGCCTGCCCCTTGGACCGTAAAGGCCAAGATCCCCCCTAAGAAGGACCCCATAAGCAGGGAGACAATGGCCGGCATCCTCACGGCAGCTGTAAAAATAATAAAGGCCGGGGCAATAAAGAGGATGGGGTTGAGGTTAAAGGTTTCCTTTAAGGCCCCCTGGATATCCTGGATGAGTTGGGGGTTGTAGTTGTCTGGAGAATAGCGCAGGCCAATGATGGTATAGAGGGCCAGGGCAATGATCAGACTGGGAACGGTGGTATAAAGCATGGACCGGACGTGCTTGTAGAGGTCGGTGCCTGCTGCAGCGGCTGCCACATTGGTACTGTCAGATAGGGGGGAGATCTTGTCCCCAAAGTAGGCCCCAGAGATGACCATGCCGGCAGTCAGCTCCGGCTTAATTCCTAGGCCGGCCCCAATCCCCATAAGGGCCACCCCAATGGTTCCCCCGGAGGTCCAGGCAGACCCCGTGGCAACAGACACAATACAGCACAGGATACAGCCTGTAGGCAAAAAGAAACGGGGACTAATCAAGTCTAGGCCATAGTAGATCATGGCCGGCATAACCCCAGAAAGGACCCAAGACCCAATGAGCATCCCGACACACATAACAATAATTAGGGCTTCAATGGCCCGGTAAACGGAACTGAGCATGCCATCGCTAATGTCCTCCCACTGGCACCCGGTCTTATAGGCCATAAGCCCGGCAATAATGGTGGCAAAGACAATGGGAATATGGGGGTCAATCCCCAAGACAACCATAGAATATACAAGAATCAGGGCCATAGCCACTATAGGGACTAGGGCTTCCCATAGTTTTGGTAATTTTTCTCTATTTTCAATCATTATAAGCTCCTTTACACTTTTTCTTCTTACACTATTGTAATAAAGCAGAAACCTAAAAAAATAAAGCCCATCTTTTCTTGACGATCTAGCCTTTTTCTCCTCCTCCCTCTAAACAAGGGGCCCTCTTATTGCCTCCTCTCTCTTTTTTTCTCCCCTAAGAAAGGGACCCTGGCCGCTTGTTTATTTTTTAACTTGTCTTTATTATAGCCACTTCCCCCTTTAAATTCAAGACCCTCCCCCTTAAAAGGGAAAATATTTGCCCAAGGGGGCAAGTTTCCTTTTAAGATGGGGGAAAGGGGGTAGATATATCTTAACCTATAGGGCTTAAGCCTGTAGGATCCAAACAAGAAAGAGCTGGTAAACCCCTTGTGGACGGCCCAGTCCTTTGACTGCCAGCCTTTATCTTGCCCCCTAGCTTGACCCTTCCCCCTGGGCCAAGGGGCCGGTTCTTATCCTTTCTTGGGTCTCTCCTAGGAAGGATCCTTTTCGCCGGCAAAGCTTTCTAAAACTTAATGGAGGAGAAGACAATGATCTTAGTGAGTACAAATTACATTAGTGGAAAAAATTTAGACACCTTAGGCCTGGTCAAGGGGTCTACAGTCCAAACAAAGCATATTGGCAAGGACCTTAGCCAGGGGCTCAAGCACCTGGTGGGAGGGGAATTAAAGGCCTACACTCAGATGATGTCTGAGGCCCGGGACCTGGCCACCCAAAGAATGGAAGAGGAGGCAGAAGCCCTAGGGGCCGATGCCGTAATCAACATTCGCTATGCCTCTTCAGCGATTATGGAGGGGGCCGCCGAGGTCATGGCCTACGGGACAGCCGTTAAGTTTATTGAAGGCTAGGCCCCCTTCCTAGGTCTCAAAAGGGCCCTCCCCTAAAGGAGTTCGTCAGTAATATATAGAAGATGTAAATGAGGTGACATGTATGTGGCTAAAGTTAAACTTATCCGGACTTGATTTAGAATTTCGTGTCTTAAACTACACCCCTGTAGAGGCTCCTAAGGAGGAAGGCCCCTGGGCCCATGTGGACTTTTCCTGTAAGTATGGAAGGGACCTGGACTATGGCCGGTCCAGTAACCACCTGCTCTTGGCCTATGAAGTCAAGGAAATCTACGACAACTTAAGGGCCCTCTTGGACCAAAGGATGGAGGAAAAAAAGGAAATGACCTTTTGCGCCCCTGACTATATTATGGTCCTAGACCCCCATCCCCAAGGGTCCCCTGGCAAGGCTGCTGCCCCCTTAGAATGGCGGTTCTCCCTGGAAACAGAAGGCCTTGTTACTAGAAACTACCTTTCTGTTTTCTTTGACCGGGAAGACGTGGTCCACTTAAAGGACTATTTGGCCCTTGTGGTTGGCGATATCGAAGAAAACCACCCAGCCATCCAAGAGATGATGGCAGAGGGCCTCTACTATTAAGGGGAGGCCCTAGGCCCCCTCTTTTTTTTCCTCATTTTCTAGGCCGGCTTGACCCCTAAGAAAGGCCAGGTCGGCAAGAGATCCTAAGAAAGGAAGACACCTATGTTAGACTACCGTATCCAAGAAACCCAAGACTACCTTCAGTTTGAAGACCTCTTTAAGTCCTCGGACCTGGAATTTCACCTGGATGAGTCTGGCCTCCAGCCAGAAGGGTCCTTGGGAGGCTTTGCCTGTTTGGGCCCAGAGGGTGAGATCCTGGCCGGGGCCGTTATCACCCAGAGGGATGGGTATTTTATCTTAAATGACATTGCTGTAAGAGAAGACCTAAGGGGCCAGGGCCTGGGCCAGGTCCTCTTAGAAAAATCCCTAGACAAGATCCGGGACCTGGGGGGCCAGTCCGTCTATATTACCGCCAAGGCCCCAGGCTTCTTTAAAAAATATGACTTTGTCTTTTTAAGCCCAGAAGAAACCCCGGACATCTTCTCCTGCTTAGACTGTAACCGGTATGAAGAAGACTGCTTCCCAGAATTTATGATGAGAGACCTCTAGAGGAAGACCCCTAGCTGAACCTAGGGGCCTTTTTTTGTGGGCAAACTGTCTGCTGGGACCAAAAAAGCCACCCTGAGGGTGGCTTTTTTAGAAGTGTTCTCCTCCTAAAGGACCTAGTTCATGCCTAGGGCTTCTTCTGGAGAGGTAAAGGGGAGGTCTAGTTTTTTAGCTGTTTCTAAAAGGGTGAGCTGGCCCTTGTAGGTGGTGAGCCCCCTTCTTAAGTGCTTGTCCTCTCTTAGGGCCTCTTCAAAACCCTTGTTGGCAATGGCCTTTACAAAGGGAAGGGTGGCATTGCTAAGGGTGATGGAGGCAGAGTGGGCAAAGGCTGAAGGAATATTATCTACACAATAGTGTAGGATGCCTTCTTCATAATAGACAGGGTCCGTGTGGGTGGTGGCTCGGCAGGTTTCTATGGCCCCCCCTTCGTCACAGGCCACATCAATAATCATGGCGCCCTTTCTCATTTTCTTAAGGTCTTCCCTGTGGACTAGGTGGTCGGTCCTGTGTTTGGGCCAGAGGACACAGTTAATCAAAACGTCTGTATCCTTTAGGCATTCTAAGAGGTTTTGCCGGTTGGACATGAGGAAGTTTACATTAGGAGGCATATAGGTCTTCATGTCTACCATAAGGTCATAGTCTAGGTCTAGGATGTTGACCTTGTTGCCAAAGGCCGCTGCTAGTTCTGCTGCCCCCTTGCCTGTATGGCCCCCTCCTATAATGGTGACCACGGGCGTTCTAACTCCACAGACGTTGGCCAAAAGTTGCCCCCGGCCTCCCTGGATGGTTTGGCTAAAGTGGAGGGCCGCTAGGAAACCTCCCTTACCGGCCAGTTCACTCATGGGAGAAAGCAGGGGCCATTCTCCCCGGTCGTCAGATACATCTTCATAGGCCACACTCTTGCACTGGCTATCTAGGAGGGCCTGGGTTTGGTCCCTGTGGGCATTGGAATGGATGTAGGTCATCACAATTAAATCGTCTCTTAAGTACTTGTATTCTTCTGGGAAGATTTCCTTAACCTTGTAGATCAGGTCTGCCTGGGTCCAAACTTCTTGGGCGGTCTCCTTGATGGTGGCTCCAACCTCCCTATAGTCTTGGTCTTCAAAATAGCTCCCCTCACCGGCCTTTTGTTCGATGAGGACCTCGTGCCCTTCGTTGACCAGCTCGGCTACGCCCATGGGGGTGATGGCTACCCGGTATTCACTCGGTTTAATTTCTTTTACAACACCAATTTTCATTTTATCCTCCGATCTATCCTCTTTTGCAATAAGCGTCTCGTTTAATAAATCATCCCTACAACAAGTCCTCCTAGGCAGGCTAGGCCACCACAAATGACAGCATAGGGTATTTGTGTTTTGACATGGTCTATATGGTCTGATCCAGCTGCCAAGGAAGATAGGATGGTGGTATCAGATATGGGAGAGCAGTGGTCTCCAAAACAACCTCCACCCATAATGGCCCCAACAACGGCAAAGACGATCATGTCAATTTGGTTGCCTGATAGGGTCAAGGCAAGGGGCAGAGCAATGGGGGTCATAATGGCATAGGTCCCCCAGGATGTTCCTGTAAAGAAGGAGGTGAAGGCACAGATTAAGAAGGTCATAACCACGAGGAGGGTGGGGGTCATCCAGGCTTCTGTCACGGAAATGACATAGTTGGCTGTCCCCAAGACACCAGAAATATGGTTTAAGCAGTAGGCTAGAGATAGGATTAAGATAGCACTCATAACACTCTTGATCCCTTCTGAAGCCACTTCCACAAGCTCTTCGATGGTCCCCATCTTTTGGACCAGCATACAGATAAATTGGAAGACGACCGCTGTAACAAGCCCTTCTAGGGTTAGGGCAGAGCCTGTAAGAACATAAGTAGATACAGTGATGACAATAATAATTAAGGCTGGGGCAAAGAAGTTAATAAAGAGGTTGGTCTTTATGCCTTCCTTGGGCTTAATATTTTCTAATTCTTTACTAAGGAGGGGCTTGGCTCCGTCTCCAATAACCTTACCTTCCTTGTAGGCTCTTTCTTCTGCTTTTTTCATGGGGCCAAAGTCTGGAATGATCTTAAAGGAGATTAGACCTGTAAAGGCAATGGCAAAGAGGCCATAAAAATTATATTTCCAGGCCTGCATCATAACAGATTGGGCCACCCTGGCATCGGTGATAACCCCAATACCTACCATCAGCCCGGCGACATAAATGCCCCAGGATGAAAAGGGGATCAAGGAGATAATAGGGGCAGAGGTGGAGTCACAAATATAGGCTAGTTTTTCTCTAGCTACCTTGGCCTTGTCGGTAATGGGCCGCATAACATTTCCTACATACAGGGGAGAAAAATAGTCTGAGAACCAAATAAACATCCCTAAGAGCCAGGCAAGACCTGTGGCTCCACGACGTTTTAAGTTAAACCGGTTGACCCAATCTCCAAAGGCCCGAATGGCCCCCGACTTTTGGAAAAAGGCCACCATGATCCCTATAAAGACTTCTATGGCAAGGACCCAGATAAAGTCCCCGTTGCCTAGGGCCTCTTGCATGACGGCAGTAAAACCAGTGATCATGTTTTCTCCAGAAACTAAGATCCCTATAAAAACTCCTAGTAAAATTGAAAATAGGGCGTCTCGGGTAATAAAAGCTAATACTAAGGCGACTACAGCGGGCGCTAATGACAATACTCCATAATTATCCAAAATAAACCTCCCTTTCTAAGGTTTTTTACCCTTTACAAACCTAGATCCCTTACTTGTCTAGGACCTGGTAGGCATTTTCCATCATACTTACAAAGTCAAAGACAGGTAGGCCTGTCCTTTCCCGAACAAGATCAGCAAAGGGGGGAAGGTCTGTACACTCTAGGAGGATGGCCCCTGCTTGGGGGTGTTCTTTTACAATCAGGTCGGCCAAGTCTCCAATCTCTTCTTTTAGACGGTCCAGGTCCAGGTCTTGGTCTTCCTGGTTGACCTTTTTCCATTCTGAGGAATAGTCTTCCATGCCATACACATAGATCTGGGACAGGTCCTGGGTCCCCGTCTTGGCAAAATGTTCCTCGGTTAAGTACTGGCTTGAGGCCGTTACCACTGGCACAGGCCTTTTAGTCCCTATAATGGCTTGGATATAGGGGATCTGGAGTAGGGAGGAGGATAGGACAGGGATCTTAACACTCCTAGCCAAGTCTTCTTGGAAGATGGCATTAAATCCACAGGAGGTGGTAATGGCCCCGTAGCCCTTCTTTTCTAATTCTTGGGCCAGGTCGATCATCCTTCCTAAAACCTCTTGGTCTGGATTGACCAGGATGGTCTCCCAACGAGCCCCAGCTACTCTTACAATATCCAGAGGAAAGTCAAAGGTATCTGGATGGGTACTATTGCCTACCAGCTGACCCAGCTGGTCTAGCCCCTTGGGAATTAAGGTCTCTTCCCAGGCTAGGATGGCTAATCTTTTTTCCTTAGCTTTTGTCATCTGTCTTCTAACCTCTTTTCTTTATATTTTTTTATTTAACGGACCTACTTATATACATTGCATTTATGATGCCAAGATTCCTTAATTAAATTAAAAAAAAGGAAAACCTTGTCAAGATAAGGTTTTCCGGTTCTATACTAAATAGTGTTGATGAATAAATTTCGTCAGCACTATTTT
>JAUNLJ010000018.1 GCA_030532305.1 Tissierellia bacterium
GCAAAATAGGCTTTAGGCCAAAGAAAAAGCCCCCAGGTGGGACTTTTTCCTAGACAAAAAAAGAGGGGGAGACCCCTCTTTTTTTTATAGGTAGGTGGATAGCTTGACGTCGTGGCTGTAGATGGACCTAAGGACCAGGGCCACGGACCCTAGGACAGTGACAAAGAGGGAGCTTCCAGACCAGAGGAGGCTGGCCTTGTCCATGCCAGAAAAGGCCATCTGGCTTCCCTCTAGGCTCATGCCCACAAGGCCCATGTCAAGCAAGAGTTTACCTAAAAGGAAGAGGACCCCCGTCCAAAGAATCCGGATGAGGACATAGACGAGGAAGGGTCCCCCGATCCCCAGGGGCCTAAAGAATTTTTCGCTCCCCACACTGGTGACAAAGAGCCAGAGGGAGATGGAGGCCCCCAAGGAGATGAAGGCGGCCAGGACCCAAAAGAGGATGGCTGAAGGGGAAAGGCTGGCTAGGATTTGATAAATATCCTGGTAGACTAGGCCCAGCTCTGGGGGATTTAGGACCTGGACAAAAAAGAGGAGGCCCTTGGTAAGGAGGATCAGGCAGGTCCATAGGCCCAGGAAGAAAAACCAAATAAACCGGCCCCCTATGATCTCCTTGCCCTTTAGGGGGAGGGCCCCAAAAAAGCTGCTATATTCCCCGTAAAAGCGCTTGTAGTCTCGGATAAGAAAGATAAAAGCGCAGGCTGTAAGGCTTAGGCCCAGGGTCAAGGAGTCAATAATAAGGGAGACCTCCTTGGGTAGAAAAAAGTAGGTCAGGCTAGCCAAAAGAGGCAGGGCCAGCATGGCTAGAATAATCCACTTGTCTCGCTTGAAATAATACTTTAGTAATTTACCCATGGTAAACCTCCTTAAAAATAGTCTCTAGGTCCTGGTGGTAGAGGGTCCTTAGGGCATCGGTCTCCTCATCCATAAGGACCTTGCCCTCATTAATCATAATGACCCGGTCAATAAGGGGCTCTATATCCCGGACCATGTGGCTAGATAAGACCAGGGTGGCCTGGGGGTCAAACTCGTCTAGGATCCCGTCTATAACCTCTTGTTTAGAGGCTGGATCCACCCCGCCAATGGGCTCATCTAGCAGGTAGATTTGGGCTTTTCTGGCCAGGGTCAGGGCAATTTGAAGCTTGTCCCTCATCCCCTTACTCATCTCCCGGATCTTCCGGTTTTGCTCCAGATGGAAGCGGTCCAGCATGTAAAAGGCCTTGGTCTCTTCAAAGTTTTCATAAAACTGCCTATAGAGTCCGATGGCCTGGGCGGCGGTTAGGTCCTTGGGGAGGGGGAGGTAGTCCGGCTGAAAACTAACCTTCTTTTTGGTCTGGGGACCTGGCGTCTGGCCCAAGACCTGAACCTGGCCCTTATAGTCCATCTCTAGACCGGCCAGAATCTTTAAAAGGGTGGTCTTGCCTGCCCCGTTGGGCCCTAGAAGGCCCACAATATGACCCAGGTCCAGGCTAAGGTTCAGCTGGTCTAGGACCTGGTTTTTCCGGTAGGTCATACTTAAGTCTTTTATCTCAATGGCTTTCATCCTTTTTTCCCTCCCATTCTAGGTCTAAAAGCTTTAAGGCCAGGTCCTTGGACATATTTAAGTCCTTGGCCACCTCAATAAGCTGGAGGCAGGCCTGGTAAAACACTTCTCCTGCCAGGTTTTTTATAATCTCTTTATCTTCAGTTACAAACTTGCCACGGGTTCTGTCTGTCACAATTAAGGCCTCCCTTTCTAGGTCTTGTAAGGCACGCTGGACGGTATTGGGGTTCACACCAAAGGTCTTGGCCAGGGTCCTGACCGAGTCTAGTTTGTCGCCAGGCTTTAAAAGGCCTGAAACAATTTGCCCTTTTATTTCTTCATAAAGTTGAACGTAAATAGGTCTATTTCCATCGAAATCCATGGGGCCCTCCTTCCTGTATCACTCTCTTAATACAATAGTATTGTACTAGTCCCTTAATACAATGTCAAGATTTTTTGCCTATTTTTAAGTTAAAGTGGACCTTTTTAGGATAAATTGTAATGTAAATGACACGGACTTGTAACTTAGAATTTACAATAATATGCTATGAAGGCCAACGTTTTCATGATATAATAGACACATCAATAAATAATATATACATCAATAAATCAAAGACATGAAGAAGGGAGGCGTTCTTGTGAAAAGGTATCTTATACTATTAATGTGTATTTTCATCATTATACCGAATTATTCTGTAGAGGCGAAGGGTGCTCAAGCTAAAAAAAGTGACCAGGCTATCCTAGTCGATGGAGATCCTATTTCCATGGGCGCCTATAATGTGGAGGGGAATAATTATGTTCGCCTTCGTGACCTAGCTGCTGTTTTAAAGGGAACTGGAGCCCAATTTAATGTGGCCTATAATCCGGAAAAGAGGCAGGTTAGCCTAAATAGCCAGGAAAATTATAGGATGATGGCAACAGACCTAAGTCCCCTGCCCCAAGACTGGGCCCAGGCAGACCTGGCCAAGCGAGTTTTTCTTGTAGATGGCCTTGCTAGACCCCTTAAGACCGCCCTGATCCAGGGGAATAATTATATCCAATTAAGGGACCTAAGCCAGTATATTAGCTTTCAGGTAGACTATGACCAGGCCACCCGGAGTGTCTGGATCCATACAGGTCTTGAAGAAAGCGACCAGACCATGGCGGATGAGGTCTTTTATACCACCAGCTACCAGCTAAGTGGACCTGGGGTCTTTTATGAGGAAGACCAAGAGCCAGCAGTTAATCCTCTTTTTAACCAGGCCCGTTACCAGGCTCTTTTGGCCCAGGGCTTAAGCCAGGAAGAGGCCGAGCTGGCTGAATGGATCAACTACTATCGCCGGCAATTGGGCCAGCCAGAATTTTACATTTCTAAGTCCCTAACCCAGGTGGCTAGAACCCATGTGGCAGACTCTATCCAAAACCAGCCTGAATACCAGGTGGATAGGCGGGGCATCCAGGGCAACCTTCATTCCTGGTCTGACCAGGGATCTTGGCAGCCTGTGACCTATACAGAAGACCACCAGTATGCAGACCTGATGTGGTCTAAGCCCAGGGAACTAACCAGCTACCGGGGCCATGGTTTTGAAATTTCTGCCAAGGGATTTACCAGCCCCTTAGAATTTTTAGAAGGCTGGAAGGGGTCTCCTGGCCATAATGCAGTTATTGTAGGTAGTGGCGATTGGTCCGACCTTAGGGTCATGGGGGTCGGCATTGAGGGGGCTTATGCCCACGTTTGGTTTGGAGAAGACCCAGACCCCATGGGCTACTACGGCCAGTTTTAAAAAACTAGACTTATAGAGGACTTCCTTTTAAAAGAGGGACCTGGAGGGTCCCTTTTTTTTGTGGCCAAGGAAGATTAAACGGTATTATAAAAAATAAAACTATACTAACAAAGGTTCCCGTGGTATAATGGCCTTAGCACTTAGAAAAACACTTATAAAAAGACCTATGCCAGGCCCAAGGGCCTAAAAATAAGGAAGAAGGGTGGGAAAGGACATGACACAATATGTAGATCTTAATTCAGACTTAGGGGAGGGTTTTGGGGCCTATAAGATGGGCATGGATGAAGACATCCTTAAGCTGGTGACCTCTGCCAATGTGGCTTGTGGTTGGCACGCTGGGGACCCGGGCCTTATGAACCAGACCGTGGGCCTTGTAAAAAAAGAGGGGGTGGCCCTGGGGGCCCATCCCTCCTATCCCGACCTCTTGGGTTTTGGCCGGCGGAAGATGGACCTGTCCTACCAGGAGATGAAGGACTATGTGGCCTACCAGGTGGGGGCCTTAGATGCCTTTGCCCGGGCCCATGACCTGGCCCTTCAGCATATCAAGCTCCATGGGGCCTTTTATAACCAGGCCATGGCTGACCCGGACCTGGCCAAGGTTCTTATGGAGGCCTGCCTAAAGATTTGGCCGGACATTTATTTTTTAGCCCTTAGTGGGAGTCCCTTTGCCCGGGCTGGCCAGGCCATGGGGGTCAAGGTGGCCCAGGAGGTCTTTGCGGACCGGGCCTATAGGGAAGATGGGCGCCTGGTGAGCCGGAAGGAACCAGGGGCCCTGATTGAAGATGAAGACCTGGCCATTTCCCGGACCCTTAGGATGGTTAAGGAGGGAAGGGTTAAGGCCATCACTGGCCAGGATATAGACATAGTGGCCGATTCCATTTGTGTCCATGGGGACAACCCCCAGGCCCTAAATTTTGTAAGAAAAATAGCCCAGGCTTTAGAAGAAGAAGGCGTGGTCCTAAGGGCCTTTGGCCAGACTAAGTAAAGGAGGATTTCTATGACTAATAAACCAGCAACTAATTCAGGCATTGACCGGACCCAACTGGTGGGGGCGGCTTTTTTGATGGCCACCTCAGCCATTGGGCCGGGTTTCTTAACTCAAACAGCCACCTTTACAGAACAACTAGGGGCCACTTTTGGCTTTGTTATTTTAGTATCTGTGATCCTGGCCCTGGTGGCCCAGCTTAATATTTGGCGGATTATTTCTGTAACAGGCCTCCATGGCCAAGAGGTGGCCAACCAGGTTCTTCCAGGCCTAGGGGTCTTTATTTCCTTCCTAGTGGCCTTTGGGGGCATGGTCTTTAATATTGGGAATGTGGGGGGCTCTGCCCTGGGCTTAAATGTTATTTTTGGCCTAGATACGTCCCTGGGGGTGGTTATTTCAGCGGCCCTGGCTATCTTTATCTTTGCCAATAAGAGTGCAGCCGATATTATGGACCGGCTCACCACCATCCTAGGGGCCATTATGATCCTGCTTATAGCCTATGTCATGTTTGCCACCCAACCTCCTGTGGGCCAGGCCCTTAAGCGGACCCTGGCTCCAGACGTCTTTCCCCACCAGGCCATCTTGACCCTAGTGGGGGGGACTGTAGGGGGTTATATTACCTTTTCAGGGGCCCACCGGCTTTTGGCCACAGGCAAGGCCGGGGAGGACCACCTGCCCCAATATATGGGGTCTGCTAAATTAGGGATGGCCGCCTCAAGTCTTGTGAGGGTCCTTCTCTTTTTAGCCATCCTAGGAGTTGTAAGCAAGGGCCAGAGCCTGGACCCCTCTAACCCAGCTGCCGATGCCTTTCTATTAGGGGCCGGCCCCCTGGGCTATAAGTTTTTTGGGGTGGTTCTTTTTGCCGCAGGGGTCTCCTCTGTTATTGGCTGTGCCTATACCTCTGTGTCTTTTCTAACAGATATTAAGTGGGTTCGTGACCATAGGAACAAGGCCATTATTGCCTTTATCCTTCTGGCTGCCCTAGTGATGATTATTGTGGGCCAACCTGCCACCCTCCTTGTTTTGGCAGGGTCTGTCAACGGCCTCATCCTGCCCTTTACCCTGGGAGCCATGCTCATTGCCTCCAGGAAAAAGGACATTGTGGGGGACTACAAGCATCCCCAGGTCCTCTTTATCCTAGGGGTTCTTGTGGTTGTAGCTACAGCTGTAGTAGGGGTCCGGTCCCTAAGTGGCCTAGCTGCCCTCTTTCAATAGGGGGTGCTTGCCATGACCATAAACTACAAGCCCGTGGGCGACCAGGGGCTTTTGATGGAATTTGACAATAAGATTTCCCCGGCCATTAGCCGGACCATCCGCCATATTATGAACCAGCTGGAAGAGGACCAGGCCTATAGGTCCTGGGGGATTCGGGAACTGATCCCCACCTACCGGTCCATTTTGATCCTCTTTGACCCCATGGTCACAGACCTGGAGGCCCTAAGAAGCCAGCTGGAGGGCCTTAGCCTCAGCCTAGAAGGGGGGGCTTCGGAGAAAAAGCGGGTTATTGTCATCCCCACCTGCTATGGGGGTGACATGGGGCCCGATTTGGCCCATGTGGCCCAGGTGGCTGGCCTTAGCCAGGAGGAGGTCATCCGCCGCCACCAGGCTCCCGACTATTTGGTCTATATGCTGGGCTTTACCCCGGGCTTTACCTACCTGGGTGGCCTGGACCCCCAGATTGCCACTCCCCGGCTAGAAAAGGCCCGGCTAAGGATTCCTGCAGGGTCTGTGGGGATTGCCGAGGCCCAAACGGGGATCTACCCCATAGACAGTCCTGGGGGCTGGCAGCTCATTGGCCGGACCCCCCTCCAGCTCATGGTGCCAGAGGAGGACCCCCCGGTCCTGATTCGGGCAGGGGACTATATTCGTTTTGAAGCCATAGACCAGGAGACCTACCAGGCCATAGACCAGGCCATCAGGGCAGGAAGCTACCAGGTGAAGATCTTAGAAGAAGTGGAGGGATAGGACATGGAGGGAAAATTACACGTTATCAAACCGGGCCTCTTATCCACCATCCAAGACCAGGGCCGGTGGGGCTACCAGCAGTATGGGGTGGCCGTAGCCGGGGCCATGGACCCGGTGGCCATGGAGCTGGCCAACCGGCTGGTGGGCAATGAGCCTGGGGCCCCCCTTATAGAGATGACCCTTTTAGGGGGGACCTTCCGCCTAGATGGCGAGGGGGTGGCGGCCTTTACAGGGGCCCACATGGGGGCCAAGCTAGATGGCCAGGCCCTCCCCCCCTACCAGGCCTTTGTCTGGAAGAGGGGCCAGGTCCTAGAATTTTCTGGGGCCCAAAAGGGGGTCAGGACCTACCTGGCCCTGGGAGGCCAATGGAAGCTAGACCCGGTCCTGGGGTCCTATTCTACCTATCTAAGGGGGAAGATGGGGGGCCTAAGGGGCCAGGCCCTGGAAGCAGGGGACCAAATTCCCCTGGACCTTAAAGAAGGGGAAGGTCCCCTTTATGGCCTGGACCCCCAGGTCCTGGAGGAGGACCTGGACCCGGGTCTCATTAGAGTGGTTATGGGCCCCCAAGAGGAGGCCTTTACCGAAGAGGGGAAGAAGACCTTCCTATCTGCCACTTATGAAGTAAGTAAGGATATAGACCGGATGGGCTACCGGCTGGCAGGCCCAGCCATAGAAACCAAGGCCGGGTCAGATATTATTTCTGATGGAATTGTCTTTGGCAGTATCCAGGTCAGTGGGGACGGCCAGCCCACCCTTATGATGGCCGACCACCAAACCACAGGAGGCTATGCCAAGATTGCCACCATTATCCGGCCAGACCTGTCCAAGCTGGCCCAGATGAACCAGGGTCATCGGGTTCACTTTAAGGCGATCTCCCCCCAGGAGGCCCTGGAGATTTATAGGGCCTGGCGGAGGGACCTGGACCAGATTGAGGATAAATTTATAGAGACAGAAAGGCAGGCAGCGATGACTTGGTTGGATATAGGGTCTATAGAAAAGCTCTTAGACCACTTTGAGGCCTCAAATATTGAGAGCCTGTCCCTGGATATGGGGGACTTTCATATAGAACTAGACCGGCAGACTAGCCAGGGTCCAGGGTCCAGGGCAAAAAGGCCCCAGGAAAGGCCCCAGGCCTTGGCCAAAGAGGAGGAAGGGGCAGAAGACCCAGGGACCTACCCTGTTTTGGCCCCCATTACGGGAACCTGCTACCGGTCCCCAGATCCAGAAGAGCCCCCCTTTGTGGAGGTGGGCCA
This sequence comes from Tissierellia bacterium, assembly GCA_030532305.1. GTDB lineage: Bacteria > Bacillota > Clostridia > Tissierellales > Peptoniphilaceae > JAUNLJ01. The sequence goes on from JAUNLJ010000018.1 coordinate 7,489, forward strand.
AGAGGTTAAGGAGGGGGACACCCTGATGATTATAGAGGTCATGAAGATGATGAACGAGGTGAAGGCCCCCCGGTCTGGCCGAGTGAAGGAGATTTTAGTGGAAAATGAGGAGGCCGTCCAAGCAGAGGCCGTCCTCCTAGTCCTGGAGGTGGATGATGAGTAAATTAGACCCAGTTTTTGACCTGATGGCTCTTTTTTCCGGCCGGGATATGGGGTCGGTGGTCATAGAAAAGGGGGACTTCCGCCTGGCCCTAAAGCAGGGCCAGGGCCTTCCTTCCAGGCCTAGCCAAGAGCCAGACCTGGCTCCTGTCCAGGAAGGAGACATTCGTCCTTCTAGCGTCCAATTGGAAGAAAATGAGGACCTGAGCCAGGAGGAAAGGGCCCAGGCCATTAGAAAAGAGGTCCAGTCCTTCTTGGAGGATGTCTATTCTCCAGCCGTGGGCTTCTACCATCCAGCCCAGCTCTATGTCAAGGGGGCTGGTAGTGACGGCGAGCCCATCCGGGTAGGCAGCTATATAGAAAAGGGCCAGGGCCTAGGCTTTGTCTCCGTCCTAGGAGAGAAGCTCCAGGTAAGTGCCCCTGTTTCTGGCACCATCCGCCAGGTAAACTTTAAGGAAAATGATTTTGTCCAATATAAGGACCTCCTCTTTGTCATTGAAAAGGTAGGTGATGACCATGTTTCATAAGATCCTTATAGCCAACCGTGGAGAGATTGCCGTCCGGGTTATCCGGGCCTGTAAGGAAATGGGGATCAAGACCGTGGCCGTCTATTCCACCATTGACGAGGACAAGCTCTATGTCAAGCTGGCCGATGAAACGGTCTGTATAGGGGAGCCGCCTGTCAAGGACTCTTACCTCAACATTCCCAACATTATCCAGGCAGCCATAGGGACAGGGGCCGAAGCCATCCACCCCGGCTACGGGTTTTTGTCGGAACGGTCTGACTTTGTAGATGAGGTAGAAAAAAATGGCCTGGTTTTTATTGGCCCCTCTGGAGATACCATGCGGCAGATGGGGGACAAGGTCCAGGCCAAGCAAGTGGCCAAGAAGGCCGGGGTCCCCACCATTCCCGGGTCAGAAGGGACGGTCCTTAAGCTGTCTGAGGCCCAGGAAATTGCCCAGGCTGTGGGCTATCCCGTCCTCTTAAAGGCCGCCAATGGGGGTGGGGGCCGGGGGATCCGCCGGGTCAACAATTCCCAAGAGATGCACCAGGAATGGGTCTTGGCCCGGAAGGAGGCCATGTCCGCCTTTGGGTCCCCGGCCATCTATGTGGAAAAGCTCATAGAAAACCCCCGTCATGTGGAAGTCCAGGTCCTAGCTGACAAGAAGGGCCATGTGATCCACCTCTATGACCGGGACTGCTCCATCCAGCGCCGCCACCAAAAGATTATAGAAGAAGCCCCCTCTCCCAAGCTAAGCCCAGACCAAAGGGAGGCCATGTGCCAGGCGGCAGTTAAAATTGCCCAGGCCTGTGGCTACGAAAATGCCGGGACTGTGGAATTTTTAGTGGACCAGGAGGGGAGCTACTACTTCATTGAGATGAACACCCGGCTCCAGGTGGAACACCCGGTGACAGAAATGGTCACTGGGGTGGACATTGTCAAGGAACAGCTCCGGGTGGCCTATGGCCATGACCTCAAGTATAGGCAAGACCAGATCCAGCTGGTGGGCCATGCCATTGAGTGCCGGATCTATGCCGAGGACCCCTATGACAACTTTGCCCCCCAACCGGGCAATTTAAAGATTGTCCATACCCCAGGCGGCTTTAATGTCCGTTTTGACAACGGCCTTAGGAACATTACCCACCTGTCCTCCTACTACGATTCCATGCTGGGCAAGCTTATTGTCAAGGCCCCCAGCCGGAAGGAGGCCATTAACAAGATGAAGACCTCCCTGGAGGAACTGGTTCTGGCTGGAGTTAAAACAGCTATCAAGGTCCCCTATGTGGTCATTACCGACCCCTCCTTTAAAGAGGGGGCCTATGACACAGACTTTCTAGACCACCAGCTAGAGGCCCTCCTAGACCAGGATACGGCCCTAGACAAGCCCAACCGGCTAGACTATGAAGAAGATATGGTAGACTAAAAAAAGATCGACTAAGGCCTTCCTTGGTCGATCTTTTTGCAATTTAAAAAGCCCAAGTCTTAGGGCTAAAACTTGGGCTAGGGCTTATTTACTTTTGGGCAGGCTAATCTGGTCCAGGATCCCCTGGAGGTAGGCAATTAAAATGCCATAGTTGGTCATGGGCCGGCCTAGGGACTTGGCCTTCTCCACCCGGTTTAGGACATGGGTCCGGTTAAATAGACAGGCCCCACAGTGGACCAGGAGGTCATAGGAGGCCATGGGGAGGGGGTCCTGGCCTCGGTAGAAGTCAATTTCTAGGAGGGGCCCCCATTTTTTTCGAAGAAGACGGGGAATTTTAACCTGGCCGATATCCTCGCTGTCGGGAGGGTGGGTGCAGGCCTCTAGGATGGCCACCCGTTTAGGTGGGGCCTTATCCAGGGCCTTCACGGACTGGATAAAGTAGTCCAGGTCTCCCTTGTAGGCTGAAAAGAGGACGGAAAAGGAGGTTAGGGCCAGGCTGGGGTCCAGGTGGTCCCGGACCTCTTTAAAGCACTGGCTGTCTGTAATAACCAGGTCTGGCGGGGCCGCCAGGGCCCTTAGGGCCTCTTCCAGCTGGTCTGGCTGGCAAGACAGGGCCAGGGCCCCCTCATCTAGGAGGGCCCGGAGGGTCTGGACCTGGGGCAGGATCAGCCGGCCCTTGGGGGCCTGGGCGTCCTGGGGCATAACCAGGAGGACCTGGTCTCCTTTTTTTACCAGGCCCCCTAAAAGGGAGGGGGCCTTTTCCTCCTTAAAGGCCTGGCGGAGGGCCTCTAGTAGCCGGGTCCGGCTGGCCTCATCTCCCTGGATAAAGGGGAGGGGGTCCAGGTGCCTAGTGGCCCTATGAAGGGCCTTATCCTCCAGGAGGTCGGCCTTGGCCAGGACATAGATTAGGGGCTTATTTTTTTCCCTTAAAAGGGCCAGGAAGGGGTCTTCCTGGGGGTCCCCTGTAAGAAGGTAGATAAAGCCGTCACATTTTTCTATGACCTCCCGGGTCCTTTGCAGTCTAAGGGGGCCCAGGTCTCCCTGGTCCTTAAAGCCGGCTGTATCTATGAGGGTGATGGGGCCCAGGCCATGGACCTCCATATTTTTATAGACCGGGTCGGTGGTGGTTCCCTCCTTGGGAGATACCAGGGCCGCCCTTTGGCCGGTTAGGCTGTTTAAGAGACTGGACTTGCCACTGTTGGTGGGACCAAAGATCCCAATGTGGAGCCGTTCCCCGGTAGGGGCCTGGTTGAGGCTCATAGCCTAAAGTCCCTTTGGCCGGCCTGGATGTCCTGGATCCATTGCCGGGTCTTTTTTTGGATAAGGGGGTCAGAAATGTCCCCCAGGGTCCTCTGGATGACCTTATCTCCCAGGGCCCGGGTCCTGGGGCTGGCATAGTCGCAGAGGTATTCTTGGAGGGTCATAAGGGCGTTGGGCTGGCAAATTTGGCCAATTTCTCCTGTCTTGGCCAGGGCCATAAACCGGTCCCCAGTCCGGCCGGCCCGGTAGCAGGCAGTACAGAAGGAGGGGATGTGGTCTGTTTCTAAAAGCCAGTAGATGACCTCATCTAGGGTCCGGTTGTCGGCCAGGTCAAATTGTTCAGACCCCAGGGCCTCTTCTTGCCGGTCCAGGGCGTAGCCCCCTACAGAGGTCTTGGATCCACCAGAAACCTGGCTAATGCCCAGGTCCAAGACAGCCTGGCGGGTTTCTTGGGACTCCCGGGTGGAGATAATCATGCCGGTGTAGGGGAGGGCAATCCGGATACAGGCCACAATCTTTTTAAAGACCTCATCGGAAATGGCATTTTCAAAAGTATCGGGGTCAATATCGTTGGCACTGCGAATCCGGGGGACAGATACGGTGTGGGGGCCCACCCCAAACCGGGCCTCCAGGTGGGCGGCGTGCATCATAAGGCCAATAAAGTCGTATTCAAAGTTATTAAGGCCAAAGAGGACCCCCATGCCCACATCATCAATGCCCCCTTCCATGGCCCGGTCCATGGCTTCTGTGTGGTAGGCGTAGTCGCTCTTGGGTCCCTTGGGATGGAGGGCCTCATAGTTGTCCTTGTGGTAGGTCTCTTGGAAGAGGATGTAGGTCCCAATGCCCGCCTCCTTGAGCATCCGGTATTCCTCCACGCTGGTGGCGGCAATGTTGACATTGACCCGGCGGATGTCTCCATTTTTATGGTGGATAGAATAGATGGTGTCGATGGATTCTAGGACATAGTCAATGGGGGAGTGGAGGGGGTCTTCTCCCGTTTCTAGGGCCAAACGCTTGTGGCCCATGTCTTGGAGGGCAATGACCTCTTGGCGGATTTCCTCCTGGGAAAGTTTCTTCCTGGGGATGTCCTTGTTTTGCCCGTGGAAGGGGCAGTAGACACAGCCATTGATACAGTAGTTGGATAGGTAGAGGGGGGCAAAGAGGACAATTCGCCGGCCGTAGATCTTAAGCTTGATGTCCCGGGCCAGCTGGTAGATCTTTTGGTTGAGGTCCTCTTCCTGGCAGGCCAAGAGGAGGAAGGCCTCCCTGGGGTCCAGGCCCTTTTCCAGGGCGGCCTTCTTTAGGACCCCTTCAATAAGGGGCCTATTGTGGGCATGCTTCCGGCCGTAGTCTATAATATCTAGGATGCTTTCGTGGTGGATAAAGTCTTCTGCCTGGGCAGAGCTAGGCTTATAGGTCATAATCTCCTCCTATGGGGTCTCCTCGGTTAATATCTATCTTATAGCCAATGGTCTCTAGGGCCTTGGCCAGGTCTTTTAGGCCCAGGGCATCTTCTAGGCCCTGGGTTTCTTTCTTGTCATAAAGTTGATAGTGTTTTTTGGCTTCTGGGGGGCTCAGGTTGGGCATAAGGACATTGGCTCCGGCCTGGATGCCCAAAAGCCGGCCCTGGGGATGGGCTGTGTTTAGGGCAGTGGTGGCTGGGATAAGGGCCCGGGGATTTTCCAGCCGCAAGATGGACAGGAGGCGGAGGGTCAGGTCCACAGACCCGGGAGGGTGGTTTTTATAGGGGGTGTCCTTGTGGGGGATAAAGGGCCCCATGCCAATCATGGCCGGGTCCAGTTGACGGATAAGGAGGACATCCTTCATGTAGTCCCTGGGCCCTGTTCCAGGGGCCCCCACCAAAAAGCCGGTTCCCACCTGGTAGCCCAGGTCCTTGAGGTCTTCTAGGGCCCTTATCCGGGCCTCTAGGGACTGGCTGGGAGGGTGGAGCTGGCTAAAGATTTGGGGGTTGGCTGTTTCGTGCCTTAGGAGGTAGCGGTCGGCCCCGGCCTCCCTAAGCCGCCGGTAGGAGGCCTTGGTTCTTAGGCCCAGGGATAGGGTGACGGCCACTCCGGGATAGGTGGTCTTGATCCAGGAGATGATCTGGCAAAAGTCCTGGTCCCGGTAGGCCGGGTCCTCTCCCCCCTGGAGGACAAAGGTCCTAAAGCCGGCCCCATAGCCCAGGCTGACCTGCTGGTAGATGGTCTCTTTACTTAGGCGAAAACGCTGAATATGGGGGTTGGTGGCCTGGATGCCACAGTAGCGGCAGGCCTCCTGGCAGTAGTTGGAAAACTCAATGAGCCCCCGGATGTAGATCTTTTTCCCATAGAGGGACTGGGTCAGGTCCTGGGCCCTTTGTCTTAGGTCCTCCAGGTCCTTTTTTGAAGCCTGGGGACTTAGGAGGTAGGCCAGGTCTTCTTGGGAAAACCTATAGGCTGATTTTTGCATAGGATGCCTTGGCCTTAACCCCGGCTAGGGAACCCAGCTTGCCTGTCATGGCTGCAATCTGATCCTGGGGGGCCTTAACCACCAGGCAGATGACATTAAGGTCTGGGGCCACCTGGGGCAGGCCCATCCGTCCCAGGACCCAGCCCCTATAGTCATGAAGAATATGGTTGACTTTCTGGACCGACTGGGGGTCTTCTACAAAAATACCCACAATGGCAATACGCATATTTACCTCCTAAACACAAAAAAGGGCACAAGGGTGCCCTTTTACTCAAGCTCTAAGTTCTGAGTCAGGAAAGTTTCCTTCTTCGTCACCTCTACAGACCCATTATAACATAGGAGGCCCCAGACCTTAAAGGCTTGAAAAAATATTTATCCTAGCGCTGGTCTAGGGGGAGGTAGGTCCGGTGGCCGCTTAAATAGACATAGGCTGGCCGGATAATCTTGTTATCTAGGACCTGTTCTAGCCTGTGGGCAGACCAGCCACTCATCCGGCCCAAGGCAAAAAGAGGGGTGTAGAGGTTTTTAGCTAGGCCCAGCATATCATAGACCAGGCCGGAATAGAGGTCCACATTGCAGCAGACGGGATGGTCCAGCTGGTTTCTTTCCTGGACCAGCCGGCCTCCAATCTTTTCCACCCTTTCCACAAAGTAGAAGAGGTCTTCACAGCCCTTGATTTGGGCCAGCTGACGGGCCTGGTCCTTGAGGAGGAGGGCCCGGGGGTCCGACAGGGTGTAGACGGCATGGCCAATCCCATAGATGAGGCCCTTGCCGTCAAAGGCCTCCTTGGCCAGGACCTTCCTAAGGTAATTTTCAATGTCCTGGTCCTGGTCCAGGGACCGGATATTGGCCCGGAGGTCCTCTAGCATGGCAGTCACCTTGAGGTTGGCCCCTCCGTGACGGGGGCCCTTGAGGGAGGCCAGGGCAGTGGCCATGGTGGAGTAGGAGTCGGTGCCTGCAGAAGAGACCACATGGGTGGCAAAACTGGAGTTATTCCCCCCACCGTGCTCAGCATGGACAATGAGGAGGAGGTCCAGGATCTTGGCCTCTTCCCGGCTAAACTGGGAGTCGGGCCGGATCATATGGAGGATATTTTCGGCCATGGAATAGTCCGGCCGGGGCTTATGGATAATCAGGGAGTCCCCGTCAATGTAGTGGCGCTGGGCCTGGTAGGAGTAGGCCATAATTAGGGGGAGTTTGGCGATGATGCTCATGGACTGGCGGAGGACATTTTTAATATCATCACTTTCTGGGTCCTGGTCATAGCTATAGAGGGCTAAAAGGGCCCGCATCATCTTATTCATCAGGTTGGTGGAGGGGATTTTTAGGAGGACATCTTCTAAAAAGTGGTCGGGCAGGCACTGGGCCTCCAGGAGGAGGGACTTAAAGTAGTCTAGATCCTCCTTAGTAGGGAGCTTGCCTAAAAGGAGGAGGTAGGTAATTTCTTCAAAACCCAGCCGGTCCGTCTTTTGCAGGTCGGCCACCAGGTCTAAAATAGAATAGCCCCTATAGGTGAGGTCCCCCTGGGTGGGGATAATCTGGCCCTCCTCCCTCCTGTAACCGGTGACATCCCCTATCCGGGTAATGCCTACCAAGACGCCGGTCCCGTCCTTTTTTCTTAGGCCGTGCATGACATTAAAGTCATCATAGAGTTGACGGTCAATTTTTCCCTGTTCTTCTAAGCTTTGACTAAGGCTTAAAAAACGGGGGTCCTTCCATCTGTCCATCTTAGTCCATCCTTTCTAGGCACTGAATGACTTCTTTAGTAAAGGCCCTGGTTCCTAAGGACCCTCCCAGGTCCTGGGTGTAGTTTTTCTTATCTGAAAGGACCTGGTAGAGGGCCCGGCGAATTTTTTGGGCCAGGTCCTTTTGGTCAATATGGTCCAGGAGAAGGCAGGCAGACAGGAGCATGGCGGTGGGGTTAGCCATATCCCTGCCGGCAATGTCAGGGGCGGTCCCATGGACTGATTCAAAGATGGCCATGTCCCTACCCAGGTTGGCCCCAGGCACTAGGCCCAGGCCCCCAATAAGGCCGGCAGCCAGGTCAGAGAGGATATCTCCATAGAGGTTTTCTGTCAGAATGACATCAAAGGTCTCAGGGTGGAGGACTAGCTGCATGGCCATGTTGTCCACCAGGAGGGTCTCCGTCTTGATGGAGGGGTAGTCCTGGGCGACTTCTTGGCAGGCCCTTAAGAAAAGGCCGTCTGTTTTCTTCATAATATTGGCCTTGGTGACAATGGTGACCTTTTTCCGGCCAGATCTTAGGGCGTAGTCGTAGGCTGCTCTGGCAATCCGCTGGGAGGCCTGGCGGGTGATGACCTTAATGGACCGGGCCTCCTCTGGGGAGACCTCTTCCTCTAGGCCGGCATAGAGGTCTTCTGTATTTTCTCTGAAGATGGCCAGGTTGACCCCCTCATACCTAAGGGGAAGGGGACCGGGGGCCTTAATGGGCCTAAAGTTGCAATAGAGGTCGTATTTTTTTCTTAGCTGGACATTAATGGAGGAAAAGCCCTGGCCAATGGGGGTCATAACAGGACCCTTTAGGGCCAGCCGGCTTTCGTCTAGGGAGTCCAGAAGCCTTTGGGGCAGGTAGGCCCCTTCCTTTTCATAGGCCTCCTGGCCTGCCATGACCACATCAAAGTCTAGGGGGGCCTTGGCCGCAGCCAGGACCTCTAGGGTGGCTTGACTTATTTCTTTACCGATCCCGTCTCCGGGAATAAGGGTGACCTTTTTCAATTTTCTTTACCTCCTGGGACATGGGTTTTCGCATAGTTTAGATAGCCACCTTGTAAGAGGACCTTCTTTTCCCGGTCAGAAAGGGGAAGAGAAAGGGCTATATCCTTATTTTGGCTAAGGTTTCTTAAGACAAGCCCCCTTCCTAGCTGGTCTCTTAGGTCTTTTATTTCCAACAGGTCTCCTTCATTAATGGACTTGTAGTCTTCAGGATTTTCAAAGACTAGGGGCAGGATACCAGAGTTAATCAGGTTTTGCCGGTGGATCCGGGCAAAGGAGAGGGCAATGACCGCTTGGACCCCTAGTTGGAGGGGGACCAGGGCGGCGTGTTCCCGGCTGGACCCTTGACCGTAGTTGTCCCCGGCCACAATAAGGCCACCAGGGCTGGCCTCGGCCCTTTCCTTAAAGTCGGGAATCAGGGTCTTAAAGGCAAACTGGGATAGGTAGGGAATGTTAGACCGGTAGGGGAGGAGGCTGGCGTTGGAAGGACAAATATCATCGGTGGTGATATGGTCCCCTCCCTTAAAGAGGACCCTTCCCTTGAGAGTAGAGGGCAGGGGCCGGGTTTTGGGGAAGGGCTTGATGTTGGGTCCCTTGAGGGTAGCCTTAGGCCTATTTTCTGGGTCTGTGGGATAGATAAAGTAGGACTTAACAGGCCCGTAGTTTTCAGGCTCTTCCTGGGCCCCAGGAGGGGGGAGTTCAGAGGGGTCCCCTATATAGCCTAAGACAGCACTGGCAGCACAGGTTTGGGGGCTGGCCAAATAGATGTCTGCATCCAGGGTCCCACTCCGGCCCTTAAAGTTCCGGTTAAAGCTCCTAAGGGAGACGGCGCCAGAGGAGGGGGCTTGGCCCATCCCAATACAGGGTCCACAGGCCGATTCCAAGATCCGAGCTCCGGCCCCAATCATGGTGGCTAGGCCACCATTTTCACTAAGAAGACGGAGGATGGTGGCAGAACCAGGGCTAATAACCAGGCTCACATCGGGATGGACCTGGCGACCTTCTAGGATCTTCACCACGGCCATCATGTCGGTATAGGAGGAGTTGGTACAGGACCCAATGGCCACCTGGTTGACAGGAATCCGTCCCACTTCCTCTACATTCTTTACGGCGTCAGGAGAGTGGGGGCAGGCTAGGGCCGGCTTAATTTCAGAGAGGTCCAGCTCTAGGGTCTGGTCATAGGAGGCATCAGGGTCGGCAGCCAGGGGCCGGAAGTCTTCTTCCCGGCCTTGGCGTCTTAAAAAGTCTTGGGTCCTTTCATCAGAGGGGAAGAGGGAGCTGGTGGCCCCTAGCTCGGCTCCCATATTACAGATGGTGGCTCTTTGGGGGACAGACAGGCTCTTTAGGCCAGGGCCTGTGTATTCCATAATATAGCCCAGGCCACCCTTGACCCCTAGTTTTCTTAGGATGGTCAAAATGACGTCCTTGGCATTTACATGGGGACCCAGGCTACCTGTTAGATAGACCTGGTAGACCTTGGGGACCTTGAGGTAGTAGTAGCCCCGGGCTATGGCCACAGCCACATCCAGGCCGCCGGCCCCAATGGCCAGGGCCCCCAGCCCCCCTCCTGTGGGAGTGTGGGAGTCAGACCCTAAAAGGCTCTTACCAGGCTTGGCAAACTGTTCCAAGTGGACCTGGTGGCAGATACCCGCCCCAGGCTTGGAAAAGACCAGGCCGTATTTTTCTGCCGCAGACTGAATAAAGCGGTGGTCGTCCGGGTTCTTATAGTCGCTTTGCAGGGTGTTGTGGTCTACATAGGCCACAGACAGTTCTGTTTCTATCTTGTCTGGGTCCATGGCCTCCAATTGGAGGTAGACCATGGTCCCAGTAGAGTCTTGGGTTAGGGTTTGGTCAATCTTTATGGCAATCTCCTGGCCAGTTTTTAATTCACCGGCTAAAAGATGGTCTTCTAAGAGTTTTAGGGCTAAGGATTTTTTCATAGGTGGCCTCATTTCTTTACAATAGCGTTTTAATAATTATATTATAGTTTTTAATGCCCTTATTATAAAACATTAGGAGGCTAAAGTCCATTAAAAAAGCCAAATTTTATAAATAAATAGAGAAATAAAAGGCCTAAAGCCTCCTTCTTTGGTTAATTATAAAGGCCCTGGGTATAATAAAAGAGAAGCATATAAAATATTCACGGAGGCGATATTATGATAATTGAGTATTTAGAAGAAAAGAGACGTCAACAAAGACTAGAAAGACAAGCCAAAACAGCGAAAAATTTTGCCCTAGGGACCCTAGTGGGCGCCCTAGCCGGGGTTCTTTTTGCTCCTAAGAGTGGGGAAGAGCTAAGAAAAGATATTGCAGATAAGTCCAAAGAAGTAGCGGAAAACACCAAGGACCAAGCCCTAGAAATGGCTGACGAACTATCTGCCAAGGCCTATGACGCTGAAGTCGCTGTGCGTGAAACCTATGACGATTTAAAATTAAGGGCTGCCCTTAAGGCTGAAGAAATGAAAGACCAAAGTGAAATTGCCAAGGCTAAGGCCAAGGCCATTGGAGAAATTGTTCGTGAAGAAGGCCAAGTTGTAGGCAAGGAACTGGGAGAGGTTAAGGACAGCTTGGAAGAGTCTGGCAAAAAAGTAAAGGCGGAAGTCAAGGACCAAGCCCAAGAAACTGCTGACCAAGTTAAAGAATCTGGCCAAGAAATCTCTGAGGCTCTTAAAGACGGCAAGGACAAGGCAGAAAAACAAGCCAACAAGAAAAGCAAATAAGACAGCAAAGCCAACAAGTAAGCAAGAAAGAGGTTGTAAATGGATGCTACAATTACCCTAAAGGACTTACTCTTAATCCTCTTATATATTGCTGGAATTGGAGCCCTAGTATATCTAGCCCTAACTCTAAAGAATGTTTTCCAACTTATTAAGAGCATCAACGGGAAGTTAAAAGAACATGAAGTGGTTATCGATGATACCCTAAGAAAGATCCCTAGCCTAACAGATGATGCAACCATCATTGCAAGCAATGCCTCCAAACTGACAACGGATGCGACAGAACTAGTAGAAGTTGTAAAACCTGAAGTAGAGAAGGTGGCTATTACCGTTGGGAACGCCTCAGCGACTGTAGATGATGTGGTTCGAACAGTAGACGAAACCAGCAACAAGTTAAGCCAGACAGTCAATACGGTATCAGACTCCCTTAACTATACAGCCAAGACCATTTCCCTGAATACGGATAATATATTTGACTATTTTTATATTCTAAGAGAAGTGCTCCTAGCCATGGGAGAGTTTATTAAAAGAAAAGCTTAAATAAGAAATAAAGACCCGGGGTCTTTAGCAGAAATAGGTCCAACTAGGGAGGGCCTATTTTTTCTTGCCCTTTAAAATTTCTTGAGGGAGGCAAGGAAGGCGGGGGTTCCTTAAGGGAAGGAAGGCCCAGCTAGGCCCATGTCAAAAGACAGACCCTAGGAAAATTTGAAAATAAGGGGAAAAACTTCTCTTTTCCCCTGGTGAAATCGTTGTATTTATCGTACAATAAGAGTGCAAACTATCTTAAAAAAGGGGGGGGTATATGAAAACTTATAAAATCATAGCCAATCCGTCTTCCGGTAGGGAGCAGGGATTGCAAGTGGTTCAAGACTTAGTGGCGCTTTTTTCTAAAGATGAGGTCCGTCTAGACATCCTCTTCACCCAAAAAGAAGGAGATGGGACTCGCTTTGCTAGACAAGAGGGGGAAGAAGACCTGCTTATAGCCATTGGTGGCGATGGCACCGTCAATGAAGTGGTCAATGGACTCTATGAACGGACCCGGCCCCTACCCTTGGCCATCTTCCCCTGTGGAACAGTCAACGACCTGGGCCAGTACCTAGACCTGCCTTCGGACAGTGGGGAATTTTACCAGATGATCAAAAAGCAAAAGACCCTAAAGGCAGACCTGGGCAAGGCCGCTGACCGAATTTTTATTAATGTGGCTGCTGGGGGGCTTTTTAGCGAGGTGGCCTATTCTGTTCCTGACAAAAATAAGTCCCTCCTAGGGCGAAAGGCCTATTATCTGGAAGGGGCCAGGTCCTTTCTAACTAACCGGAAGGAGATGGAGGGCTTTCCCCTAGACATTACAAGTCCAGAGGGGCATTTTTCAACGGAGGCCGTCCTTTTTATTGTAGCCAATACCCGGAGGGTGGGAGGTTTTGAAAACCTGGTTCCTGAGGCAGAAATCCACGATGGCCAGCTGGATGTTTTAATTATCAAGGAAATAGATATGGGAAATATTTTAGAGCTTTTACGAGACCTGGGCCGGGGAAAACATGTGGAAAACCAGCATGTAATCTACTTTAAAACGCCCTGGGTCCAATTGGAAAGTAGCCAAGACCTGGCCCTGGACCTAGACGGGGAATATGCAGGCAAGTTACCCGTTAAGATAGAGATAATCCCTGAGGCCATCGACCTGGTGGTCAAGTAGTGGGGTCTGGGGATATAGCATATAGGATGAAAAGATTAGGAGGGAAAGATGGCATCAACAATTAAAGATGTAGCAAAAATGGCAGACGTGTCTATTTCTACAGTCAGCCGGGTGATTAACGATTCTAAACCCGTTAGTCCAGATTCAAGACGGAGGGTCCTCCATGCCATTGAGGTCTTAGACTATAAGCCCAATGCCGTGGCCCGGTCCCTGGTAACCAAAAAATCCAACCTTATTGGGGTGATTGTCTCCGATGTAGGCAATAGTTATGTATCCCAAGTTTTAAGAGGGGTAGAAGAGATTGGCCGCATGTATAACTATGACATCCTCCTTTCCTCCTCCTATGGGGACCCGGAAGTAGAGGTTAAATTTGTCAACCTCTTTTCCCAAAAGCAGGTAGAGGGGATTATTGTCATATCTGACAACCTCAACCAAAGGCTCCTCTTTAGGTTGGAAGAATTTAAGATAGACTTTGTCATTATCAACCGTTTTTATAATGTCAAGGAGGCGGAAACCGTTACAGTCAACAACGAAAAGGCCGCCTATGAAATGACCCTCCACCTCATTGACATGGGCCACAAGAGCCCAGCCTATGTGGCTATCCGAAAGGACATGGACCAAACCAACGAAAAGTTTAAGATTAGGGGCTACAAGGAGGCCATGGAAAAGAGGGGCCTAAGTCCCCATGTGGTTTATATTGAGGGCATGGAAGAGGGCCACGCCCAGGACGTCTATGACGAAATTAAGGACGAGCTTAAAAATGGAGACTACACTGCCCTCTTCTGTAGCCAGGATATTGTGGCCATCCACCTGATGAATGTCTGCCGGGACAACGGGCTTAGGATTCCAGAAGACCTGTCCTTTGCAGGCTTTGGTGGGTCTGATTTGTCCAACATTTACCGGCCCAGACTGACTACGGTCAAGGAGCCCTACTATGATATAGGGGCGGTGGCCATTCGTAAGCTCTTAAAGCGGTTGGAAAATAAGGACAAGGAAGAGGAAGAAGAAAACCAAGAAGAAACCATCCTCCTTCCTGTCCAGATCCTAAAGAGAGACTCTGTTAAAGATTTAAACCAGGCCTAGGCTAAGAATAAGAAAGATCCGGAAGTAAGGGCCGGATCTTTTCTTTTTAGAAAAGGCCTAAAAAATAGGGAGGCAAAGAATGTCAAGAAAGCAGGTGGAAGGGGCAGAAAAAGCCCTAGTTCATTTAAGAGAGGCCCTGGACCAAGTTAACTTAGCCCTGGACCGTTTGGAAGACTTGGAGGAGGACTACCAGGTCCTTAGGGACTATTATATTAGCCCAGACTTTTCCAAGGATAGGGACCTGGCCAGGGAGGGCCTGGCCTATGGGGACATGGCCTGTGGGGTCTTAACAGAAGACGGGATCTCGGACCTAATAGGGGACCGCTACCAGCTGGCCCTTCGCCTACTAGACCTGGTCAGGCAGGTCCTAGAGACCTATTAAATTTACTAAAGTTTACTAAAAAATCCCAAGAGACCTGGAAGAAACCCCGGGGGAAAAACAAGGGAGGCTGATTTTCCCCCGGGCCTTTCCAGGGGGGTGGCCCGGTTAAAAACCAGGGGGGCCTAGTAAAATTTTTAGTAAAAATAATTAAATATTTCCATAAATTTTACATAGATTTCACTTAAGGGCCTTATAATGACCTTGCTAAATAGAAAATCATTTATTTATGAGGAGGAGAAAATGAGATTTAGAAAATTAGCCGTCTTATCCCTACTTGTGGTCTCTCTCTTTGCCCTTAGCGCCTGTGGCAATGGAGGAGAAGCAAACAATGGGGCCAATGCCAATGGAGCCAATGAGGCCACTGAAGAAGCCCAAGACGTGGTCAGCCTAGATGAACTCACTGTTCAATTTGTTCCCTCTCGGGAGCCTGATGAAATCATCACAGTGACAGAACCCCTAAAGGAACTTTTAAAAGAAGAAATGGCCAAGCTAGGCTATGATATTGCCAATGTAGATATTTCTGTAGGAACTAGCTACGAAGCCACAGGGGAAGCCCTATCTGCGGGGACAGTGGATATTGGTTTTGTGCCTGGTGGAACCTATGTTACCTATGACGATGGGGTAGAGGCCATCCTAACTGCCACTAGAAGTGGTCTATCCATTGAATCTCCTGAGGCCAAGGATTGGAATGACCAAGCCCCCACTGAAAAGGTGGAAGACCAAGTGACCTTCTACAGGGGCCTGATCCTAGCGGGACCTTCTGCCAAGGGCCAAGAACTTGCCGCCAAGGTTAACGAGGGCCAAGAGCTGACTTGGGAAGACCTAAACTCTGCCAACTGGGCCGTTATGGGACCCACTTCTCCAGCCGGTTACCTTTATCCCTCCCTTTGGTTAAGTGAAAACTTTGACCACGCCATTTCTGACCTAGCCAATGCAGTCCAAGCGGATTCCTACCCATCTTCCTTTGCTAGACTGGCCACTGGACAAATTGACGTCCTAGTCACCTATGCCGATGCCCGTTTGGACTATGTGGACAAGTGGACTGGGGAGTTTGGTGGAGAAAATGACATCTTCCAAGATGTCCAAGTTATTGGGGTAACAGACAAGATGATGAACGATACCATCTCTGTATCTGAAACGTCTGAAAAGATGACCCCAGAGCTTATTGCTGCCCTACAAGAGGCCTTTATCAATATTGGAAACACAGCTGAAGGAAAGGAAGTCATCGCCATCTACACCCATGACGGTTATGAAAAAGCCAATCCAGCAGACTATGATTCAGAACGCAAGGTTCAAGAAATGGCTAAAGAAGCCAAGTAAAACTTGCCAGGGAAAAGTGGAGGGAGCCTTTAAAATTAAAGGCTCCTTTCTTTATAGAAAGGAAAAGAAATGATTGAGTTTGAAAATGTGTCCAAGGCCTATGAAGATGGGTTTTTGGCCTTAAAAGAGATAAACTTGACCATAGAAGATGGGGAGTTTGTCTCCATTATTGGGTCTTCTGGGGCCGGCAAGTCTACCCTCATTAGGACCATCAATAAGATGCATGAGATTAGCCAGGGTCAGCTTAGGGTAGGGGGCCAGGACGTCTCTAAGCTAAAGGGAAAAGACCTTAGGGACTTCCGCCGGCATATTGGCATGGTCTTCCAGGGCTTTAACCTGGTGGAGAGGGTCTCTGCCCAGAAGAATGTTCTGACGGCCTTTATCCCGGATTTAAATGGCTTTCAAAAGATCTTTGGTCTTTATAGCCCCCAAATGAAAAAGAAGGCCCTAGAGGCCCTGGATGCTGTGGATATTTTGGAAAAGGCCTATGTCCGGACTGACGCCCTGTCTGGAGGGCAAAAGCAAAGGGTGGCCCTGGCCCGGACCCTGGTCCAAGAGCCCAAGATTATCTTGGCTGATGAGCCCATAGCCAGCCTGGACCCCGTGTCTTCCAAGCAGGTCATGACCTATTTTAAAGACCTCAATCAAAAATATGGGATTACCATTCTTATGAATATCCATGACGTAGATACGGCCCTCAAGTACTCCAGCCGGATCTTGGGGATTAAAAAGGGTCGCCTGGTCTTTTCTGGTCCTCCAGACCAGGTGGATGAGGAGGTCATCCGGTCCATTTATGGGCAGGGGGCCAAGGACCTGGACCTAGACCAGGAGGCAGAAGATGAACCTATACGATAGGATTTTTAAACCCAAGGCCTTCACCCTGGCCAGTGGAAAAGTGGTCTATGAAAAACGGTCCAGGACCCCCCTTATTCTCCTGGTTCTTTTTATCTGCCTGGGGGTGGCCCTCCAGGTCAGCGAATTTAGTGGCAAGATCCTGGTAAAAAATGGCCACCAACTCCTCTTTATCCTAAGGGACCTTTTTAAGCCCGATTGGGCCTACCTGCCCAAGATTATTGGCCCCATTATAGACACCATCAAGATGTCCTTTTTTGGGTCCTTTATGGGGGCCTTTTTTGCCCTCCCCATAGCCTTTTTGGCCGCCCAAAATATGGTCAAGAGCCCACTTATAAACTGGCTGATTAAATTTATCTTCTCCCTAATTAGGACCCTACCCACCCTGGTGACGGCCCTGGTGGGGACCTATATCTTTGGCCTGGGGACCCTGGCAGGGACCTTTGCCATCTTCCTCTTTTCCTTTTCCTATGTGGGAAAGATCATGTATGAGGAGATAGAGACGGTGGATATGGGGGCCTATGAGGCCATGATCTCCCTGGGCTACACCCGGGGGATGGCCTTTTTAAAGGGGGTTATTCCCGCCATTTTAGCCAGCTATATTTCCACCTCCCTCTTTAATTTTGAGGGCAATGTCCGTTATGCCTCTATTTTAGGCTATGTGGGGGCCGGGGGTTTGGGCCTGGTCATTAACGAAAACATAGCCTGGAGGGACTACAACCGGGTGGGGACCCTGCTCTTTGCCCTGATTATTACTGTCTTTTTCATTGAGATGGTCTCCCGGACCATCCGGAAGAAACTAGCCTAGGAGGTGGCCACCATGACAGAGATAGAGAAGTATCTAAAAAACGAACCCAACTATAGGCTGGCCCAGGGCCTTTTAACGGGCCTAACCCTTATGGTTTTGGTCTGGTCTTCTGATGTCATCGATTTTTCCAACTACACAGGAGACGGGGGCCAGGTAGTGGCCTCCATCCTTGGAGGGATCCTGTCGCCAGACCTATCCCTTTTGGCCAATTTTTCTAGGGAGAGCCTATGGTACCTGGTCTTTGAAACCGTCTGTATTGCCTTTGTGGGCACCCTGGTGGGGGCCCTGGTCTCCCTGCCCCTGGCCTTTCTTTCCTCCCCCAAGATGGTCCCCTGGGCCCTGGCAGAGGTCTTTAAGATCCTCATTATGGTTATCCGGACCATCCCGGCCATTGTCTATGGGCTTATGTTTATCCGGGTCACAGGGCCAGGCCCCTTTGCCGGGGTCATGACCATGACCTTTACTTCGGTGGGCATGCTGACCAAGCTCTTCCAAGAGACCATTGCCGATATAGATAGGTCTATTTTAGAGGCCCTGGAGTCCATGGGGGTAGGGATTTGGGGCAAGATCCGTTTTGGCATCCTCCCCCAACTCTTTTCCAGTTTTCTATCCACCATTATCTACCGGTTTGATATGAACATTCGGGACGCCACCACCCTGGGCCTAGTGGGGGCCGGTGGGATTGGGGCCCCCCTGATCTTTGCCATTAACGCCTACCGGTGGCAGGAGGTGGGGGTCATCCTCCTCCTTTTGATTATTTTGGTCCTGGTGGTGGAATACCTGTCCACTAAGTTGAGAAAGAAACTCGCCTACGGTTAAAAAGAAGAAGGAAGTTTATGAAGTTAAGTATAATAGAAACCAGCGATGTCCACGGCCATATTTCTGTGGAATCCTTTAGAGAAAAAGGGAAGAAGGAAGCCTTTTCCCTTTCCCGGGCCAAGACCTATATAGAAAAACTTAGGCATAAGGCCCAGGGTCCCCTGATCTATATAGACAATGGGGACAGCATCCAGGGGTCTCCCCTGGCTAATTTTTACGCCAAGAACCAGAACCCGGCCCCCCTGATGGCCGCCTATAAGGACCTGGGCCTAGATGCCTGGGTCCTGGGCAACCACGACTTTAACTATGGGAGGGACTACCTAAAAAAGGCCATTTCTTACCTAGAAGGCCGGGTCCTCTCCGCCAACATCAAGGATGAGAGGGGGGATTTGGGAATCCGGCCCTACCTGGTCAAGGACTATCCCGGCCTAAGGCTGGGGATTTTGGGCCTAACCACCCAGTATATTCCCCATTGGGAGCAGGAAGACCATATCCAGGGGCTAGCCTTTACCAGTGCCCTGGAGGCAGCCAAGAAATACGTCCCCATCTTACGGGAGGAGGAGGGGTGTGACCTGGTCATCCTATCCTACCATGGGGGCTTTGAAAGGGACCTGGAAGGGGGCCAGGCCCTGGAAAAACTCACAGGAGAAAATGAGGGCTACCAGCTCCTTAAGAGTGGCCTGGACTTTGATGTCCTCCTAACTGGCCACCAGCACGGCCTCCACAGTGGGGTCTATGATGGGAAGGCCCTCCTCCAACCGGGCTACCGGGCAGAGCACCTGGGCCAGGTGGACCTGGACTTTGACCCTAAGACCAAGAAAATAAGGGTCCTCCAGGTGGGCCTTGTGGACCTGGCCTCCTCTTTTCCTGACCCAGACCTGGAAGAGGCCTTTGGGCCCCCTATGGATCAGGTCCAGGTCCTCCTAGACCAGGAATCTGGACTAATTGACCCTCCAGCCCGGATAGACTCTGTAATAGGGGCCCAGGTCCATGGCCACCCCTATATCGACCTAATCAATCAGATCCAAATGGACCTAACGGGAGCAGAGGTGGCGGCTACAGCCATCTATAAAAAGGATGCCCCAGGTCTGGACCGTCAGGTGACCCTCCGGGCCATTATGGACAACTACCCCCACAACAACACCCTGACCCGGATAAAGATCAAGGGCAGGGACCTAAAGGCCCTTTTAGAATCTAATGCCAACTACTTTATCCTAGATGGGGAGGGGGACCTCCAGGTCAACCCCGACTATCTTTATCCTAAAAACACCATTTTTAACTATGACATTTACTCAGGAATAGACTATACTTATGACTATAGTCAGCCTAAAGGGAGCCGGCTCCAAGAGGTCCTCTACCGGGGCCACCCCCTCCAAGATGAGGAGGACCTGGTCTTTGCCACCAACTCCTACCGGGCCAAGGGGGGTGGGGACGTGCCTGTCTTAGATGGGTCCCAGATCACCTATGAGTCCAGTAGGGAGCTGCCAGAAATGATCTATGACTATATTAAGGAAAGAAAAAAAGTCACCATTAAGGACTATCCCGGCCTCCATATTAGGGGCTATAGGAAGATAAAAGAAGAATAAGGAGGTGCCGTCCTTGGCAAGATTAAAAGATATCGCCCAGCAATCAGGCTTTGCAATTTCTACAGTGTCCAGAGCCCTAAACAATGATAAAAGCCTACAACTCAAGCCAGAATCCATTGACCTGATAAAGAAGACTGCCAGGGACCTGGGCTACCAGGCCAAGGGGCAAAAGCAGCAGGAGGAGCAAAAACCTGGCAAGATTCTTATTATCCACAAGGACGACCACTTTATAGACCAGATAGACAATGCCTATTATTTTAGGATGCGGTCAGGGATGGAATCCTTTTGCCTAAAAAATGACCTGAGCCCTAAGTTTATCCCCTACAGCAAGTTAAGGGAGCTAGACCGGTCCCAGCCAGTCCGGGGGGTTATTCTTATGGGCAACTATGAAAGGGACCAGCAGGGGGCCATGATCGACTACTTTTCAGAAGAAAACTTGGTGACCATTTCCCTAATGAACTACTTTCCAGAGGTCATGGACCAGGTGACCTATGATATTTTTCTAGCCATGAGCCAGCTGGTAGACCACCTAAAAGACCTAGGGGTGGAAGATTTTAGCTACTTTTCTGGCTATGAGGTGAAGGACACAGACCCCCTTAGCAGCAAGCTAAAGTGCCTAGACCTGGTCTTAAAGAGCCAGGGAGGGCCCCGGTTAAGGGAGGTTATCTACCTGGACCAGGGGTCTAAAAGCGGCCAGGAGGCCATGGAGGCCTACTTAAAAAAGAAGGCGGCCTGGCCCCAGGCCCTGGTCTTTTCCAACGATCCCATAGCCTGTGGGGCCCTAAAGGCCCTTAATGCCCAAGAGGTCCACCTGCCTATCCTATCCATTAACGGAGACTATTCAGGGGAGATCACCAACCCCAGCCTGACCTCCATAGACGTGGCCTCCCATGAGATTGGGATCCAGGCCATCCGGCTGGTCTTGGCCAAAGACCTTTTTCCAAGCCAAAAAACCATCAGCCTAAGGCTAAGACCCCAGCTAATAGAAAGGGACAGCAGCCGGCCGGGGAAAAAAGCCTAGGCCTTCTAGGCTCTTCTTGGAGGGCTTTTGTGGTATGATAAAAGACAAGATAAATAAAAGGAGGTCTTTATGGACAAGAAGGACTTTGCCTCTGTGAAGGCGCGTTTTTTAAGATATGTTAAGGTAGACACCCAGTCCCAAGAGGAGAGTGACAGCTTTCCCTCCACCCAAAAGCAAAAGGACCTGGCCCGGATTCTCTTTGCGGAATTAAGGGACCTGGGTCTGGAGGCCTATATGGATGAGGACTATGGCTATGTCTATGGCTGGATTCCCTCCACCCTGGAAGAGGAAGAGAGGACCCTGGCCTTTATAGCCCACATGGACACCTCTCCAGCCGTGTCAGGAAAGGGCGTTAATCCCCAAGTGGTAGAAAACTACCAGGGCCAGGTCCTGGAACTGGGAGGGGGCCGGGTTCTAGACCCCAAGGTCTTCCCCTCCCTAGAAAACTTTATAGGCCAGGACCTGATCACTACTGACGGGACCACCCTTTTAGGGGCAGACGACAAGGCTGGAGTGGCTGAAATTATGACCATGGCCGCCTACCTGGTGGCCCACCCAGAGGTCAAACATGGTCCCCTGGCCCTTTGCTTTACCCCTGATGAAGAGGTAGGGGCCGGGGTGGACCACATTGACCTGGACCGGCTGGGAGCAGACTTTGCCTACACCGTAGACGGGGGCCTTCTAGGGGAAATAGAGTATGAAAACTTTAACGCCGCCAGTGGCCAGGTGACCATCAAGGGGAGGAGCGTGCACCCCGGGTCTGCCAAGGGCCTTATGGTCAACGCCCTGGACCTGGCTGTGGAATTTGCCGCTAGCCTGCCCCAGGACCAGGTCCCCCAAAAAACCGAGGGCTATGAGGGCTTTTTCCACCTGGACCGGTTGGAAGGCGATGTAAGTGGGGCCCGGCTGTCCTATATTATCCGGGACCACGACAGGGACCTGTTTGAAAAAAAGAAGGCCCTCTTCCGGGACCTAGGCAAAAAAATTCAAGACAAGTATGGAGAGGACGCTTTAGACCTCAAGCTAGAGGACTCCTACTATAACATGAAGGAGAAGATAGAACCCCATATGTTTCTTATTGACCGGGCCAAGGAGGCCATGGAAGCCATGGGCATAGAGCCTAGGGTCAAAGCCATCCGGGGCGGCACCGATGGGGCCCGGCTCTCCTATATGGGCCTACCCACCCCCAACTTGTGTGCTGGAGGCCTTAACTTCCATGGGGAATATGAATATGTCAGCGTCCAGTCCATGGAGGCCATTAGCCAGCTTTTGGTCCAGTTGGCCATGACCGTCTTTAAATAAAAATTTAAGCTAAAAGGACACCAGGCCCCCCAGTGTCCTTTTTTTCTATGGAGACTTTTATTTTAAAAGGGGTCTTGGGCGGATTTTCCCCTAGGGCAAGCCAGAAGGTCCATCCACAAAATATGGTATAAAATTTTAATTTTAAGGGGCGGGAGCCCTTATCCTTGTTGAATTGTTCTAAAAAACAGGTTATAATATAAGTATAAAAAAGTAAATTTTAAGGGGTAGAGAAAAACTTTTTAAGATTTTGAATTTATCCTTAACGTTCATATATAATACGGGGACCTATGAAATGAGGAAGATAAATTGAAATATAGGAGCTTAGCATGCAGCTTGGCTTTAATGAGCATGTTCCTAATGACCTCTTGCAATAGCCGGCAGACCTATAGTGAGGGGGGGCCCATAGCAGAGGACGAGGACACTGTTTTGGTCATTGGAGACCAGGCTCAGGGCAGATACTTGCTCAAGGATGGAGACTACCAGGCCACCAAGGAGGGCCTTCAAGGTCCTGTAACGGTTGAAATGCAGGTTAAAGACGGTTATATTAGTAAGATAGAAGTGGTATCCCATGAAGAAAATCCCGGCGTGGTGGAGGCTGCCTTTGACAAGATGATCGAAGAGATGGTTGACAAACAGTCAGCCCAAGTGGATGTCATAGCCGGGGCCACAGAGGCCAGCCAGGCCCTGAAGGAGGCCGTTAGAGACTGCATCCGTCAGGCAGAGTCTTCTAGTTAGGGATTAGGACCATTTAGAAAAAAAGGAAGACCCGGCCGGTCTAGACTTGTGCCGGGGGCTTCCTTCTTTTAAGTAGATAGAGGTGTTTTAGGAGGAAAGATGAGACTATCAAATTATTATTTACCCACTTTAAGAGAAGTTCCAGCGGATGCGGAGATTGCCTCCCATAAGCTTATGCTAAGGGCGGCCATGATTCGCCGGTCAGCCTCTGGAATCTATGCCTATTTGCCCTTGGGCCTAAAGGTTATCCAAAAGGTGGAAAAGATTGTTAGGGAAGAGATGAACCGGGCTGGGGCCCTAGAAATCCTTATGTCGGCTATCCAACCCAAGGAGATTTGGGAAGACAGTGGCCGGTGGGATGTCTACGGGCCAGAAATGTTTAAGCTAGAAGACCGGCACGGACGGGACTTTTGCCTGGGCCCCACAGCCGAAGAATACTTTACCCACTTAATTAAGGGGGAAGTCCGGTCTTACAAGGACCTGCCCCTAAACATTTACCAAATTCAAAACAAGTACCGGGACGAAAAAAGACCCCGTTTTGGGATCAACCGGGCCCGGGAATTTTCCATGAAGGATGCCTATAGTTTTGACGTGGACCAAGAGGCCATGAAAGTGGCCTATGAAAAAATGCACCAGGCCTACATCCGGATCTTTGATCGGCTCTGTTTGGACTACCGAATTGTAGAAGGGGATTCTGGTAGCATGGGGGGCAAGGCCTCCAACGAGTTTGTGGCCCTGGCAGAAACAGGCGAAGGGGTAGTGGTCTATACAGAAAATGGGTCCTACGCCTCTACAGACGAAAACGCCAAGGTGGCCTATGTCCTGCCCCAGGCCCAAGACCAAAAGGACCTGGAAAAAGTCCATACCCCCGGGGTGACTACCATTAAGGACCTGAGCCACTTCCTTTCTGTGGAAGAGGCCCGGTGCGCCAAGGCCGTGGACCTTTTAGTGGAGGGTAAGCCCGTCCTGGTCTTTATACCTGGAGACCGGGAGCTTAACCTAGTCAAGCTCATGTCCTTTTTAGACGTGCCTGAGCACGCCATTGAGATGATGGACGATGAGACCATCCTTTCCCTAGGTTCTCATCCAGGCTACACTGGCCCCATAGGCCTAGACCAAGACCAAGTCCAGGTCATTGTAGACAAGAGCCTAACCCAAATAGACAACCTGGTCCTAGGCGCCAATGAGGCCGACTACCACATGATTAACGCAGCCTATGGCCGGGACTTTACCGGCCAGGTGGCCGAAGACCTTCTGCTTGTCAAGGAGGGGGACCTGTCTCCTGAAGGGGAAGCCCTGCTCTTTGCCCGGGGGGTAGAAGTAGGCCACATCTTCCAGCTGGGCACCAAGTATTCCTCCGCCCTTAATGCCACTTTCCTAGATGAAAATGGCAAGGAGCAGCATTTCTGGATGGGGTCCTATGGGGTAGGGGTTACCCGGACTGTGGCCGCCATCATAGAACAAAACTATGACGACATGGGGATTATCTGGCCCATGCCCGTGGCCCCCTTTGAAGCCATCATCACCATTGTCAATACAAAAAAAGAAGACCAAAATGACCTGGCCTTTGAGATCTACCGTCAGCTAGAAGAGGCCGGCATCGAGGTTTTAATTGACGACCGGCCAGAAAGGGCTGGGGTCAAATTTAATGACCGGGACCTTATTGGAATCCCCCTAAGAATCACTGTAGGAAAACAGGCGGGAGGAGGCATTGTAGAGTACTCTAGCCGGAAAGAGGGAGAAAATGTAGACATGGCCTATGAAGAGGCCCTTGCCCACATTATTAAAGAAGTAAAGGCCCAAAGAAAATAAGCCTATTATAAAAAGGAGTCTGGACCAAGCCAGGCTCCTTTTTCCGTGGGGAAGGTCTGGATCTTAACCCTTTTGTAATATATATTTAATGGCCAGGGAGGCCCCCAGCCAGTATAATAGTAAAGGAAGGAGGGATAATTTTGAAAAAATTCCAGATAAGCGCTGGCCTGTGTCTGCTCTTTTTTATCCTGTTACTTCCTGTCCAAGGAGTCTTTGCCCAAGGGGACATCCTCATAGATTGGAAGCAACCGGCCTTAAAGGAGGCCCAGGAAGGCGACAGCTTTAGCTACAAGCTGGATATTTATTTACCGGCCAATACAGATAAAAGATTATTAGAACTCAATTTAACCTTAAGATTTGATGATAAATTAGATGTTAAAGACTACAGGCTAGAAGGGGCCAATCTCCAGGAAGGGGACTACAAGATCCTCCATTCCGTTAACCAAACCAATGGAAAGAATTTTATTTCCCTAAGCATCCATGACTTGACTAGCCTAGCTGGGGACAAGGACCTATCCCTGGTGGTAGACACGGTGGTTAAGCCTGGAAAGTTTAATGTGACCCGGTTTGAAAATGACTATGTTTTAAGCTACCTAGATAGTAACCAAAAGCCCTACCATGAACAAAAGGTAGTAGAGACCCTTCCTGGTCCTGGGTCTGAAGGAGACCTGCCAGAGCCTGGCCAAGGGACCTACACCCGGGCCATGCTCCAGGACTATGTCAATGCAGCCTTTAGCCTAGACAGGAGAAGGTTAAGTCAAGAAGAGGCCTACCGGATTGATGCGGCCCTCTATTTGGGACGGTTTTACCTGGTTAAGAGTGACCTAAGCCAGGGGGAAATCCAAAGGGCCATCCAAGAGCTAAGCCAGGCCATGGATGCCGTTCGACCAGCCTATTTAAAGGGCTATCCTGATGGCACCTTCCGGCCTAAGCATTCCATGACCCGGGCGGAGGTGGCCTCCATGTTTGCCCGAGTGATGAATGGTGGAGAGGTTCCCTCTGGGTCTTCCTCCTTTAGGGACGTGCCCCGGGGCTCCTGGTATGACGGGGCTGTGGCCTATATGGAAGAAAGTCAACTGGTAAGAGGTTATGAAGATGGGACCTACCGGCCCAACAAGACCATTAGCCGGGCTGAGTTTGCCTCTATTGTTGTGAAATTTAGCAAACTTAGCTCCCAGGCAGGGGCTAAAACCTTCAAGGACGTTCCCCAGGGCCACTGGGCTGCAGGAAATATTGCCAAGGTGACGGCAGCCGGCCTTATGGAGGGACGATCTGAAGGGGTCTTTGCCCCCAACGACCAGATCACCCGTCAAGAGGTGGCCACGGTCATGAACAAGATCCTCTATAGGCAGCCCAACGAGGCCTTCTTGAGAAAGTATGCTGAAAATCCCTTTACAGACCTGTCCGAAGAGGCCTGGTCCTACACCAATATTTTAGAAGCAGCTGGACAGTAAATAAGTCCCTATAAAACCCTAAGGGCCAAAAACTTGGCCCTGGGGTTTTTCCTTTTAGGGCTGGGGTAAAAAAAGCCCAGCCTAGCCTAAAGATGCCAAGATAAGAGGCCCCAGGGGGCTTTTTATTTTGAGAAAAGTCGGTCTGGGCCTACTGCCTGGCCGGTCCTTGTGATATAATAGAAAAGATAGATAAAAGAAGGGAGGACAAGGAAAATGAAAAATTTATTAGATCTTCATACCCATACCTTAGCCTCTGGTCATGCCTATTCTACCCTCAAAGAAAACATCCAGGGGGCCAAAGAAAAGGGTCTGGCGATTTTAGGGACTTCAGACCACGCCAAGGCTATGCCAGGGGTGACCTCCAATGCCTTTTTTTCCTACTACGATGCCCTGCCCAGGCACTTGGAAGGAGTGACCCTTCTTTGTGGGGTAGAGGCCAATATTATAGACTACCAAGGGAGCTTGGATATAGACCTGGACAAGCGGAAGGTGGACTTTGCCATTGTCAGCCTCCACATGCCCTGCATCCTTCCAGGCAGCCGGGAGGAAAACACCCAGGCCCTTATAGGAGCCCTTTCCCATGACCGGGTCAAAATTGTAGGCCATCCTGATGATTCCTATTTTCCCCTAGACTATGACCGTCTGGTCCCTGTCCTGGTAGAGCGAGGAATTTATGCAGAGGTCAACAACTCTTCCTTAAAGGAAGGCAGCCCCAGGAAGGATAGTTTAAAGAACCTAAGGACCCTCCTAAGTCTTGGAAGGGACCAGGGACTTAAGATTGTGATGAATTCCGATGCCCACTTCTACACGGAAGTAGGCAATATTGAAGGGAGCCAGGCCCTAGTGGAGGCCATGGACTATCCCAAGGACCTTATTTTAAACTACAGCCAGTCGGTTCAAGAGGTTTTAGATAAATTAGGCATAAGAGATAAGTAAAAGGAGACAAAGATGACTAGCCAAGTAAGAGTACGTTTTGCCCCAAGCCCCACAGGCTACCTCCATATTGGGGGCCTAAGGACAGCCCTGTATAACTATCTATACGCCCGTCAACAGGGGGGTAAATTTATCCTAAGAATTGAGGACACCGACCAGTCCCGTTTTGTGGAAGGGGCCATGGAAAACCTAGTAGAAAACCTAGAGTGGGCCGGCATAGAAATTGATGAAGGGGTCACCCTAAAAGATGGGCAAATTACCCAAGTGGGAGACAGGGGGCCCTATATCCAGTCCCAAAGGCTGGACATCTATAAAAAGTATGTAGACCAGCTTTTAGACTCTGGCCATGCCTACTACTGTTTCTGTAGCAAGGACCGGTTAGACAAGTTAAGAGAAGAACAAAAAATCAAGGGGCAGGTTCCCCGTTATGACGGCCTTTGCCGGAATATCCCCCGGGAAGAAGCAGAAAAACGGATTGCTGCTGGAGAAGACTATGTCATCCGCCTAAAGCTCCCCATTGATGAGGATATTACCTTCCACGATGAAGTCCGGGGAGACATCACCATCAACTCCAACGAATCTGACGACCAAGTCCTTGTTAAGAGCGATGGCTTCCCCACCTACCACCTGGCCGTGGTGGTAGACGACCACCTCATGGGGGTAACCCACATTGTCAGGGGGGAAGAGTGGCTTTCCTCCACCCCCAAGCACCTGATCCTCTATCGGGCCCTAGGCTGGGATATTCCCACCTATGTCCACCTACCTGGGGTTTTAAATGAAGACCATAAGAAACTGTCCAAACGCCAAGGGGACGTTAGTGTGGAAGACTTTAGGGGACATGGTTACCTGGCCAAGGGTCTAGTCAACTACCTGGCCCTAGTGGGCTGGAGCCCCGACTCCAACCAAGAAATTTTTGATATGGATAGCCTGATTGAGGCCTTTAGTTTTGACCGGGTGGCCAAGACCGGAGGGGTCTTTGACAAGAAGAAACTAGACTGGGTTAACGCCCACCACATTAAGGACCTAAGCCTAGAAGACCTGGCCCAGCTCTCCCTGCCCTATATGGAAGAGGCCGGCCTTTTAAAAGAAGAGGAGGCCAAGGCCCATTGGGACAAGTACCTGGTCCTTATGAAGACCATCCAGGATGGCCTCTCCCGTTTAGAAGAGATTCCTGGCCAAGTGGCCTTCCTCTTTGAAGAGCCCAGCCTTGATAAAGAGGCCAAGGAAGTCCTAGAAAACCCCTGCCTGCCCCAAATTATAGAGGCCCTAAGAAAAGTCCTAGAGCCCATGGAAGAGCTGAGCCTGGAAGAGGCCGGCGGCCTAATGAAAAAAGTCCAAAAGGAATCTGGCTGCAAGGGGAAAAACCTCTATATGCCAGCCCGGGTGGCCTTAACAGGCCAAGTCCACGGACCTGAGCTTTCTAACATCCTCTACCTTCTAGGTAAGGACAAGATCCTAAGCCGTCTAGACCAGGTGGAAGAAAACTTAAAATAAGTAAGATAAAAAAAGGACCCAGGGGGTCCTTTTTCCTTGCCTAAAAAACCAGGACCTAGCCGGTCTAGGTCCTGGGGCTTATTTTCTAGGCTCTTTGTCAAATAGTGTTGATAAAGAAAAACAATAACCCACAGAAGACTC
>JAUNLJ010000019.1 GCA_030532305.1 Tissierellia bacterium
AAAAAATAGTGCTGACGAAATTTATTCATCAACACTATTTAGTATAGAACCATTTTCTATTTGTCTTCTTTTGCCTGGGGGTCTTCCTCCTGGGAAGAGGCCTCAGGGTCCAAGGCATCTTTTTCCTGGTCTTTTTTCTTGATAAAGGCTTCCTTCCAGGCGTCGCTGTAGTAGCTTTCTCCGAAGTGCTTCCGGTAGATTTTCACCAGGCCCTTAAAGGTGATTTTTAGGATCATATAGAGGGGGCAGGCGATGAGGGCGCCCAAGACCCCAAAGAGTTTTAAAGAAACCATAACGCTAACAATGACCATAAAGGGATGGATTTCTAGGCGGTTGCCCATAATATGGGGGGTGATGACATTGCCTTCAGCCTGCTGGGCCAGGATGGAGATAATGACCACCTTGAGGACCTGGGAGGGCCCCAGGGTGAGGGCCACTAGGACTGCAGGGGCTGCCCCCAGGTAGGGGCCTAAAAAGGGAATAAAGTTCATAAGGGCAGCAATCATGGCCAGGGAGAGGGTGTAGGGGAGGTCGATAATCCGGTAACCAATAAAGACAAAGGTCCCCAGGATGGCGGCCACCAAAATTTGGCCAGAGATAAAGGACTTTAGGACCTGGTGGATCTCTTGGCCCATGTGGGTGAGCTCATCATAATAGGGGCCCACGGACATCTTCTTTAGGGTGTGGTGGAAGCGGTCCTCATCTATAAGGAGGTAGAAGAAGCCAAAGAGAACCAGCATAATAATGGAAAAATAGTTGCCCATATTTCCAATGAGGGCGCCTAGGGTGGAGGGCAGGTTTTGGACCATGTCTTGGGAGCTGGATTTAAACCGGTCTAAAAGACTTTCCAGGGGCAGGTAGTTATTGGCTTCTTGGAGGAAGTCATTAAAGGCCTGGCTGCCAATGGAGGCCTGAATCTGTTCAAAATCCAGGTTAGTTAGGAAACTTTGGACCTGCTGGTAGATCATATCAAAGGTCAGGGTAAAGAGGAGGAAGACAATGGCTAAAAAGGCAATAAAGGCCACTAGGGAGGCGATAATCCGGTGGCCTGTAAATTTATAGACAAAGTTTCGGATGGGCCTAAAGGCATAAAAAACATAGAGGGTCAGGATCATGGGGGTGGCTAAAAAGACCAGGATGTCATAGAAGGGCTGGAGGTAGTTTAAAGAGAGGTTAAATAAGAGGACAATGGTCAGGATTAAGGCAATATTAATCAGACCTGGGGTAATCTTAAACCTATTCTTCATCAAGGGGGCCTTCTTCCTTTTCTTCTTCTAGGAGGTCCAAAAATTCCCGGGTAAAGACCAGGTCGTCATGGATGGCTTCAATTTCCAGCTTATCTTCTTCCGTATCCATGGGAAGGGGGGTGGCGGGATCGTATTGGTGGCGGTACTGGGTCATAATTTCACTAAAGAGTTCCCGGTTGGAAGGGGGTGTATAAGTAATGGCATTGGCTCCAGCGGCAATGGTGCCTAGGATATCTTCCTTGGTGGGGCCTCCTGTGGCAATAATGGGAAATTCCCAGCCAATATGGTCCCGGATGGTCCGGACCAGGTCTGTGGTATCCTTGCCTCCAGAGACATTGAGGATCCGGGCTCCGGCGTTGATCTTGCCGATAACATCATCGTGGAGGGAGGCAATGGTGGCGATAATGGGAATATCTAGGACTTCATACATGGCCTGGATAACCTCATTTTCCATGGGGGCATTGACAACCACCCCATAGGCCCCTAAAAGCTCCGCCTGGACGGCAATGTTAATGGACCGTTGGCCTGTGGTGGTTCCGCCACCAACCCCGGCAAAAACAGGAATAGAGGAAACTTCTAGGATGGACTGGATAATGGATAGCTGGGGGGTAAAGGGGTAGACGGCTAAAACAGCCTGGGCATTACAGTTTTTAATAACGGCAATATCTGTAGAAAAGACCAGGGACTTGATCCGGGTGCCTTGGACCCGGATACCAGAGCAGTCATAGATAGATGGGGGGATAACGATGGGTTTTTTTCTAAGTTCAGATTCAACTTCTGGAACATATTTTTCAGGGACCATCCTGAAGGAGGAATCTTTATTTCCTTGTTTTTTGTTCATGGCTCACCTCTTCTTACTAAAACGACAGATTAAAATGAATTGTAAACAAACTACTTAAATTATATCAAGCCCCAGAGGGAAGTGCAATTAAGAGAGGCTATTCCTTAAAAAGATTTCCTTAAAAAGCCTAAGAATCCATGCCAAGGATTAGAAACCATGGTACAATGGGTATAAAATAACAAGTGAGAGATAAAATAATAAGGAGGTAAACTTATATGACAATAAAAGTTGGAGTGAACGGATTTGGGAGGATCGGCCGCGATGTGGTTCGGGGCATCTCTTTAAGAAAGGACCTTCCCTTTGAATTAGTTGCTCTAAACGCTTCAGGGGATTGGGAAGTAATGGCCCACCTCTTTAGGTATGACACCATCTATAGGAAGTATCCTGGAGAGATTTCTGTGACAGAAGAGGGCTTTAATATCGATGGCAAGGCCATTAAGATTACAGACCAAAGAAATCCTGAAGAAATCCCCTGGGAAGAGATGGGGGTTGAATTGGTGATTGATACCACAGGGGCCTTTAAGGACCGGGAAGGGGCCAACAAGCACTTTAAGGCCGGGGCTAAAAAGGTCATTGTGTCTGCCCCCACCAAGGGAGAAGACATCACCATTGTTATGGGGGTCAATGACCACCTTTATGATCCTGACAACCACCACTTTATTTCCAATGCCTCCTGTACCACCAACTGCCTAGCGCCCATTACTAAGGTAATCCTAGATGAGTTTGGCATTGAAAGAGGGCTTATGACCACGGTCCACGCCTATACCAACGACCAAAACATCCATGATGCCAAGCATAAAAAAGACCTTCGCCGGGCCCGGGCAGCTGCAGAAAATATTATTCCTACCTCTACAGGGGCCGCCCAGGCTGTGGCTAAGGTCCTTCCAGAGCTTGAAGGCAAGCTAACAGGGTATGCCCTACGGGTTCCCGTTCCCACAGGATCTGTCGTGGATGTGACCCTGGAGCTTAGCAAAAAGGCCAGCGTAGAAGAAATCAATGCCGCCATGCAAAAGGCAGCCCAGGGCCCCATGAAGGGAGTTCTAGCCTATACCGAAGACCCCATTGTCAGTGCCGACATTATTGGGGATAGCCATTCTTCTATCTATGATGCCCAGCTGACCCTGGTTCAAGACAATATGTGCAAACTTGTGTCCTGGTATGACAATGAATGGGGCTACAGCCAAAGGGTCATTGACCTGGCTGCTAAAGTTGCCAAATCCATGTAGGAAGATAGTAAATAAAAACTCGGGGCCTTGGCCTCGAGTTTTGTGCGAGGGGGAGTAGTTATATGAAGATAGAAAATCTTGACTTAAGAGGAAAGAGAGTCCTGGTCCGGGTGGACTTTAATGTCCCGGTAGAAGGAGGCCAGGTAAAGGATAATCGGCGGATTAAGGGGGCCAAGCCCACCCTAGACCTGCTTTTAAACCAGGGGGCCCGGGTGGTTCTTATTAGCCACAGGGGCAGGCCCAAGGGGCAATATAAGGAAGAGTTTTCCATGGGGCCAGTCTTGGAGGAGACAGAAAAAGTTTTAGGCAGGAAGGTCCAGGCCTTCTTTAGTCCCCAGGTGGTCAATGACCAGATTATAGCCCAGGCCCAGGCCCTAGAAGATGGGCAAGTGGCCCTTTTAGAAAACTTGCGTTTCCGTCCAGAAGAAGAGGCCAATGACCCAGACTTTGCCAAGGACCTGGCCAAGCTAGGCGACATCTTTATTAACGATGCCTTTGGGACCGCCCACAGGAGCCACGCCTCCAATGTGGGAGTGGCCCAGTATCTCCCCTCCTACCTGGGCCTTTTGGTAGGTAGGGAAGTCTCTGTCCTATCGGAACTCTTGGACCGGGCCGACAAGCCCTACCTGACTATTTTAGGTGGATCCAAGGTTTCAGACAAGATTGGAATTATTGAAAACCTCCTAGACAAGGTAGATGGGATTATGATTGTGGGCGCCATGGCCAACACCTTCCTAGAAGCCCAGGGCTATGCCATGGGCCGGTCCCTAGTGGAAAAAGACAAGATAGACCTGGCCAAGGACCTCTTGGACCGGGCCAAAAAGGCCCAGGTTCAGGTCTTCCTACCCAGGGACCTGGTGGTGGCAGAAGACCTAGAGGCCAAGGAGGGCCAGGTGGTGGCTATAGAAGCCATGGATCCAGACCGGATGGCCCTAGATATTGGTCCCAAGACCCTAGAGGCAGCCAAGGTCTTTTTGGCCCCAGCCAAGACCGTCATGTGGAACGGACCGGCCGGAGTCTTTGAAAAAGAAGCCTTTAGCCAGGGGACCATGGGCCTAGCTAAAATCCTATCCCAGCTAGATGCCAAGACCGTGGTGGGTGGAGGAGACTCTGCAGCAGCTGTGGCCCAGTCAGGCCTGGAGGATAGCTTCTACCATATCTCCTCTGGAGGAGGAGCCAGCCTGGAATTTTTAGAAGGCAACAAGCTACCCGCCCTTGCGGCCATATTAGGAGAGGAGGCCTAGGATGCGGTCAATCTTAATTGCAGGCAATTGGAAGATGAACACCCATCTTAAGGAGGCCAGGGCCCTAGGCTCTGGCTTGGCCAAGATCCAAGTCCCCCAGGGGATGGAGGTCCTTCTTGCCCCACCCTTTCCCTACCTCTACCCTGTAGGAGAGGAGATTAAGGGGACCTCCCTTCTTTTGGCTGGACAAAATATGAACCCAGCCGATGAAGGGGCCCAAACTGGCGAGGTCAGTGCCGGTATGTTAAAGGACCTGGGAGCCAGCCATGTGATTTTGGGCCATTCAGAATGCCGGGCCCGGGGGGAATCCAGTGAGCTAATTGGAGAAAAGCTGGCCCAGGCCCTAAAGCACGACCTGGTCCCCATTCTTTGTGTGGGGGAAAGTCTAGAAGAGAGACAGGCAGACCAAACCATACAGGTCATAGAAGACCAGCTTAAACTGGGCCTAGGGGACTTGACCCATGCCCAAGGCCTAGACCGGGTCATTATAGCCTATGAACCCATCTGGGCCATTGGGACAGGCCAGGTAGCCAGTCCCCAGGAGGCCGAAGAGGTGGCCAGAGACATCCGGGCCTATCTGGCTAAGAACTACGGCCAGGACCTGGCTGAAAAAATCCAGATCCTTTATGGGGGGTCCATGAAGGGGGAAAATGCCTACGAGCTTTTAAGCCAAGACAATATAGATGGGGGCCTAATTGGTGGGGCCAGCCTCAAGCTAGAAAGCTTTTTAGAGATTATAGAGGAGGGAGAGAAACTTGCCTAAGACAGTCCTTTTGGCCATCCTAGATGGTCTCGGCTTAAGCCATAAAAAAGAAGGCAACGCCTTTTACCAGGCCAATACCCCCGTTTTGGACCAGCTTATGGAGGGGGGCTATGCCCAGCTAGAGGCCTCTGGCCTGGCAGTGGGTCTGCCCCAAGGGCAAATGGGCAACTCAGAAGTAGGCCACTTAAACATTGGGGCCGGCCGGGTGGTAGAGCAGGAACTGGTCCGGATTTCCAAGGCCGTGGAGAGGGGGGACCTTTTAAAAAACCCCGTCCTTTTAGAGGCTTTGGACCATGTGGAAAAGGAAGGGTCCGACCTCCATATAATGGGCCTGCTTTCCAAGGGAGGGGTCCATTCCCACCAGGACCACCTCTATGGACTTTTGGACTTCTTCCGGACCAAGGGCTTTAACCGGGTTTATGTCCATGGCTTTTTAGATGGCCGGGACGTCTCCCCCCAGGCAGGCAAGGAAGACGTAAGAGAGCTGGTAGAAAAGATGGAAGAGCTAGGGGTGGGCCAGCTAGCCTCCCTGGTGGGCCGCTACTATGCCATGGACCGGGATAAGCGGTCTGAAAGAACCCTGGCCGCCTACGACCTCCACACCCTGGGCCTGGGGATTCCCATGACCGACCCCGTCCAGGCTGTTATTAACTCCTATGACCTGGGGATTTTAGATGAGTTTTTAAAACCCCATATCCAGCTAGAAGAAGGCCAGCCCCTAGCCACCATCAAGGATGGAGACGCCATTATCTTTTATAACTTCCGGCCAGACCGGGCCCGGCAGTTAGTTAGGGCCTATGTGGATAGGGACCTAGAGGCCCTGGACCGGTCTGTGGTCTTAGAAAATATCTACATGGCCACCATGGTGGACTATGACCCCACCATCCAGCCCACCCATGTCCTCTTTGAAAAGGAAGACTTAACCGACACCCTAGGTCAGGTGGTGAGCCAGGCTGGTCTGCGGCAGCTCCGCATTGCCGAGACAGAAAAATACCCCCATGTGACCTTCTTCCTTAACGGGGGCCGGGAAGAGAGCTTTGAAGGGGAGGACCGGATCCTAATTCCCTCCCCCCAGGTAGCCACCTACGACCTTAAGCCCAGTATGTCCGCCCTGGAAGTAAAAAATGCCCTGGTGGAAGCCCTAAAGGAAGACAAGTATGACCTAGTGGTCCTAAACATGGCCAACCCAGACATGGTAGGTCATACAGGGGACCTTTATGCCACCATCCAGGCCATAGAAACCGTAGACCGGTGCTTGGGCGAAATCCTAGAGACCCTAGAGGAGTGGGGAGGGGAGGCCCTTATTACCTCAGACCATGGCAATTCAGAAACCATGATCAATGACCAGGGCCAAGTAGTAACCAGCCATACCACCAACCCGGTTATGGTCCTCTCTACAAGGGGAAGAGACCTAGAAGATGGGGTCCTAGCCGACCTAGGCCCAACCATCTTGGACCTTCTAGGTCTAGACCAACCTGGGGCCATGACCGGCCATAGTTTGCTTAAATAAAAAAGAAAGGGGATCCTTAATGAGTGAAATTATTGAAATTTATGGAAGAGAAGTCCTAGATAGCCGGGGCAACCCAACAGTAGAAGTAGAGGTTTGGTCCCTAGAGGGAGGCTACGGCCGGGCCCTAGTGCCCTCTGGCGCCTCCACAGGCGAATATGAAGCCCATGAGCTAAGGGACCAAGACCACCGCTACCTAGGCAAGGGGGTTTCCAAGGCAGTAGACCATGTCAACGAGGTCTTGGCCCCTGAGATCCTAGGCTTTGACGTCCTAGACCAACTGGGCGTAGACCAGGCCCTTTTGGACCTAGATGGGACAGACAACAAGTCTAACCTGGGAGCCAATGCCATTTTAGGCATCAGTTTAGCCGTAGCCCGGGCTGCAGCTGATGAACTGGGCCTCCCCCTCTACCAATATATTGGGGGTGTCCATGCCCGGACCCTTCCCGTCCCCATGATGAACATCTTAAATGGGGGCGAGCACGCAGACAACAATGTAGACATCCAAGAATTTATGATCCTGCCTGTAGGAGCTCCTTCCTTTAAGGAAGCCCTCAGGATGGGAGCTGAGGTCTACCACGCCCTTAAGAAGGTTATCTCTGGCAAGGGTCTGTCCACAGGCGTAGGAGACGAAGGGGGCTTTGCTCCAGACCTAGGGTCCAACGAAGAGGCCCTGGACCTGATCCTTCAAGCTGTCAAGGAGGCGGGCTATGAGCCAGGTCAGGATATTCTTCTTGGCCTAGATGTGGCTGCCTCTGAAATGTACGACAAGGACCAAGGGGCCTATGTCCTAAAGGGAGAAGGCAAGACCCTTTCTGCTAAGGACATGGTGGCCTGGTATGAAGACCTGGTGGACCGCTACCCCATCATTAGCATTGAAGATGGCCTAGACGAAAATGACTGGGAGGGCTGGAAGGACCTAACAGATAGACTAGGACAAAGAGTCCAATTGGTGGGGGACGACCTCTTTGTAACCAATGTGGAAAAACTAGAAAGGGGCATTAAGGAAGGTGTGGCCAATGCCATTTTGATTAAGCTTAACCAAATTGGAACCCTAACCGAAACCCTAGCAGCCATTGAGCTAGCCAAGACCCACCAAATGACCTGTGTGATTTCCCACCGGTCAGGCGAAACAGAAGATGCCACCATAGCGGACCTAGCTGTGGCCCTAAACACTGGACAAATAAAAACAGGGGCCCCTGCCAGGACAGACCGGGTGGCTAAGTACAATCAACTTCTTCGTATAGAAGACGAACTTTCTGGCCTATCCAAGTACCCAGGAAGAGATAGCTTCTATAATATCCAAAAATAGAAAGCAGGTGGAAGACGTGTTCTTATACCTTATGCGTCATGGTCATGCTGAGGACTTTGCCCCCTCTGATGGGGAGAGGTCTTTGACAGAAAAGGGGAGGGCCCGGAGCCAGGAGGCAGCAGAAGCCTTCCTAATAGAAAAAAAGTGGGACCTGCCCAACAAGCTGGTCTCATCAGAACTAAGGCGGGCAGCCCAAACAGCTGAGATCGTCAAGGACATCTTAGGTATTCGGGACCTCAAATTCGTAGACGTCCAGGTCCTCCTAAATTGGGAGTCCATGCGGACCTACCTGTCTGATGAACCCATCCTCTTTGTGGGCCACCAGCCTGCCTTAGGAGCCATTATAGAAGGGCTCACAGGCCAGGCTGTCCGGGTTAAAAAGGCCTCTATCCACAAATTGGACTATGATCCCATTTTGGACAAGGCCAGCTATATTGACTTTATTGAATAAGACAGCGCTTCTAGCTAAAAAGACCCAGGCCTAAGACCCGGGTCTTTTTTTGGGAAAATATAAGAGATGTCAAAGAAGGAAGAGGGGCCCTATTTTTTATAAGGATCCATGTTAAAATAAGCCTAGTAAGACATAAAGGAGGGAGGGATAGACCCTGTTAAAACGTATTCTAGTGACCTTTTTGGCCACCCTTGTAGGAACTGGCTTTTTGCCAGGGATTTATTTTGAAGGGGCCCTCTGGGAAGGGACCCTGATTTTTGCCCTAGTCTTTTCCCTTTTAAATGCCAGCTTGGGCCAAGTGATTAAAAAAATGGGCTGCCTCTTGCAGGTCTTGACCCTGGGCCTTTTTGGCCTCTTTGTCAATGCCTGGCTCATCCAGCTTTCTGCCAAGCTCATAGGAGGCATGCATGTGGAAAGTCTAGGTCAGGCTGTTTTCCTAGGGCTGATTATTTCCCTGTCTTTGGCCATTTTTGCCCAGGATGAGGAGGAATAAATCCTTGACAAGCTAGAGATTTAAGGGTATAGTTATAAAGGTTAATCCTTGTTCTTAAGTTTACTTAAGGACCATTAGTCCAAGAGGAGGTGGAAAAATGAATAAATACGAAACCGTGCTTATGTTCTATCCAGATGCAGAGGAAGAACAAAAGAAGGCTCACTTTGAAAGATTGCAAAAGATCATTTCAGAGGCTGGCAAGATCAACAACATTGATGAGTGGGGTAAGCGCAAGCTTGCTTATGAAATCGAGTACTACCAAGAAGCCGACTATGTGCTTTTAGAGTACGAGGCAGAGGCCGAAACCATCAAGGAATTTGACCGTATAGCTAAAATTCTTGATACAGTAATGAGACACATGATTATTCGTGTAGATAGATAATAATAGGATTGGTGATATCATGAATATTGTCGTATTATACGGAAGATTAACGCGGGAACCGGAATTACGCTATAGTCAAAATGGCGTGGCCAATGTCTTTGTAACCATTGCTGTTGACCGGGGTATGAGCAAGGAAAAACGCCGGGAAGCAGAGGCCCAAGGCCAGCCTACAGCAGACTTTATTGCCTGTAAGGCCTTTGGGAAGACCGCCGAGCTCCTTGGAAACTACTTCCATAAGGGCAACCGGATTGCTGTAGAAGGTAGGATCCAAACAGGCTCCTATGACAGGAACGGCGAAAGGGTTTTTACAACCGATATTATCCTAAACCGAGTCCACTTTGTAGAAAGTGCAGCAGAAAACAACCAATTCCCTGGTGGCAGCCCAGGCTACCAAGCCCCACCCCCAACCAACATGAACTACCAACAAGGGGGAGGGTCTAGCCAAGCAAATAACATGCCCTCTCAAGGGTTTGGGCCTAAAACAGATGATGAAGGCTACTACCCCATAGACAATGATGATATCCCATTTTAGACTCATTTGAGGAGGTGGGAATAAATGCAAAGAAGATTTCGTCCAAGAAGAAAAGTATGCCAGTTCTGTGCCGATAAGGAAAAACAAATCGACTACAAGGATACACAAACTTTAAAGCGCTTTATTTCAGACCGTGGTAAGATTCTTCCACGTCGGGCAACAGGGACCTGTGCTAAGCACCAAAGAAAGGTGACTCAAGCCATAAAAAGAGCAAGACAAATTGCCCTTTTACCCTACAGTGCAGACTAAGTTTAAAAATTTGAATACACTAGATAAAGTAACCGGGAGGCCGGTTACTTTATTTTTTTAAGGGGACCTTTATTTGGGTAAGATAAAATAAACTAGTTTACAGGTCCCTGGATTTAAGAAGAGACTTCTGGCTAAGACCCAAGGGAGAAAAGGGCCTAAAGGGGCCTATTTTCTCCAGCTAGACGGGCTTTTCTTAGGAATAAAGATAGCAAACCGGGGCCTAATATGGTAAACTAATGAGATGAGGTGATTAATTGAAAGAGACA
Source organism: Tissierellia bacterium (assembly GCA_030532305.1). Taxonomy (GTDB): domain Bacteria; phylum Bacillota; class Clostridia; order Tissierellales; family Peptoniphilaceae; genus JAUNLJ01. The sequence goes on from JAUNLJ010000019.1 coordinate 10,514, forward strand.
AATAATAATATGATAGCAATATTAAAGCTAGTCTTAACCTCGAGTTTATTAGCCGTGGGAGGAACCCTCTTTCCCTTTTTGTTTTTATTCTTCCCAGTCCTATTTACAACAGAAGCCATTAAGCAGGGGATTGTCCGGGTCATGGCCACCTTTCTTGGCGTATGCGTCATTTTTGGTCTGGTCTTAAGCCCGGGAGCAGGTGTTATTCTTTTTGCTCTTTTTGGTCCCTTGATTATGACCCTAGATTATTGCATAAGAAGCCGGCAAAATGTAGATGTAACCATGGTGGCCTCCAGCCTAATTCTTCTGGCCTCTATTGTCTTTGTCCTTTATATTTCAGGGACCCTGGCCAGTATCCAGGATGGCTCTTTAGTAGAAGCGCTTTTGGCCAATCAAAAGGCCCTCTTGGAAGCCACAGATTTTGAGCCGGGCCAGGTATCGGACCTCTTGGCCAATGCCCGGGTAGCCCTAAACTTTTTTCATAGTATGCTACCCTCTATTATCCTTTTAACGGCCCTTTTAATTGTCTATGTGAGTTATTCCCTAACAGGGCGCCGACTTTTGGCCCAGGGAGAGCTTATTAAACAGCCCTCCAGCTTTATATTTTTTAGCCATCCTCGCCAGCCCATCTTTTTTGGCTTTGTGACAGTGCTTGCACTCTACCTCTTGGGGACCCTAAGCGCCTTGGAAGTAGAGCTTATCCAAAATAACCTGCTTTTTACCCTGACGGCCCTTATTAGTTTCCAGGGTCTGTCTGTAGTGGCCTATTACTTGACCCGGTGGATTAAGGTCCGGCTAGTAAGGAGTATCCTTTTAGTGGTGGTTTTCTTAATCCCTGGCATACAAATGGGTCTAGCTTTTCTTGGCCTCATTGACCAGGTCTTTAACCTAAGACGCTTGCCAGGCCAGCGGAGGTGACCATGAACAAGAATAAGTTTACAATTAAAGACTTACAGGTCTATTTGATTTTTGGGGTGGGGGTTGTTTTAGCCCTCCTCACCCAATCCAAGTTTTTAGGGGCCATCTTTCTGGTGTTTTATGTCTTTGTAGTTTACTTTGCCCTCAATCAAGTGAGGCAAATTGATGACTACCTGACCCAGAGGATAGAAGACCTTAAGCTAGACTTTGACAAGGCCACCGAGCATGCTATTTTTAATATGCCCTTTCCCCTGGTTATTACCACTTGCCAGGGCCAGGTGGTCTGGTACAACACCCCCTTTCTAAAACTCTTTGAGGATGAAAAAATCCTAGATGAGGACCTGGGCAAGGTGGTGCCGGCCCTAAAGGATGTGGACCTAAGGCAAACCCAGGATAAGGACAGCCTGTCTATTAAATTGGGGGACCAGTATTACCGGGTCCACGCCAATGTGGTGGATACCACTACCACCTCCAGCGAGGAAGACCGGCTCATTATGCTCTATTGGGTCAATGACTCCAAGTATGAAGACCTGATGGAGGTCTACCAAAGGGAAAAATCCATTGTGCTTTTAGTGGAGATTGACAACTATGACGAGGTCATGGACGGGACGCCAACCAATGTCCGGCCCATTATCCAGTCCCAGGTGGACCAGATTTTAAACCAGTACTTCCATGACAAGGAGGCCCTGGTCAATAAGTACGATGACGAGTCTTACTTAGTGGTTTTAAACCAGCATAATTTGGAAATTTGCCGGCAGGACCGGTTCTCTATTTTAGATACAGCCCGAGCCATTGATGTGGGCAACACCCTAAGTCTTACCCTGTCTATAGGGGCTTCTTCAGGGGACCTGCCCTTTAAAAAGGCCTATGAAGAGGCCGAGGCCTGCTTAAATGTGGCCCTAGGCCGGGGCGGGGACCAGGCTGTTTTACGCAAGGAAAACAACTACGAGTTCTTTGGCGGCGAGTCCAAGGCCGTAGAAAAGAGCAACAAGGTCAAGGCCCGGGTCTTGGGCAATGCCCTAAAGCAGCTAGTTGAAAAGTCTGAGACCATCTATGTCATGGGCCACACCAACCCAGATATGGATGCCATTGGTTCAGCCATTGGGGTCCTTCGGGTGGCAGAAAACTGCCAGCGGCCAGCTCACTTGGTCTTAAACCAGTCTAACCCCTCCATTTCTACCCTAGTTACCAGGATGAAGGAGGAGGCCCCGGACCACTATGAAGGCATCCTTTCAGGGGAAGAGGCCCTAGAAAAAATCAAGGATTCAGACCTTTTAATCTTGGTAGACAACCACAAGCCTTCCTTTACCATCCATCCGGACTTGGTGGCGGCGGCTAAAAATATTGTGGTGGTAGACCACCACCGGCGGGGGTCCGAGTTTGTGGCCAACCCTGTTTTAGTTTATGTGGAGCCCTATGCCTCATCCACTTCAGAGCTTATTACCGAGATGCTTTCTTATATGGGCAACGACACCCGGCTGACCCCCTTTGAGGCGGACGCTCTTATGAGTGGGATTGTGGTGGACACCAAAAACTTCACCTTCCAAACAGGGGTCAGAACCTTTGAAGCCGCTTCTCTTTTAAAACGGGCTGGGGCCGACATGGGCCGGGTCCGCAAGCTTTTTGAAGACGACTTTGAAACCATCACCATGAAGTCTGAAGTGATTCATAAATCTAAGATTGTATTTGACCATATTGCCATTGGTCGTTTGGTCCAGGAGGCGGAGAATTCCGTCCTGGTGGCGGCCCAGGCAGCTGATGATTTGTTACACATTTATGGAATTCGTGCCAGCTTTGTCTTAACCAAGCACAATGGCAAAATTCATATATCTGGCCGTTCATTTGAGGATATCTCTGTCCAGCTGATTTTAGAAAAGCTAGGTGGGGGAGGACACTTGAACATGGCTGGAGCCCAACTTGACGTGGCGACAATAGACGAGGCTGAAGAGGCCCTCATGGGAGCCATTGAAGAATATATGGAAGAAGGAGAAAAGAAAAAATGAAAGTAATTTTACTACAAGACGTTGAAAACTTAGGAAAAGCAGGAGACTTAGCAGATGTTAAATCTGGTTATGCTAGAAACTTCCTATTCCCAAGAAAATATGCTATTGAAGGCACTGAAGCCAACATGGCCAGCTGGAAGGAACAAAAGGCCAAGGAAGAGGCTGAAGAAGCAGCCCGGGTGGAAGAAGCCCAGGCCCTTAAGGCCAAGCTAGAAGCTTTTACAGCCAAGGTTGAGGCCAAGTCTGGAGAAACTGGCCGTCTATTTGGGGCCATTACCTCCCAAGACATTGCCGATGCCATCCAAGAAGGTCTAGGTCTTAAGATCAGCCGGAAGAAGATCGAAATGGAAGACAACCTAAAGGCCCTAGGCGAATACACCCTTCCTGTAAGACTTTACACTGGGGTTGTGGCTGAACTTAAGGTTGAAGTAGTTGAAAAATAATGAGTGAGGTCCAATCTAGGATCCCACCCCATTCCCAGGAGACAGAAGTAGCCATCCTTGGGGCCATGATGGTAGCCAAGGAGAGTATTACCCAGGCTATTGAGATTTTGAAAAGAGAAGATTTTTACTATGAGGCCCACCGCCAGATCTTTGATGCCATAGTAAGCCTATACAACCGTAATGAGTCCGTGGACTTAATTACGGTCTCTTCTCTTTTAGAGAAAAAAAAGAAGCTCCAGGAAGTGGGTGGGGCCACTTACTTAGCCAGCCTAACTGCCTCCGTAGGGGCCATTTCTTCTACCGAGGCCTATTGCAATATTGTAAAGGAAAAAGCCACCCTTCGGGCCCTTATTGAGTCCGGCAGTGAGATTGTAGCCGAGGCCTATGAGGACAGCGAAGAGGTGGATGCCATTATAGAAAGGGCAGAAAAACGGATCTTTGACATTACCCAGGGTAACCACCGCCAGGGCCTCGTCCCCATTAAGGAAGTGGCCCTGGAGACCTTTGCCAGCATGGAAAAACGGGCGGCCAACCCAGGCAAGCTAACAGGTTTAACCACTGGCTTTAGCGACCTAGACTACAAGCTAAGTGGTCTCCAGCCCTCAGACCTGATCCTTCTAGCAGCCAGGCCCTCCATGGGCAAGACGGCCCTTATGGTCAACATAGCCGTCAATGCGGCCTTAAAGGGCAATGCTTCTGTAGCCATGTTCTCTTTGGAAATGAGCAAGCACCAACTGTCCCAACGGATTATTTCTTCTATGAGCCATGTGGACCTGATGAAGATTATTTCAGGGGACCTATCGGTGGAAGACTGGCAAAAGGTTATCGATGTTATGCCCCATGTGGCTGATTTGGCCATAGAAATAGACGACACGGCAGGCATTACCCCCCTAGAAGTCAAGGCCAAGTGCCGGAGGCTAAAGGCTGAAAGGGGCCTGGACCTGATTGTCATCGACTACCTCCAGCTTATGGAGGTAGGGGGCCGGTCAGAAAGTCGCCAGCAGGAAATTTCTTCTATCTCCCGGGCCCTAAAGGGGGTGGCCAAGGAGCTGGAGGTTCCCCTTATTGCCCTGTCCCAGCTATCTCGGGCACCCGAGCTTAGGAGCGACCATAGGCCTATTCTTTCGGACCTAAGAGAGTCTGGGGCCATTGAGCAGGATGCAGACATTGTTCTCTTCCTCTACCGGGACGACTACTATGACCCAGAATCAGAGCTCCAAAACATAGGTGAGGTCATTATAGCCAAGCATAGGAACGGGCCCACTGGCCTAGTAGAGCTCTATTTTAAGAAGGAATACACCAAGTTCTTAAGTATGGACAAGAGCCTGTAAGGAGGAATAAGAAAAGATGGATATCATTAGGGTCATCCTCTTGGGAATTATTGAGGGGGTTACAGAATTTTTGCCTGTGTCAAGTACAGGTCACCTGATCCTGGCCCATGAATTTTTAAGTCTTAAGCCAGCCAGCTTTCAAAACGCCTTTGATGTGATCATTCAGCTGGGGGCCATCCTCTCGGTGGTGGTCCTTTATTTTAACAAGCTCAATCCCTTTTCTAAAAAAGACCAGAGGGGACGGCCAGCAGCTAAGGATAAGACCACGAAGACCCTCCGCCTTTGGGTCAAGGTCCTGGTGGGGGTCTTGCCGGCGGCGGTTCTGGGTTTTCTTTTTGACGACTGGATTGACGCCCACCTCTTTAACCCCCGGGTGGTTGCAGCCATGCTCATCCTTTGGGGGATACTTATTATCCTAGTGGAGAAGGGCAAGGGGAAAAACAAGGCCACCCCCCCAGTCCAAAGAGTGGAAGATATACCCTATGGGATGGCTTTGGCCATAGGCTTTTTCCAGTGCCTGGCCATGGTGCCAGGGACCTCCCGGTCGGCAGCCACCATTATAGGGGCCATGGTCCTAGGCAGCAGCCGGGTGGCGGCAGCAGAATTTTCTTTTTTCCTAGCCATTCCCACCATGCTGGGAGCCACCCTCCTAAAGATCCTAAAAAACGGTCTGGCCTTTACGGCCTACCAGTGGTTTTTAGTCCTTTTGGGCTTGGTGGTCTCCTTCCTAGTGGCAGCCTTTGTCATTAAAAGCTTCCTAGGCTATATAAAAAGACACGACTTCCAGGCTTTTGGCTACTACCGGATTATCTTAGGCCTTTTAGTCTTTATCTACTTTTATCTTGTAGGCGCCTAGGGTGCTGGGAGAGGAAAACCCCTAAAAAAAGGGGTTTTAAGAAGGTCTTTTAAATGCAATATATTTGCCGTAAAAGAAGGATTTTGACTTTTTTTCTCTTGAATAATCTATAGTGAATGTTATAATATAAGACAGAAAGAAGATTGAGGTTTGTTTCTTAGGAAATGGACCAAAAATTTATAGGAGGTATATACTATGGCATATGTAATTAGTGACGCTTGCATCGCTTGCGGAACCTGTGAACCTGAATGTCCAGTAGGAGCTATTTCTGCAGGCGACATTTACGAAATCGATCCTAACGCTTGTATCGACTGTGGTTCTTGCGCAGGTGTTTGCCCAGTAGGCGCTATCGACGCAGAATAAGAAAATAGTCTTTAAAGAGGACTTAAAATATCGGCCCTTGGGGCCGATATTTTTTTGTTTAAAAGTCCAAGAAGGGGAAGAAAAGCCTCCTGGGAGGGGGGAGGATAATTCCCATAAAGCCTTGCAAAAACTATAAATTTTTTATCTATTATGATATAATGACTTAGTATAGAATCTTTCATATATATATGAAAGAAATTGATTTATAGAAAGAAAGAAAGCTTAAGCGAGGAGGGATGACATGAAGATCAATATGGGTCTTGACGTCGGTTCAACCACCGTCAAACTCGTTGTGCTGTCAGAAGATCTTGAAATTATAGATTCCAGCTACCAAAGGCATTTTTCAGATGTCAAGAGGGCTGTTCAAGATATCATTGAAAGATATTATGAAAAGTATAAATATGATAGGGTCACCATTAGCGTAACAGGCAGTGGGGGCCTAGCTGTCCATAAACTTCTTGATATTCCTTTTGTTCAAGAGGTGGTGGCTGGAACGGAGGCCATTCAAAACTTTATCCCCCAAACCGATGTGGCCATTGAGCTGGGTGGGGAAGACTCTAAGATCACCTACCTAAGAGGGTCCCTAGAACAGAGGATGAACTCTATTTGCGCCGGGGGGACCGGGGCCTTTATTGATCAAATGGCCTCCCTCTTAGAAACCGATGCCAGTGGCCTCAATGCCTTGGCCCAAAACCACAAGAAGATCTATCCCATTGCCAGCCGGTGTGGGGTCTTTGCCAAGACCGATGTCCAGGCCCTTTTAAACCAGGGGGCCAAAAAAGAAGACATTGCGGCCTCTGTCTTCCAGTCTGTGGTCAACCAAACCATTTCAAACCTGGCCAGTGGCCGGCCCATCCGGGGGAAGATTGCCTTTTTAGGGGGCCCCCTCCACTTTTTACCGGAGCTTAAGGCCCGGTTTGTAGAAACCCTAGGCCTTAAGGAGGATGAGGTTATCGCGCCAGATAATGGGCAAATTTTTGTGGCCCTGGGAGCGGCCCTAACCTCTAGGGACAAGGAACCGGTGGCCTACTTATCCCTTTACGAAAAGGTAAGAGATAGTCAGGTCCAACCCATGGACGAAAAAAACATCCTGCCTCCTCTTTTTGAAAGCCAGGAAGAACTACAAGCCTTCAGGGCCCGTCATGGGGGCAAGGACCTAAAAAAACGGGACCTAGCCTCCTACCAGGGCCCCGTCTACCTGGGCATTGATGCCGGGTCTACCACCACCAAGCTCGTGGCCATATCCCAAGATACGGAGGTTCTTTACGAGGCCTATGGGTCCAACCAGGGCAGTCCCCTGGACATGGTCCGTCATTTTATCCTGGACCTCTATGACAAGATGGGGCCTGGCGCCTACATGGCCTCCAGTGGGGTTACAGGCTATGGGGAAGACTTTATCAAGGCCGCCTTTAATGTAGACGAGGGGGAAGTGGAGACCATTGCCCACTTTAGGGCCGCCCGATTTTTTGAGCCGGAAGTAGACTTTATCCTAGACATTGGTGGCCAGGATATGAAGGCCATGAAGGTCAAGGGGGATGTCATAGACTCCATCCTCCTTAATGAGGCCTGCTCCTCAGGTTGTGGGTCCTTTTTAGAGACCTTTGCCGAGTCTGTCCAGTATTCGGTGGAAGACTTTGCTGAGGTGGCCCTTTTAGCCCATCGGCCAGTGGACCTGGGGAGCCGGTGTACAGTCTTTATGAACTCCAAGGTTAAGCAGGCCCAAAAGGAAGGGGCCACCGTAGCCGATATTTCCGCCGGCCTGGCTATTTCTGTTATAAAAAATGCCATCCAAAAGGTCATTAAGGTCAGGGACCCCAAGGACCTGGGCAAAAATATTGTGGTCCAGGGGGGCACCTTCTATGGGGATGCCGTCCTTAGGGCCTTTGAAAAGCTCACTGGGGCCAAGGTCACTAGACCTGCCATGGCAGGGACCATGGGGGCCTTGGGGATGGCTCTTTTGGCCAAGGAAAGGTCAGCAGAAGGAGCCCACTCTAGCCTCATGGAAAAAGACCAGCTCCAGGACTTTTCCTATACCAGCAAGACAGCCCACTGTGGCCAGTGTACCAACAATTGCCAGCTCACCATTAGCCTGTTTCCCGATGGGAGCCGGTACATCTCTGGCAACCGGTGTGAAAGGGGGGCCGGTATTGTCCGCCTAGCGGAAGATGAGCTCCCCAACCTCTATGCCTACAAGCTAAAACGGGTCTTTGACTATGACTCCCTAGAGGAAGACCAGGCCAAAAGAGGCGTGGTGGGGATTCCTCGGGTCCTAAATATCTACGAAAACTACCCCTTCTGGCACACCTTTTTTACCCAGCTAGGCTACCGGGTGGTTCTTTCTGATATGAGTGACCGGGCCATGTATGAAAGTGGGATTGAAAGTATTACCTCTGAAACAGCCTGCTATCCAGCCAAAATTACCCATGGCCATATAGAAAACCTCATAGGCAAGGGCATCAAGTATATCTTCTATCCCTCTGTCTTTTATGAGGAAAAGACCTTTGAAAAGGCAGATAATACCATCAACTGCCCCGTTGTTATTGGCTATCCTGAGGTCATTAAGAACAATGTGGAAAATTTAAAGGACCAAAAGGTCCGTTTTGACAACCCCTTTATCTCCTTTGACGACAGGAAGAAGCTGGAAAAGCGGATGGCCGAGGTCTTCCCCCATATTCCAGCTAGAGAGGTGGCTAGGGCCGTTCGGGCTGCCTATGAAGAAGAGGACCGTTACCGGGAAGACGTAAGGGCCCAGGGACGCCAGGTTTTAAAATCCTTAGAAGAAAAGGGGCAAAAGGGCATTGTCCTAGCCGGTCGTCCCTACCATATTGACCCAGAAATCAACCATGGGATCCCCGAGCTGATTACGGGTCTGGGCCTGGCCGTTTTAAGTGAGGACAGTATCCTAGACGGGGAGAGGGTAAAAGACCCCCTTCGGGTCCTAGACCAATGGAACTACCACAGCCGCCTTTACCGGGCAGCCATGATTGTGGGAGAATCAGACAATCTAGAACTAGTCCAGCTCAACTCCTTTGGCTGTGGGATTGATGCCATTACCACCGACCAGGTCAATGAAATCCTAGAAGCCTATGGCAAGATCTATACAGTGGTTAAGATAGACGAGATCAGTAACCTGGGGGCCGTAAGGATTCGGATCCGGTCTCTTATTGAGGCGGTCAAGGACCGGGAGGTCCAAAAGACGGGGCCCCTTAAGCTGGAAGAACCTGTCCTATTTGATAAGGACATGCGCAAGACCCACACCATTCTTATTCCCCAGATGGCTCCCGTTCATTTTGCCATCCTAGAGCCTGTCCTTAGGCGGGAGGGCTTTAATGTTGAGATCCTTCCAGACCTAGGCCCCCATGTGGTTAACGAGGGGCTGGCCTATGTCAATAATGACGCCTGCTATCCCTCCATCTTTGTGGTAGGCCAGTTTATTGATGCCCTAAAGAGTGGCCGCTATGACACAGACAACCTGACCCTGCTTATGGCTCAAACGGGTGGGGCCTGCCGGGCCTCCAACTATGTGGGCTTTATCCGTAAGGCCCTAAAAGAAGCAGGCTATGGTCATGTGCCCGTCCTGGGGGTTTCCTTCCAGGGTATAGAAGAGCATCCCGGCTTTAAGTTAGACTTCAAACAGCTTTTAAGCCTGGCCCCCAAGGCCCTCCACGCCCTCTTATATGGGGACCTTCTGACCCGTTTAGCCAATGCCACCCGACCCTATGAAAAGATAGGGGGGTCTGTCCAAATTTTGATGGACCGGTGGATTAAGATTACCTCTAGTCCAGAACTCAGCTATAACAAGAGGGAATTTAAGAAAAATGTCCACCAGATGATAGAGGAGTTTGCTGGCCTAGAAATTACCGATGAAGTCAAGCCCAAGGTGGGAATTGTAGGGGAAATCCTGGTCAAGTACCTGCCAGCAGCCAACAACTACCTCCAAGACCTCCTAGAGTCTGAAGGGGCAGAAGTGGTGGTGCCCGACCTCATGGACTTTATGCTTTATTCTTTTAAAAATGTGGAAATTAAACGAAAGAAGCTGTCCAAGGGACCCTGGGCCGACCTGGCCCTAAGGCCTATTATTGCCCTTATTGAGTCCTATAGAAAGATTATTGAAAAGGCCCTAGAGCCCACCCGGTTTGATCCCCCCCAAAGGCTGGACCAACTGGTGGCCTATGCCCAAGAATTTGTGGACCTAGGCAACCAATATGGGGAAGGCTGGCTTTTAACAGCAGAGATGGTGGAGCTGATCCATGCCGGGGCCGGTAATATTGTCTGTGTTCAGCCCTTTGGCTGCCTGCCCAACCATGTGACCGGCAAGGGGGTTATGAAGGCTGTTCGGGAGACCTACCCCATGGCCAATATTGTGGCCATTGACTATGACGCCTCTGCTTCTGAAGTCAACCAGCAAAACCGGATTAAGCTGATGATGAACCAGGCCAACAAGAACAAGTATAAGAATAAAGACCTGGGCGAGGCCCTTCGTAAAAAACAAAGGGAAAGAGCCCAAGGGATGTAAGCTTTTGAGGGAGTCTAGTGAACTAGGCTCCCTTTTTGTGGCAGGGGCTAGAAAAAAGAGGAGGGTTTTTTTGACACGGAATAGTCATAGAAGTGTCATCTTTTATTAAAGGACCTAGAGGGAATCTTTAGATATAATAAAAGAGTATGGCCATGACTTTACTAGAAAGAAATATTTTAGGAGGAACTATGAAAATAAAGAAAAAAATGGGCATTTTAGCTCTAGCCTGCCTCCTTATTTTTAGTCATGGGACCCTTGTTTTTGGGGTTAGCTTTTGGGATGTGGGGGGCCACTGGGCCTCTGGAGATATTTACGCCCTCTCCCAGGCCGGCATCATTCGGGGCTATAGGGATGGGAGCTTTAGGCCAGAGGGGTCCATGTCCAAGGTGGAATTTTATGCCATGGTCAACCGGGCGGCCGACCTAAGAGCCTCCTATCCGGTGACCTTTAAGGACGTCCATCCAGGGGATTGGTACTACCAGGAGGTGGCCAAGGCCATTAAGGCCGGCTACCTGACCCCCACCACAGGGAGGCTTTATCCCCGGGCCCCCATTAGCCGGCAGGAGGCAGCCAGGATCCTAGGCTATATGTATGGCCTAAGGGGGTCCACCGGCTCCCTAAATGCCTTTTATGACCAGGGGTCTATTAGTCCAGGGGCCAGACCGGCTGTGGGTAAACTAGTGGACCTGGGGATTATAAGGGGCTATCCAGACGGGGCCTTTAGGCCCCAGGGGTCCGTTAGCCGGGCCGAGGTGGCTAAAATCTTTAACCAGTTGAGGATCCGTTTTGGCAATCCACCCAGAAGGCAGGTCCATGACACCCATATCCAATTTGGATAAGGACAGGGGCTAGATGCGAGCCTAGATAGGAAAAGACCCTAAAGGTAGACAGGACCTACCTTTAGGGTCTTTTTAGCTTTTAAAGGGCGTCTTGGAAAACTTGGGGCTGGTCTCGTTCTATTTGGTAGAGGCCATCTTTAACCACATAGGTTCCTAGTAAAAAGTCTACCAGGTGCTGCTTCTTGGGCATAAAGGCAGACATAAGATAGATCAGGCTAAGGGCCTGGAGGAGGTAGCGGCCAAAAAATTCCCGAACCAAAACTGTGGTCCAGGAAAGGGTGCCTTCCTGGGGATGGACCACCCTTAGGCCTAGAATCATCTTGCCTAGGGTCTGGCCATTGGTAAATTTAGTAGAGAGGACAAAATAGAGGTAGAAGAAAAATCCCCTCAAGATCCCCCGGCCAAGGCCCAGGGGATGGCCCAAAAGGGCCAAAATAGGATTGGCAAAAATTCCAGTAAAGAACCAGGCCAAAGCCAGGTCGAGGAGGAGGGCCACCCCCCGAATCCAAAAGCCAGCCACCACAAAGTCACTTAAGGGCTTCTCTGGCGTCTCCTCCTGGCCTAGGGGGTCAGACTCTTTCTTGGGACTTGGGTCTATTTCTATCCAAGGGTCCATATTTTCTTGGGTGTAGCTAGAGAAAGGATCTTGATCTTGCCTTTTCATTTACTCACCTCCATAGAGATAGAGGGGGCGGGGGCCCTGCCCCTGTAGTTGGTCGATACTCTTCTTAAAGAGGCTGGCCTCCAGGTCTCCCCCAAAACGCAGGTTCATAAGAGGGAAGAGGGAGGAAAGGGGGCTAGAAGTATATTGGAAGACTTCAGGGTCTTTAATACCAAGCTCCGACTCAAAACGGCCTAGGGCCTCATCATAAAAGCCGATCTCATCTACAAGACCCGCTTCTAGGGCCTGGTAGCCATCAAAAATCCGTCCATCGCCTAGAGCTAGGGCTTGGTCCCGAGTTAGGCCCCGGCCCTGGGCCACCACATCAATAAAGCGGCTATACATTCCGTCTACCAGGCCCTGCATAAGGGCCCTTTCTTCTTCGGTCATATCCCGGTAGCCGGCCCCAATATCCTTCATGGGGGCAGACTTAAAGGGCTCTTCCTTAAGACCTAGCTTGCCATAAAGCTCTTGGTAGTCCGTGTGGGACATAATGACCCCAATGGATCCCGTAAGGGTTTCTGGGCTGGCAATAATATGGTCCGTGGGGGCAGAAATATAGTAGCCTCCAGAAGCCGCCATATTACCCATAAAGGTCCAGATGGGCTTGTCGCTAAGCTTCTTAATTTCCTCAATATGGTGGTGGATTTCTGCGGACTCATAAACTCCGCCTCCTGGGCTGTTGACCTTAAGGAGGATCCCCTTTACCGTATCGTCCTCTGTGGCGGCATAAAGGGAGTCAATAAACTGGGCGTGCTGGTAGCCTTCAGTGAGGCCCGGGTAGCTGGTGGCCATATTGATAATGGTCCCTTCTACAGGCAGGACGGCAATCCGCTTGTCAGAAGACCCGGCTTCTAGGACCTTTTCCCCCAGCCCTTCCTCTGCCATAAGTTCTTGGAAGTTGGCCGTTAGTTTTTCAACTTGGTCCTCCCGGTTGATCATCTGGCTAAGGCCTGTGGAAAGGCTATATAAAACCATGACCACTATGGATAAGCCAACGGCAATCCACCGCCGGCGGTTCATTTTTTCTAACATATCTTACCACCTTTCTAGTTAATATAGGGTCTACACTAATTAGTGTAACATAGATTAGGAAGGAGTGAATATAAATATTTGCCCCAGGGGCCTCCCTAAAAGGGGCGTTTTAAGGCTGGGCTTTTAGGGTAGTAATAAGTTTAGACTAAGTATAAAAAGGATAAAAGGGCCCTTGTGCCCTTGGAGGCAAGGAAGGATCAAGATGAAAGATTGGGGACTAGGAAAGATCACTAAAAAAAGACCCGGAGAATCCACCCAAAGCCAGAGAAAAAGGGTGGGCAATTTTGCCAGCCTGGTGGGCCTTTTGGCCAACCTCCTCCTGGCCCTAATTAAGGTGGCTACAGGCCTGGCAACAGGGTCCATTGCCATTATGGCAGACGGGGTTAATAACGCCTCGGATATGCTCTTTTCCCTAGTCACCCTCCTTAGCTTTTATATTACAGCCAAGCCGGCTGATGAAGACCACCCCTATGGCCATGCTCGTTTTGAATACCTGGCCTCCTTTGTGGTGGCCTTTATTATTCTTTGGGTGGGGGCCCAGCTCTTTATAGAGTCCTTTAAATCCATCCTAAACCCCCAGCCCATCCAGGTCACCTGGCCTGTTCTTTTTATCCTTCTAGCCTCGATTTTGGTCAAGCTGGGCCTGTGGCGTTTAAATACCCGGCTGGGTAAAAGGATCCACTCAGACCTGCTCTTGGCCACGGGTCAAGATGCCCTAAATGACGTCTTTTCCACTGGGGCCGTCCTCCTATCCAGTTTAGTGATCCTATTTACCGGCCTAAGGACCGATGGGATTATGGGTCTTGGGGTTTCCTTTCTCATCTTGAAGGGGGGCCTAGAGATTCTAAGGTCCACAGTAGACCGGCTTTTAGGAGAGGGTCTGTCCAAAACAGGCCTCTTACGGCTCAAGGAAAAGATAGCCTCCTACCCAGGGGTCCTGGGGGTCCACGACCTTATGCTCCATGACTATGGGCCAGGCAGCCACTATCTGACTGCCCATGTGGAGCTAGATGCCCGGGAGGACCTTACCTCGATCCATGAGCTCATCGATGAGATTGAAAGGGACCTTAGGGAGGAAGAAGACCTCCAGGCCACCCTCCATCCAGACCCAGTCCAGGTCAATGACCCCCGGGCCAAAAAGATCCATGGCCAGATAGAAAAGATCCTAAAAGAGATGGATCCCGTTTTTGACTTCCATGACTTTCGGATTGTGGAGCTAGAAGGGGGCCAGCTGGACCTGTTTTTTGACCTGGTGATGCCCGTTAAGTATCCCACCGATGAAGACCAGGTCAAAGAAGACCTAGCCCAAAGGCTTAGGGCCATAGACCCCAACTACCAGGCCCGGATTATTATAGACCGCGACTTTTTTAATCTCTTAAATAAGGATGAGAAAGGAGAAGATAAAGATGCAGCCCATTCGTAATATCCTACCCTATTTTAAAAATTATCGGCATATCCTCCTTTTGGACCTCTTTTGTGCAGGTCTAACCACTGCCGCAGAAATTATCCTCCCCCTAATCTTAAGATACTTAAGCAACCTAGGGGCCAATAATCTTTCAGCCCTTACATCTGAGTTGGTCCTTAAGCTGGCCCTCCTTTACCTGGTGGTCAAGCTGGTGGAAATTGTGGCCGGCTATTACATGACCAGCCTGGGCCATATTATGGGGGCCCGGATTGAAACCGACATGCGGTCTGACATCTACACCCACCTCCAAAGCCTAAGCATGAACTTCTACAATGAGCAAAGGGTGGGCAAGCTCATGAGCCGGATCACCAACGACCTCTTTGACATTACAGAATTTTCCCACCATGCGCCAGAAGAATACTTTATTGCCACCATCAAGATGGTCTTTACCTTTGTTATCCTGATTCGGATCCACGTCCCCCTCACCCTGGTGGTCTACCTGATGATTCCCCTTATGGTCTTTTTTGCCTCCAGGTTCAGAAAGAAGATGCGCCATGCCCAGACCTCCCAAAGAAAGCAAATTGGGGCCCTAAATGCCTCTATCCAGGACAGTCTGTCTGGGGTTAGTGTCATTAAGAGTTTTGCCAATGAAGAGATTGAGCTAGACAAGTTTGAAGAAGAAAACAGCCGGTTTTTGGGCATCAAAAAGGTCTACTACCGGTCCATGGCCGGGTTCACCTCTGTTAGCCGATTTTTTGACGGGGTGATGTATCTTTTGGTCATCCTAGGCGGGGGCTATTTTATGGCCCAGGGCCAGCTTGAGCCTGGAGACCTGGTGGTCTATGTCCTCTATGTATCCACCATGGTGGCCACCGTTAGACGGATTATTGAATTTACTGAAAATTTCCAAAAAGGCGTGACAGGCATTGAGCGTTTCCAAGAAATTATGGATATTGAGCCAGACATTAAGGACAGCCCAAATGCCATAGACCTAGGGGAGGTAAAAGGGGCCATTGAATTTAAGGATGTGGACTTCTACTATAATGAAGAGGAAAAAATCCTAGAGGGCTTTAATCTCCAGGTGGCTCCAGGAGAAAATGTGGCCCTGGTGGGCCCCTCTGGAGCTGGGAAAACCACCGTATGTAACCTGATTCCCAGGTTTTACGATGTCCAAGGGGGCGCCATCCTCCTAGATGGCATTAACATTAAGGATATTAGCCTAAAGAGCCTAAGAAGTCATATTGGCATGGTCCAGCAGGATGTCTACCTCTTTAATGGGACCATTTTAGACAACATCCGTTTCGGTAAGCCCCAGGCCACTGAGGCCGAGGTCTTTAGGGCGGCAGAACTGGCCAATGCCCTAGAATTTATCCAGGACCTGCCAGAGGGCTTTTATACCCAGGTAGGGGAGCGGGGGGTCCGTCTGTCTGGAGGGCAAAAACAAAGACTTTCCATTGCCCGGGTCTTCCTTAAAAACCCCCCCATCCTTATTCTAGATGAGGCCACCTCTGCCCTAGACAACCAGTCTGAAGCGGTTATCCAGGCCTCCCTAGACCAACTTAGCCAGGGCCGGACCACCCTCACCATAGCCCACCGGCTCACCACCGTTCAAAATGCCCACAGGATCCTGGTTATGGACCCAGAAGAGGGCATTGTAGAGGCTGGCAACCATGAGGAATTAATGGAGAAAAAGGGCAGGTATTACCAGCTTTACACCAAGGGGGGTCTTGTAGAGGACCTGGAAAAGTAGCCATAAAAAAATGATGGTCTTTTACCATCATTTTCTAAGCTGCCTTCTAAGCTCTTCTAATTCCGCTTTTTTAGCCTTTTCTTCTCGCAGGTTCTTTATAAGTCGCTCTTCTTTAGTTCCCCTAAGGGCCATGAGGCCAAGAAGGATAAAGACCAGGCCTCCCACTAGGTTGGCATGGCCCCGGTAGCGGGGGCTTAAAAAAGCCACCACGGCGAAAAGAAGAAAAAGGCCGGTTATGAGATAAAGTTTTTTCTTTCTAGCCTGGATTTCCTCTTGGCTAGGCTCTAAGTCTTCCTTTTTCATAAGGATCCCCCTTCCTATAGACTAAGTTTAGCTGAAAAAGCCCTTCTTGTAAAGTATCTAGCTTGACAGGAAGGGCTTTTTCCTTTATAATAAAAACTTGTCAAATCTGGGGGCGAAATTGGCTTCGACGGGGATTTGAAACTTGTAGTAGCAAGCCATCATTGGCAAGGTGATGTAAAACAGGCCAAAAACATTAAATGCTAACGACAATAACGTAGCACTAGCCGCGTAATTTAACGCAGCCATCCAAACTAGAAGGCCCACGGTCTAGGGAGGGTGTCAAAATTAGTGGGGAACCGCACTAAGCTAAGCTTTGCCCTTAGGACGGAATTTATGAAGCTACCCTGGCCTAGCGGCTTGGTCCTTCAGCTAAGCTAGGGAAAATTTAAGAAGGTTCTGAGCTTGGAGAAGCTACTTGGGAAGAGTTCTCGGACGCGGGTTCGACCCCCGCCGCCTCCACCAGATGATAAGGTAATATATTTTACTGGAAAATATATTACTTTTTTATTGCCGAAAAGCCTTGACCAAAAGGAGCCTCAAGCCTTTCGCTTTAAAAGAAAAACTAGACCTGGACCCCAGCCAGAGGGGCCCTCTATCCCTTAAGAGGCCCTAGGTGGCGTGGGTTTATTTTCTGGAAAAAGTCTTGTAAAAAGAGACCTCCCCAGTCCAGGCTAAAAGCGCGTGATCTATTACATGGCAAGACTTATTTTACGAGTCTAGTAGAAGAAAAAAATGAAGGGGAAGGGCTTCCTACTTCCCAAAGAATTGGAGGATGTGAAAAAATGAAGGAAATCAACAAATATATACCCGGGATCACCCTGGCCATGTGTATTGCCCTAGCGGCCCGTCTCTTGGAAAACCTAGAAAATGCCGCCGGGCTCCACCTAATTAGTGCCTCAGTCTTGGCCCTCTTTATAGGCATGGCCATTAATGCCATCCGGACACCAGGCGAGGCCATGACCCCTGGGGTACGCTTTACCTCAAAAAAATTACTTAAGTTTGCTATTATTCTCTTGGGAGCCAGCCTTAATATTGCTACAGTTATCACTGTGGGCCGGATCTCCCTAGTGGTTATGGTCTTCACCCTAGCCACCTGCTTTGGCCTAGGCTCTCTTATTGGCAAGGCCCTAGACCTAAATTGGAAGACCAGTAGTCTTATTAATGCAGGCACCGGGATCTGTGGGGGATCTGCCATTGCCGCCATTGCCCCTGTGATTGAAGCCGACAACATGGACATTGCCTACGGGATGTCTGCCACCTTTATCTTTGATATGATCATGATCGTGGTCTTCCCCCTACTGGGCCGGGCCATGGGCCTGTCTGATGCTGCCTTTGGCCTATGGACAGGAACTGCCGTTAACGATACCTCCAGTGTGGTGGCTGCCGGCTATGCCTTTAGTGAAGCTGCTGGGGACTTTGCCACCATGGTTAAGCTAACCCGGACCCTATCCATTATTCCTGCTGTCTTAGTTTTTGCTGCTGTTAACCTAAGACTTAAGAAAAAGGCCTCCCTAGATGCCCAGGCTGAAAAAGTCAGCATCCAATCTATTTTCCCCTGGTTTATCCTAGGCTTTTTAGCCATGAGCGCCCTAACCAGCCTAGGCCTAATCCCCACCAGCCTATCTGGCTTGATGAAAGACGCCAGCAAGTTTCTAATGGTCTCTGCCCTAGGAGCCATTGGCCTAAGTACCGACTTTAGGCAACTGGCCCGGTCCGGTGTCCGGCCCATGATCCATGGCTTTATTATCTCCCTTCTTGTGGTCCTTGTGGCCATTGGGGTGGAATACTTTATGGGCATTGCTCCCTCAGGCAGCCTAGAAGCCTATAATGTCTTATATTAAAAAAGAAGAGGCCAAAATGGACTAGACGCCTCTACAAGTTGCAAATAGCCAGCCCTTATGGGCTGGCTATTTTTGCAACTAAATTTCTATTTAAGGATAGTCCTACGAGCATTTACTAGCATTTCCGACATTTTACACAAAAAAAGAAGGCCTAAAGGAAACCCTGTAAGCCTCTTAAATACTAACTTGTAGCCAATATTAGTGGTCGGGGTGAGAGGATTTGAACCCCCGGCCCCTTGAACCCGAATCAAGTGCGCTACCGGACTGCGCCACACCCCGCCGACCTTTTCTCTATAGTATAGAACTTTTTTCCCCTTTTTACAAGGGCCCAGAGAGGGCAAATTTCGCCCCTTCCGAGAAGACACCCCTTTAGAAGATCCCTCTTAGAGACCTTGGGCATTCTTGTATATTGTTCGTATATTGTTTGTATATTATGTAGTCGAACGAATGAACATTTACTAGCATTTCCAGCATTTTTCGCAAAAAAAGAAGGCCTATATTAAAGCCTGTATCTCTCTTAAAATCTAGCTTGTAGTAAAATTAATGGTCGGGGTGAGAGGATTTGAACCCCCGGCCCCTTGATCCCAAATCAAGTGCGCTACCAAACTGCGCCACACCCCGATTAACCATTACCTTATCTAGTATAAGGGCTTTCCCGTTTTTTTACAAGGGCATTACATTCTTAAAATCTGATTTAAACTTGATTTTCTAAGGAATAGATAGGACATATTAATTATTTTGCTAGATTATCTTTTCTTAACTCCTTATAGCTCTATTTTTCTCCTGTTTATAATCTGTGGAGGTTTGACAGGGGGCCCATTCCCCTATATAATAAGTAGGCCAAGCAAAGTGATAGATCAAACTTTTTATAGGAGGATAAGATGGAAGCAGTTGCATTTGATTTTGATGGAACCTTAATTGACTCCATGGGCATGTGGAATGACCTCCCTAAAAACTACCTAGCCAGCAAGGGCCATAGGCTAAGCCAGGAGGTGGCTAGCCAAATCTTCACCATGAGCCTTAAGGTGTCCATTCCCTTTTTAAAAAAGACCTATGGTCTTCATGATGACACCCAAGAAATCCTAAAGGGTATGGGCGACATCTTAACAGAGGGCTATAGTCGGACCCTCCAGCTAAAGCCAGGGGCCATAGAGATTTTAGATGCCTTTAAGAACCGGGGCTATACCCTAGTCCTTGCTACAGCCACCAATGAAAAATATGTCTCCCACGCCCTTAAGCGTTTTAATCTCTACCCCTATTTTCAAGAGATTCAAACCTGTGACAATGCGGGCTATTCCAAGGACGACCCCAACTTTTATAGGGTTCTTTCAAAAAGGTTAGGCCTTCCCCTAGACCAGGTCTATCTTTTTGACGATGCCCCCTATGCCTTAAAAGCGGCCCAGTCCCAGGGCATGTATACGGTGGGGGTTAAAGACACCTACAATCTCCACCACTGGGACAAGGTCAAGGCCTATTCTAAAAAAACCCTAGAGAACCTAGGGGATTGGACCTTCAAGGAGTAGGTCTCTTGTGGTTTCTTTTATCATAAAGTTTGCCTTGCTTATCTTTATCCCTAGCTTCTTTCTTACAGCCTTTATCCGAACCCAGTTCTTTGGAAAACACAAGCGAAAGAGCTCCCCTAAAAGAGAATATCTCTTCTTAATCCTCGTGGCCTACCTGGCCAGTCTCTTGTTTTTCCTCCTGGTCCCCAATAGTGTCCTCATGGGCCAGGGCATCCACCTCACCGGCCTAGAAACCGGCCCCCTCCTTAAGGTCTCCGGGGGCCACAACTTTCGTCCCTTTAAAACCATCCAAAGTTACCTAAGACATGTGTCTGGCCTCCACCTGGTCACCAACCTCTTAGGAAATATTCTCATCTTTTCACCCCTGGGCTTTTTACTTCCCCTCCTTTGGAAGAAAATGGACCAGCCCTTACGCCTCTTCCGGATCTTTTTAGTCTCTTCCTGCCTCATTGAAATAGCCCAATCTTTTATTGGCCGTTCCTCAGATATTGATGATATTATCCTCAATGTCCTAGGGGGCCTTCTGGGATTTTGCCTCTATCGGTTTTTAGCCCCCCTTTTCTCCTTGAAAAAATTCCAGCGCTAGGCCGGGTCCTATACAGTTTCTTAAGGACCTAAAAGGTCAAAGCAAAAAATCTGTTGAGGGATAGGTCTTAACCCTCAACAGATTTTTTATAAGTAGATAGAGAAAAAATAGGTCGGCCTGGTCAGGTGCCCAGCTGGCTTTTAGGAAGTGATCTAGAAAATCTACCCCAAAAAAGGAAAAAATCTGGTCATAGTCCTAGAAGAGGTCTATAATAGAAGGGTAGGGCAAAAGAAAAAGGAACCTAAGCCTAGCTAGGTTCCTTTGATTTTGGAGCTAACGGCGGGAATTGAACCCGCGACCTCTACATTACCAATGTAGTGCTCTACCGACTGAGCTACGATAGCAAATTTTCACTGTCCTTTATTATAGCCTTTGAAAATGAACTTGTCAAGCCTTGGTTAGTTTTGTTAAATATATATTTGCTAAAAAGTATGTTAAAATAGGTTTAAGACTAGAAAGGGGGAGCCCATGCTGGCTAAGGACTTTTATTTAAGGGACACCGTGGAGGTGGCCAGGGACCTTTTAGGAAAGGTCTTGGTCCACCAGGATGGGGGGCGGGTTTTCAGGGGCCGGATCCTAGAGACAGAGGCCTATTTAGGCATAGGAGACCGGGCCTGCCACACCTTTGGGGGCCTAAGAAGTCCCCGGACCGAGCCCATGTGGCAGGAGGGCGGCCGGGCCTACATCTACCTTTCCTATGGCCTCCACCATCTTTTTAATGTGGTGACCCGGGAGGCGGGGGTCCCTGAGGCGGTCCTTATTCGGGCCGTGGCCTTGGAGGATAGGGCTCTTTCCTCTCCCCTTCGCTTTGGCAAGGCCCTGGAAGACTTGACGCCTAGCCAGGTGAAAAACCTGTCCAATGGGCCGGCTAAACTGACCCAGGCCATGGCCATTGTGAAAGACTTTACTGGCCAGGGCCTGGGGGGACCTCGCTTTTATATAGAGGAGGGGCCCCGGGAGGAAGCCATCATCACCTCCACACGCATTGGCATCGAAAATAGCCAGGAGGCAGCAAGCTACCCCCTTCGTTTTTATTTGGAGGGCACGGGCGTTTCCAAGACCTAGGACCCAAAAAGGGTCCTCTTGCTTTTGGACCGAGGCCCAAGACCTGGTCCTAGGATAGACCCCCTGGGCCCAGGCGCGGCAAACTATAGGAGGGTCTTTTTTATTGGAGATATTTTTACTTTGAGATCTTAGGAGGTAACAAGTATGAATCAAGATCGTGGGGCCCTAGGCCGGGAGCCTATAGGGAGCCTATTTAGAAAGTTGGCCATTCCAGCGGTGACCGCCCAGCTGATTAATATGCTCTATAATGTGGTGGACCGGATTTATATAGGTCACATTCCCCAGGTGGGCTATTTGGCCCTAACAGGGGTGGGGGTGGTTATGCCTATTGTTATGGCGGTATCGGCCTTTGCCTCTCTGGTGGCCCTGGGTGGGGTGCCCCTGGCCTCCATGGCCATGGGGCGGGAGGACTATGAAAAGGCCCATAGGATTTTGGGCAATTCCTTTTCCATGATCCTAATCACCTCCTTGACCCTAAGTCTTTTTATAAGCCTCTTTAAGGAACCCCTGGCCCTTCTTTTAGGGGCCTCCCAGGACACCCTTCCCTACAGCCTGGCCTATCTTAGGATCTATGGCTTGGGGACCCTCTTTGTGCAAATTAGCCTGGGCCTAAACGCCTATATCTCGGCCCAGGGCTTTGCCAAGACGGCCATGAAGACCGTGGCCTTGGGGGCCCTGTTAAATATTATCCTAGACCCTATTTTTATCTTTCTTTTCAAGATGGGGGTCCAGGGGGCGGCCCTGGCCACCATTCTTTCCCAGGGGGTCTCTGCCCTGTGGGTCCTATCCTTTTTCCTTAAGGGGGACTCCTATTTAAAGATCAAAAGGGCCTATATGCCCCTGGAGGCCCCCCTGGCAAGGCGGATTTTGGGCCTGGGCCTTTCACCCTTTATTATGACCATTACCGAGAGCATCCTGGTGTCTGCCTTTAATGCCAACCTCCAAAGGTATGGGGGAGACCTCTATGTGGGGGTTATGACGGTGCTTTCTACCAGCATGCAGTTTGCCTTCCTTCCCTTAAGTGGGATGACCCAGGGGGCCCAGCCCATTGTCTCCTATAATTATGGGGCAGGAAACCAGGACCGGGTTAAGGCCGCCTTTAGGCTACTTATCAAGTCGGCCCTGGTCTTTACGGGGTCCTTTTTCCTGGCGGTCCAGATCTTTCCAGCCCTTTTTATCGGGATTTTTTCTAATTCCCAGGACCTTATTAGGGCAGGGGTTGGGCCCATGCGGATTTACTTTATGGGCCTGATAGGCATGGGGGTCCAGGTGTCCTGCCAACAGACCTTTTTGGCCCTGGGCCAGGCCCGGACTAGTATCTTCCTGGCCCTTTTAAGGAAGGTTATTATGCTCATTCCCTTTATTTATATTTTCCCCCTAATCTTTGAAGACAAGATCTATGCCATCTTTTTAGCCGAGCCCGTGGCAGACATTATTGCAGCCCTAACCACCCTGGTCCTCTTTATTCGTTTTTTACACAAGGAACTATCTGAGGAGGCCGCCTAGGGGATAGGGGGATTTTCTGGGAGAATATAAATTTTAGCCAAAGGGGCTTAACACATAGGGCCCTTTAAGATATAATAGAAATAAGAGCAATAATTTGTGAAAGGAAAAGGTGAGACATGAATTTTATTGATTCAATTAAAGAGAAGATAGCTGGTAAGTCCATTCGTATTGTATTCCCTGAAGGAGAAGACGAAAGAATCCAATGGGCAGCCAAGAAACTCCAAGAAGAGGGTCTTGTACAACCCATCCTCATTGGTTACCGGAGTGAAATCCAAAAGACTGCTGAAGAACAGGGGATAGACATTAGCAATATTCATGTTATTGAGCTAGGGACTTTTGAAGCCACTGAACGTCTAGTTGATCAATTTGTTGAAAGACGTAAGGGGAAAATTGACCCAACCCGTGCCCGTGCCCTCCTAAAGGACCCCAACTATCTAGGAACTATGTTAGTCCATGATGGTTTTGCAGACGGCATGGTTTCTGGTGCTATCCATACCACTGGAGATACCGTTCGTCCAGCCCTACAAATTATTAAGACTAGAGACGAATTCAAACGGGTAAGTGGTCTTTTCATTATGATGAAAGAAGACAAGATGTACCTGATGGCTGACTGTGCTATTAACACTGAAATTGATGCCGAAACCATGGCTGAGATTGCTGTGGCTACAGACTATTCTGGCCGTCAATTTGGTTTTGACCCCCATATTGGGATGCTATCCTTCTCCACCAAGGGATCTGCTAAGAGTGACACAGTAGACATGGTTTATGAGGCCACTCAAATGGTTAAGGAAAAACATCCTGACATTAAGATTGATGGGGAGCTTCAATTTGACGCCGCCATCGACCCTGATGTATCTAAGAGAAAGGCCCCTGCTTCTGACGTAGCAGGCCAGGTTAATGCCTTTGTATTCCCCAACTTGGAATGTGGAAACATTGCCTACAAGGTAGCCCAATATCTTGGGGACTATACAGCCGTTGGCCCCATCCTACAAGGACTAAACAAGCCTGTTAATGACTTGAGCCGTGGTTGTAGGAAAGAAGAAGTTTATCAACTGGCACTTATTACAGCTGCCCAGTCTTGCCTATAATTTCATAGTTTAACTAAAAGGAAACCAGGGCCCTGTGCCCTGGTTTTTTGCGTGGGGGCTGGAAGGGTTTTCCTAGTAATTTCAAGGGCTTTATGTTACAATAGGCCTAATTGAACTTAGAGAGTTAGTGAGGAATGACATGGACAAGTTTGAAGAATTAAAAGCCTATATAAGTCAATATGATCAGGTGGCTATTGCCTATAGTGGGGGAGTGGACTCTTCCTTTTTGATGGCAGTGGCTACAGATGTTTTGGGAAAGGACCGGGTTTTGGGCCTGACCTTAAAGTCTGCCCTAACCCCCAGGAAAGAAATAATGGAGGCGGCCTATTTGGCTGGGGTCCACGGCTGGAATACAGAGCTGGTGGACCTAGACCTATGGGACCAGGACCAGGTGGTTAAGAACCAGCCCCGCCGGTGCTATTATTGCAAGAAGGTCCTTTTTACCCATCTTCAGTCTCTGGCCAGGGACCGGGGAATGGAGGTTCTTTTTGATGGAACCAATAAGGATGATGAGTCCTGCTACCGGCCAGGCATGGAGGCCATCAAGGAACTTAAGGTCCTAAGCCCCCTAAGGGAGCTGGGGCTTAGTAAGGAAGAGATCCGCCGCTATTCCAAGGAGGTCTATGACCTGGCCACTTGGAACAAGCCGGCGGCGGCCTGTCTGGCCTCCCGGATCCCCTATGGCCAGGCCCTAACAGAAGAAAACTTAAGACAGGTGGAGGAGGCCGAGGCCTTTTTACAGGGCCTGGGCTATATGACCTGTCGGGTCCGCCACCATGGAAACCTGGCCCGGCTTGAGCTGGCAAAAGAAGACATGGGGGCCTTTATGGAAAAGGACCGGGAGTCTGTCTACCAGGCCCTAAGGGACCTAGGTTTTATCTATGTGGCCCTAGACCTGGTGGGCTATAGGCAGGGGTCTGGCGACCTAGTATTGGAGGCTGGGAATGAAGACACTTTATCTTGATTGCTTTAGCGGCATCAGTGGCAATATGTTTATTGGGGCCCTCTTGGACCTGGGCCTAGACCTGGAGGGGGCACAAGCCATCTTTAAGGGCCTGGCCATTAAAAAAGAGGACCTGGTTTTAGAAAAAGTGGACCGGCAGGGTATTTCTGCCACTTATTTTAACCTGGTCTCTGAAGATGAAAAGTCTAGCCACGACCACCATCACCACCATGACCATGACCACCACCAT
>JAUNLJ010000001.1:0-42935 GCA_030532305.1 Tissierellia bacterium
TAGAGTCCCAACGTTAACGTGGGGCTTATTTCTTTCAAATACTTCTTTTCCCATTATTTTTTCCTCCTTATATCAGGCTTATTTATTTTTGTTGCCTAGTACAGCTTCTTGGATACTAGCTGGAACTTCTTCATAACTGTTAAATTGCATAGAATAGTTGGCCCGGCCCTGGGTGTTAGATCTTAGGGCTGTGGCATAACCAAACATTTCAGCCAAGGGTACATAGGCTGTAATAACTTGGGCGCCGGCCACTAGGTTCATCCCTTCCATCCGGCCACGGCGAGAGTTAATGTCGCCAATAACGTCTCCCATGTATTCTTCAGGGGTTGTAATTTCAACCTTCATGATGGGTTCTAGTAGGGCAGGTCTCCCCTTGCTAAGGGCATCTCTTAGGGCCATAGAACCGGCAATCTTAAAGGCCATTTCTGAAGAGTCCACATCGTGGAAGGACCCGTCATAAAGGGTAACCTTAACATCAAGGACAGGATAGCCACCTAGAACCCCACTTTGAAGGGCTTCTTCGATACCTTCCTTGGTTGGGTTAATAAATTCTCTAGGAATGGCCCCACCCACAATTTTATCTTCAAATACATAAGTTTCTTCGGAGTCGACCAAGGGTTCCACTTGAATCTTGGCGTGACCATATTGTCCACGACCCCCAGATTGACGGACATACTTACCTTCCCCTTCAGCTGCTTGTCTGATGGATTCACGGTAGGATACCTGTGGATTACCGATGTTGGCCTCTACCTTAAATTCTCTTAGTAGACGGTCTACGATAATGTCTAGGTGAAGTTCTCCCATGCCTGAGATAATGGTTTGTCCTGTTTCTTCGTCTGTATGGGTCCTAAAAGTTGGGTCTTCTTCAGCCAACTTTTGTAGGGCTTCGGTCATCTTGTCTTGAGAGGCCTTGGTCTTAGGTTCAATGGCAACAGAGATAACGGGTTCTGGGAATTCCATCTTTTCAAGGATAATAGAGTGATTTTCATCACATAGGGTATCCCCGGTGGAGGTGTTCTTTAAACCCACAGCTGCTGCAATTTCGCCTGCATAGATTTCATCTACTTCTTCCCGCTTGTTGGCGTGCATAAGTAGAATACGTCCAATTCTTTCCCTCTTGCCCTTGGAGCTGTTGTAAACATAGGACCCGGCCTTTAGGGTACCTGAATAGACTCTAAAGTAGGCTAGCTTACCTACAAAGGGGTCTGTTACAATCTTGAAAGCCAAGGCGGAGAAGGGTTCTTCATCAGAGGCTTCTCTAGTTTCTACTTGGTCTTCTGTATCGGGAATCTGACCTTCAATAGCCTTAACGTCTAGGGGTGAAGGTAGGTAGTCGATAATGGCATCAAGTAGGAGCTGAACCCCCTTGTTCTTGTAAGAAGACCCACAGGTAACCGGTGTAATGGCCACGTCTAGGGCTCCCTTACGGATGGCTCTTTTGATCATGTCTGTGGTGACTTCTTCCCCTTCTAGGTAGGTCATCATCAGTTCATCATCAAATTCGGCGATTTTTTCAATAAGGTTTTCTCTATATTCGTTAGCTTGGTCTACATATTCTTCTGGGATTTCAGTGACTTCAATTTCTGTTCCCATGTCGTCCTTGTAGATTTCAGCTTCCATTTCAACCAAGTCGATCATGCCAATAAAAGAGTCTTCAGCCCCCATAGGAATTTGGATGGGCACTGGATTACCTTTTAGGCGGTCGTCAATGGTGTCTACTGAACGGAAGAAGTCGGCGCCAGTAACGTCCATCTTGTTGATATGGGCGATTCTGGGGACACGGTACCTGTCGGCTTGTCTCCAAACTGTTTCTGATTGGGGTTCTACACCACTTTTTGCATCAAATAGTGCAACTGCCCCGTCAAGAACCCTTAGGGACCGTTCTACTTCCACAGTAAAGTCCACGTGACCTGGTGTGTCGATAATGTTTAGTCGGTGACCCTTCCAGTGGGCTGTGGTGGCGGCAGAGGTGATTGTAATCCCTCTTTCTTGCTCTTGCTCCATCCAGTCCATTTGGGCACCACCGTCATGGGTTTCCCCAATCTTGTGGATTTTTCCTGTGTAGTACAGGATACGCTCGGTAGTGGTTGTCTTACCGGCGTCAATGTGGGCCATAATACCGATATTACGAATCTTCTTTAAAGGTACTTCTCTTGGCACAATCTTCCTCCTTGATTACCATCTAAAATGCGCAAAGGCCTTATTGGCTTCTGCCGCCTTATGCATTTCTTCTTTCCTACGTACGGAAGCACCAAGTCCATTGGATGCATCGATGATTTCTCTAAAGAGTCTTTCCTCCATGGATCTTTCTCCCCTAAGTCTAGAAAAGTTTACAAGCCAGCGTAGACCTAGAGTTTGACGTCTTTCGGGACGCACTTCCATAGGAACTTGATAGTTGGCCCCACCAATCCGGCGAGCCTTAACTTCTAAAACAGGCATAACATTATTTAAGGCCTGATAAAATACTTCCAAAGCATCTTGGCCGGTTTCTTCTGCTACGGCGGCTAATGCTCCATATACAATTTTTTGAGCGGTGCCTCGTTTCCCGTCTAGCATGACGCCGTTAATCAACTTGGTGATTACAACATCATCATACATGGGATCGGGAAGCACTTCTCGCTTTTGGACATATCCCTTTCTTGGCATATCCTTCCCTCCTTAACCATTTTTTAAAGTTGAATCATTGGTACTCGACCCTCTTTAAGAGCCGTTTGCCAAGAGCATCTATATTAAAAAGTATCTGCTCTTAGTTTATTTCTTTTCTTTTGGTTTTTTCGCACCATATTTTGAGCGACCTTGCATTCTTCCTTCAACACCTGCAGTGTCTAGGGTTCCTCTTACAATGTGGTAACGGACCCCTGGTAGGTCTTTAACCCTACCTCCACGGATTAATACAACGCTATGCTCTTGCAGATTATGGCCGATTCCAGGAATATATGCCATGACTTCGTATCCGTTGGACAAACGAACCCGAGCTACCTTCCGTAGGGCGGAGTTAGGTTTCTTAGGTGTTACTGTACGTACAGCCACACAGACCCCTCTCTTTTGAGGAGAGTTTACCTTGGTTTGTACCTTTTTGATAGAGTCATAGTTGTAGTCTAAAGCGGGTGATTTAGACTTGTGTTCGACCTTCTTTCTACCTTTTCTTACTAGTTGGTTAATCGTTGGCATCTGATTTTCCACCTCCTGTGATTTAAAATTATATTTAAAGCAAATGCTTAAATATCAAAACTTACTAACTCATGAAAGACTACCCCAAGGGGTAGTCTCTCAATGAACAAATTTTGTACCCACTAATTTTATCATTCCTCTAGGGCATCGTCAAGGGCTTTATCCTCTTCTTGGCTTAAAAGTTCCAAAATCTCTAGGTTTTCTTCCATGGGGAAGTCTTTTTCCTTGAGGTGGACCTCATTATTGGCCCTAACCCCGGTTCCTGCTGGAATTAATTGACCTATAATGATATTTTCCTTCAAGCCCTTTAACTGGTCTTCCTTGCCCTTGATGGCCGCATCGGTAAGGACCCGGGTGGTCTCTTGGAAGGAGGCGGCAGAGAGGAAGGAGTCTGTGGCCAAGGAGGCCTTGGTAATACCTAGAAGGCTGGCTTGGCCTGTGGCCACTTCCTTGCCCTCTTCTTCCATCTGTCTATTGACGGCGTCAAATTCTCCTACATCCACTAGGGATCCAGGTAGGAAGTAGGTGTCGCCACTGTCTTCAATTTCTATCCGGCCTAGCATTTGACGGACAATCACCTCAATATGCTTGTCGTCTATGTCTACCCCTTGAAGTCGGTAGACTCTTTGGACTTCCTTGACAATATATTCTTGGACTCCCTTGACGCCCTTGACCCTTAAAAGGTCTTGGGGGTAAACGGAGCCTTGGGTAAGCTCTTCACCCTTTTCAACCCGGTCTCCATCTTGGACCCGGATTCGAGACCCAAAGACAATGTTGTAGGCCTTGCTTTCCCCATCGTCTCCATGGACAATGACTTCTCTTTTCTTGTCGGTTTCCTTGATTTCAACGACCCCGTCAATTTCGGTGATGATGGCTAGTCCCTTGGGCTTGCGGGCTTCAAAGAGCTCCTCTACCCGGGGAAGACCCTGGGTAATGTCTGCTCCAGCAGCAACCCCGCCTGTATGGAAGGTTCTCATGGTCAGCTGGGTACCTGGTTCCCCAATGGACTGGGCGGCAATAACCCCAATGGCTTCGCCTATGCCTACCTTATTGCCTGTGGCCAGGTTCATGCCGTAACACTTGCTGCAGACCCCGTCTTGGCTCTTGCAGGTTAAGACAGACCGGACCTTGACTTCTTCAATGCCGCTGTCTACAATTTGCTCAGCCAAGAGGCTGGTGATCATTTGGCCCTTGGCCACAATCAGCTGGCCTGTTTTGGGGTGGTGGATGTCTTCTACGGTGACCCGGCCCAGGATCCGGTCTTGAAGTTCTTCAATGACTTCTCTACCGTCCCTAAAGGTCTTGGAGGTAATATATTCTTCGGTGCCACAGTCTTCTTCTGTGACAATAACCTGCTGGGCCACGTCCACTAGCCGGCGGGTCAAGTAACCGGAGTCGGCTGTTCTTAGGGCTGTGTCGGCTAGCCCCTTTCTAGAACCGTGGGTGGACATAAAGAATTCCAGTACGGAAAGCCCTTCCCGGAAGTTGGAGGTAATGGGGACTTCAATGGTCCGGCCAGATGGGGAGGCCATAAGCCCCCGCATGCCGGCTAGCTGACGAATTTGGTTCCGGCTACCCCGGGCTCCAGAGTCGGCCATAATATAGACGGAGTTTAGCTTACCAAAGCCTTCCATAACGTGTTCGGTTAGGACTTCGGTGGCCTTGTCCCAGATGCCAATAACCCGTTCGTATCTTTCTTCGTCACTGATAAGCCCTCGTTTAAAGGCCTTTTCATATTTTTCTACTTCTGCATCGGCCTGGTCTAGGATCTCCTGCTTGTCCTGGGGAATTTCCACGTCCATCATGGAAATGGACATGGCCCCAATGGTGGAGTAGTGGAAGCCCAGGGCCTTAATATCATCTAAGAAACTGGCTGTGCCCAGGTTGCCCTTTAGGGCATAGACCCGGTCGATGATCTTGCCTAGGAATTTCTTGTCAATGACCCGGTCCACTTCTAGGGAGTAGGGGTCCTTGGACCGGTCTACATAGCCCAGGTCTTGGGGGATATATTGGTTAATTAAGAAGCGTCCTACGGAGCTTTCTACAATCTTTCCCCGGGTGTCTTGGTCTGACTTATAGAGTCTAACCTTGACCCGGGCATGGAGGTGGACAAAGCCACTGGCGTAGGCATGCATCATTTCGTCTACGTCCTTAAAGACCATGCCGTGGCCCGGCATCTCTACGCCCCGGTCCATGGTCAAGTAATAGCAGCCTAGGACCATGTCCTGGGTGGGAACGGTAATGGGCTTGCCGTCCTTTAGGGCCAGGATATTGTTGGTAGATAGCATAAGCAGACGGGACTCGGCTTGGGCTTCAGCAGACAGGGGCAAGTGGACGGCCATTTGGTCCCCGTCAAAGTCGGCGTTATAGGCTGTACATACTAAGGGGTGAAGTTTAATGGCCTTGCCTTCTACTAGGACGGGCTCAAAGGCCTGGATTCCTAGCCTGTGGAGGGTTGGAGCCCGGTTTAGGAGGACGGGGTGGTCCTGGATCACATCTTCTAGGACGTCCCAAACTTCAGAATGGGCCCTTTCTACCATCCGTTTAGCTGACTTAATGTTGTGGGCCAGGTCCCTATCTACAAGCTCCTTCATCACAAAGGGTTTAAAGAGCTCTAGGGCCATGTTTCTAGGTAAACCACATTGGTAGAATTTAAGCTCGGGTCCCACCACGATAACAGACCGGCCAGAATAGTCCACCCGTTTTCCTAGGAGGTTTTGGCGGAAACGGCCCTGTTTCCCCTTGAGCATTTCAGACAAGCTCTTTAGGGGCCGGTTACCTGGTCCTGTCACAGGCCGTCCCCGGCGACCGTTGTCTATAAGGGCGTCTACGGCCTCTTGGAGCATCCGTTTTTCGTTTCGAACAATGATCTCTGGGGCCTTGATTTCTAGAAGATTTTTAAGCCGGTTGTTCCGGTTAATGACCCGGCGGTAAAGGTCATTGAGGTCGGAGGCGGCAAAACGGCCCCCGTCCAGTTGGACCATGGGTCTTAGTTCTGGTGGCAAGACGGGCACGCAGTCTAGGATCATCCATTCTGGCTTGTTGTCAGACTGCCTAAAGGATTCCACCACTTCTAGCCGGCGGATAATCCGGTTTTTCTTTTGGCCGGTGGCTTCTTCCAGGTCTTCCCTTAGGATTTTACTTTCCTCATCTAGGTCCACCTGGGCTAAAAGTTCTCTAACGGCCTCGGCTCCCATGCCAGCTTCAAACTTTTGGCCATATTCCCTCCGGTATTCCCTGTATTCTGTTTCTGTTAGGATCTGCTTGACATAGAGGGCATCTAGGTCGGGGTCTACCTTGGTGACAATATAGGCGGCAAAGTAGAGGACTCTTTCTAGGGCCCTGGGGGACATGTCTAGGATCAGCCCCATCCTAGAGGGGATCCCCTTAAAGTACCAAATATGACTGACTGGCGCGGCCAGTTCAATATGGCCCATCCTCTCCCGGCGGACCTTGGACTTGGTGACTTCTACCCCACATTTTTCACAGACTACGCCCTTGTAGCGAATCCGTTTATACTTACCACAGTTACACTCCCAGTCCTTAGAAGGGCCAAAGATCTTTTCACAGAAGAGCCCCTCTTTTTCCGGTTTTAGGGTCCGATAGTTAATGGTTTCTGGTTTCTTGACCTCCCCATAGGACCATTCCCGGATCTGCTCTGTAGAAGCTAAACCAATTTTTATAGAATGAAATAATTCATTGTTGCTCAAGAAGCACTCTCTCCTTTCTATCCATGTCTTAGTGGACTCATTTCTTAGTTGGATGCCTCATCTTCATCTAAGAAGCCGTCAGGAATCTCTTCTCCCGTGATTCTGCTAATCCCTGGAGTTGATGCAGGGGCTTTTTGTCCTTCAATGAGCTCGGTCATGTCTTCCCTTTTTTCTTCGCCTTCTACCTGGTCTAGGTGGTCTAGGTCATCGTCATCCTTGTCTAGGTCAATGGCTAGGCCTTCCTTGTCCTTGACTTCAACCCTAAGGGCCAGGGCTTCTAGTTCCTTAATGAGGACCTTAAAGGATTCAGGCACCCCAGGTTGGGGGATGTTTTCTCCCTTGACTACAGCCTCGTAGGTCTTCACCCGTCCTACAATGTCGTCACTCTTAATGGTAAGCATTTCTTGGAGGGTATGGCTGGCCCCATAGGCTTCTAGGGCCCATACTTCCATTTCCCCAAACCTTTGGCCCCCAAATTGGGCCTTGCCTCCTAGGGGTTGTTGGGTGACTAGGGAGTAGGGTCCGGTAGACCGGGCATGGATTTTCTCGTCAACTAAGTGGTGGAGTTTTAACATATACATGTAGCCTACAGTAACCGGCTGGTTGAACTTTTCTCCAGTCCGTCCGTCTCTTAGCTGGACCTTTCCGTCTCTGGAGTAGCCAGCTTCTTCTAGGACTTCCATGATGTCAGCTTCGTTGGCCCCGTCAAAGACCGGGGTGGCCACATGCCAACCTAGCTTGCTGGCAGCTAGGCCCAAGTGGACTTCCAAGACCTGTCCCAGGTTCATCCGGGAAGGAACCCCCAAGGGGTTTAGGACCATTTGTACTGGGGTCCCATCGGGCATATAGGGCATGTCTTCCCTAGGTAGGATCCTAGAGACAACCCCCTTGTTTCCGTGGCGACCACACATCTTGTCCCCTTCTTGGATCTTTCTCTTGGTGGCTACAAAGACCCGGACCATTTCGTTGACCCCAGGTTGGAGCTCGTCTCCCTGGGTTCTCACAAAGGTCTTCACGTCAATGACAATCCCCTCTTCCCCGTGGGGTAGGCGGAGGGAGGTGTCTCTCACTTCCCGGGCCTTTTCTCCAAAGATGGCCCTTAAAAGTCTTTCTTCAGCAGATAGCTCGGTTTCCCCCTTGGGGGTCACCTTGCCCACTAGGATGTCACCTGGCTTAACCTTGGCCCCAATTCTTATAATCCCCCGCTCATCTAGGTCCTTGAGCATGTCTTCACTGACATTGGGAATGTCCCGGGTGATTTCTTCAGGTCCTAGCTTGGTTTCCCGGGCCTCGGACTCATATTCTTCTATATGGAGGGAGGTAAGGACATCGTCCACTACCAATTCCTCACTAATAAGGATGGCGTCTTCGTAGTTGTAACCCTCCCAGTTCATAAAGGCTAGGAGGACATTTTTACCTAGGGCCATTTCCCCCATATCTGTGGAGGGGCCGTCAGCAATGATCTCGCCCTTGGTGACCCTTTGTCCCTGTTTTACAATGGGTCTTTGGTTGACACAGGTGGACTGGTTGGCTCCCTTAAACTTGTGGAGCTTGTAGACAAGGGGGTTGGCGTGGTTGTCAGGTTCTAAAATAATTCGGTCAGAGGTAACCTTGGCAATAACCCCGTCTTCCCCTGCTGTCACAAGGACCCCAGAGTCTAGGGCGGCCTTGTGCTCAATACCGGTTCCTACAATGGGGGCGTCAGTCTTTAATAGGGGGACGGCCTGCCGCTGCATGTTGGTTCCCATAAGGGCCCGGTTGGCGTCGTCATTTTCTAGGAAGGGGATCATGGCTGTCCCCACAGCCACAATTTGCTTGGGAGACACGTCCATGTGGGTGACCTGGTCCCTATCAAAAATATCTACAACCCCTTCATGGCCCCGGGCTACAACCCGGTCGTTGACAAAGCGGCCATTTTCATCTAACTCTTCGTTAGATTGGGCAATAATACATTCATATTCTACATCGGCAGTCAGGTAGACAATTTCGTCTGTTACCAGGCCTTCCCCCTCCTTGACCTTCCGGTAGGGGACTTCAATAAAGCCATATTCATTGATTCGGGCATAGGTGGTTAGGGAGGTAATTAGACCAATGTTAGGTCCTTCTGGGGTTTCAATAGGACACATTCTCCCATAGTGAGAATTGTGAACGTCCCGGACCTCCATGCCTGCCCGGTCCCGGCTAAGACCCCCTGGTCCTAGGGCAGATAGACGGCGCTTGTGGGTTAGTTCAGACAAGGGATTGTTTTGGTCCATAAATTGAGACAACTGGGAGGACCCAAAAAATTCCTTAATGGCGGCAGTAACTGGCCGGATGTTGATAAGGGATTGGGGGGTGGAAGTGTCCACATCTTGGACGGCCATCCTTTCCCTGATGACCCTTTCCATCCGGGTGACCCCAATCCGGAATTGGTTTTGCAGAAGCTCGCCTACAGACCGAATCCTCCGGTTGCCCAGGTGGTCAATATCATCTTCATGGCCTAGGCCAAAGAAGAGGTTAAACTCGTAGTTGACTGCAGCCAAAATATCATCCACCAGGATATTTTTAGGGCTAAGGCCCTTAAACTTATTCTTAAGCTGCTGCTTTAGCTCTTCCCCTTCGTACTCATCCATAAGCTCCCTAAGAAGGGGGGCATAGATTTTTTCCGTATAACCTAGCTCAGCCAGGTCTAGATCCGTATCCACAGCCTGGGCGTCAATAAAGTTGTTGCCTAGGACCACCACTTCATACTGGTCCCCTAGCTCAAAGACGTCCTTTCTTAGGACACTGACCTGGTTGATGCCGGCATTTTCAATGTCCACAGCCTGGTCCCTGGTGATCTTTTCCCCGGCCCGGGCCAAGACCTCCCCTGTTTCCAGGTCAATGACATCTTCTGCCATAATTTGGTTTTGGATCCGTTCCCTAAGGGCCAGTTTCTTGTTGAACTTGTAGCGGCCCACCTTGTCCATATCGTATCGTCTAGGATCAAAGAACATGTTCTCAAAAAGAGACTGGGCTGATTCAAGGGTGGGGGGTTCCCCGGGTCTTAGTTTTTTATAGATTTCCAAAAGGGCCTCTTCCTTGTTGGTGGTTTGGTCCTTTTCAAAGGTCTTAAGTAGGCCTTCAGATTCCCCCATGAGCTTGGTGATTTCCAAGTTGGACTCCACGCCAATGGCGCGAAGTAGGATGGTGATAGGTATTTTCCGGGTCCGGTCTATCCGGACATTGATGACCCCTTGGGCATCGGTTTCAAATTCTAGCCAGGCCCCCCGGTTGGGAATAAGGGTGGCAGAATAGATCTTCTTTCCGGTCTTGTCAAATTCTTCCTTAAAGTAGGCCCCTGGTGACCGGACCAACTGGCTGACAACCACCCGTTCAGACCCATTGATAACAAAGGTCCCTGTAGGTGTCATAAGAGGAAGGTCTCCCATGAAGACTTCCTGCTCTCTGACTTCTCCTGTTTCCACGCTAATTAAGCGGACCCTTACCTTTAAAGGTGCCGCGTAGTTTGTATCCCTTTCCTTAGCCTCTTCCACCGTATATTTTCTCTCATCTGAGACATAGTAGTCTACAAACTCCAAGATTAGGTTTCCTGCAAAATCTTCAATAGGTGAAACGTCCTGGAAGACCTCCCGGATCCCTTCATCTATTAGCCATTGGAAGGAAGATGTCTGCACTTCTAACAAATTTGGAAGATCTAGAACTTCGTCAATCCTGGAAAATGACATTCTCTCCCTTTTACCATATTGTACAGGTTTTACCATCTAAATACCTCACCCCTTGTATTCCTCTTGTAGCTTCTTGTGTAAATAAAAAATGTATAGTGTAAACGAGATCGGGATCTTCAAATTTTTTAATTCGTCACTCTCCCCTGTTCACCTATACATTTACCGTCTTTCACCAGCTAGCAATCGTAACAAAAACTATAAAATATCATTATTATGCAATATGATATTTTATCATGTAAGATTCCAGTTTGCAAGAAGAATTTTTTATTTTTTATTTTTTCTTAGCTAAAGCCCCCCTAAAGATCTTTTCTTATAAATTAATACAGGCAGGCTCTCCTGGCCTTTTTAAATCTCTAGTAAATAATTTTATCTTTGTGAATGAAAGGCCTCCTTTTGGGTAGATATATTAAAGCAACAATGAAGATGCATTTAAAATTTCTAGGAGGTATTTTAAAAATGGCAAAATTAACAAGTACTGTTCAATCTGGTGACTGGAAAAACGAAAAACACGTTCCTGTAATCCACGCTGAAAAAGCAGAAGGAAGAATTAACTTTGAAGTGTCCATTGGGGAAGAAATTGGACATCCCAACACGCTAGAACACTACATTGCTTGGATTAAAGTTTTCTTCCAACCTGAAGGTGCAAAATTCCCCATCGAAGTTGGTTCCTACGAATTTAAGGCCCACGGGGAAGAAGAAGTCTTTTCCTTACCAGAAGTCAAGTCTGCTATTCAAACTGACAAGGCCGGTACCCTAACTGCCCTTAGCTATTGCAACATCCATGGCCTTTGGGAAAATGAACTAGAAGTTAAGTAAGCATAAAAAAGAGGAGGCCCCAGGGCCTCTTTTTTTACTCTTCTTTGGGTCCCCTGCCGGGGGCCTTTTTTATTGCCCGTAGGTCTTGGACTTGTCTATCATCTCCTGGATCTTGTCCTGGGGAATATAGGAGAGGCTTTTGCCTGTGGCTAGGCCCCGGATATAGAGCTGGGCATTAAATTCCAGGTTCCGGGTCAGCTCCAAGGCCCCCTTTAGGTCCTGGCCTCCTGCCACCAAACCGTGGTTGGCCAGGATGACGGCCCGGGAGACCTTCCCCAGGGCCTGGACAGCCAAATGGGCTAGGGCCTGGGTCCCATAGGTTTCGTAGGGGGCCAAGGGGATCTCGCCCACCCCTGCTGTGGCCAAAAGATAGGAGACCGGGGGCATGGGGTCCCCTAGGATAGAGACCACCCCAATATAGGGGCTATGGCTGTGGATAAGGGCCTGGATATCTGGCCGGTCCTGGTAGATTTTTTGGTGGAGCTGCCATTCTGAAGAGGGCTTGCGGTCTCCTTCTAGGACCTCTCCCTCCAGGGACAGGGTCACCAGGTCTTCCTCCCTTAGACTCTGGTAGTCCATGCCTGACGGGGTGATTAAAAAGGCCCCCTGGCCTGGCAGGCGGAGGGACAGGTTGCCTCCTGCATTAAAGGTAAGGCCCTCCTCTTCCAGGATCCGGCCATGGGCCAGGAGGTCTTGGGCCAGCTTTCTAGTCATGGCTGACCTCCTCTTCTTTTGCCTTCTGGACCCTTTCCCGTCTCTTTTCTATCCGCTCGTCTTCATAGAGTTCGTAGGTAAAGCCCTCTCCTGTCACCTCTGAGACACTAGAGACATACATAAAGGCCTTGGGGTCAAGATTTCGGACATACTCCCTTAGGTTAATGTATTGGCCCCTTTGGAGCACTGTTTGAATAAGGACCTTGCCGGACCCACTGTAGCCCCCCTTCACGTCATAGAAGGTGGAAGCCCGGTGGAGCTCGTCTAGAATATAGTCGTTAATCTGTTCATATTCCTTGGACAGGATAATAATATCGTACATGGTATTAAGACCCGTTAGGATCTTGTCTAGGGTCCTGGAGTTGATAAAGACCCCTAGGATGGCATACATCCCAAAGGCAGGCCCAAAAACAAAGGCAGACCCCAAACAAATAAGCCCATCAATAATAATCAAACTAGACCCCATGGACAGGTTAGAAAACTTGCATAGGATCTTGCCTAAAATATCAGACCCTCCGGTGGAGGCCCCCTGGTTTAGGACAATCCCAATCCCTGTGCCTACCAGGACGGCGCCAAAGATCATGTTAATAAGTAGGTCATCGGCAAAGGCCTGGTCCATGGGAGAAAATTTCTCTAAGATACTCAAGAAGGCCGAAGCCAAGACAGAGGAGTAGATGGTGAGGCCTCCAAAATCCCGCCCTATAATCAAAAAGCCTAGGACAAAAAGAAATACGTTTATAATCAAAAGGGCCAAACTCATGGGAATCCCGGGAACCAGGTTGGAGAATATCATGGCCACCCCACTGGCTCCCCCTACCATGAGGTTATTGGGGACCAAAAAATAGTGGAGCCCTGTGGTCATAATAAAGGTCCCCAGGGTGATAATAAGGACCCTCTTTATACTAAAGGGTTTTTTAATTTCTTTCACGTCTAACACCAGCCTTTCTATAGCTTATCTTGTGACGTCTACCGTCTTTTTACATACATCTTTATTATACACTGTCTCCTATACAAATTATAGGGCCTTTTTTTAAGGGGGTCTAGCCTGTATAATAAAGACGGTGATATATATAATGAAAGAAATCCTTCGTTTATCTGTGAGGCAAGTGGTAAGACAGGTCCTTCGCAGTGGCCATATTGACTCCCGTTTTTTATCTAAAAGACGGGCCCGGGAGGGGGTCCTCCTCCACCAAAAACTACAAAAGGCCTACGGGCCAGCTTTCCAGTCGGAAGTTCCCCTTAGGTGGGAAAGGGAATTGGACCAGGTCCACCTGGTCCTAGAAGGCCGGTGTGACGGCTTAAAAAAGGAGGGGGACCACTATCTTATTGATGAGATTAAGTCCACCCTCCTAAGCCAGGAGGAGGTCCTAAAAAACCCCAACCCCCTCCACTGGGCCCAGGTCAAATTTTATGGCTACATGGTCTGTGCTGACAAGGGCCTAGACCAGGTCACCCTCCGCCTATCCTATATCCAGGTGGACACGGAGGAGGTCTTCTACCTCCATGAGGACTGGTCCAGAAAGGGCCTGGAGGACTTTTTCTTTAGCCAACTGGAAAAGTACCTGGACATCCAAAGGGAGGTCCTGGCCTTTAGGGACCTGGCCCTGGCCTCTATGGGGGACCTGGCCTTTCCCTTTAAAAAGCC
The DNA here is from genome assembly GCA_030532305.1 of Tissierellia bacterium. Taxonomy (GTDB): domain Bacteria; phylum Bacillota; class Clostridia; order Tissierellales; family Peptoniphilaceae; genus JAUNLJ01. Next base: position 13,764 of record JAUNLJ010000001.1, read on the forward strand.
CCGGCCTGGCCAAAGGGACCTGGCTGTGGCTGTCTACAATATGATCCAGCAAAAAGATACCCTCCTGGCCCAGGCCCCCACGGGTATTGGCAAGACCCTGGCCACCCTCTTCCCCTCTATTAAGGCCCTAAACCAGGGGCTTATCCGGGGGATCTTCTACGCCACAGCCCGGTCTACCCAAAAGGACAATGCCGCCAAGACCCACCGGCTCTTAGCAGGCCAGGGCCTCCGCCTCAAGACCCTGGTCCTGTCCTCTAAGGAGAAGGCCTGCCTCAATGATCAGCTGGCCTGCAACCCCCGGGACTGCCCCTATGCCAGGGGCCACTTTGACCGGGTAGGCCCCGCCCTTAAGACCCTCTATAAGACCAGGGACCTTTTTGACCAAGGGACCCTGGCCCAGACTGGAGAGGACCACCAGGTCTGCCCCTATTATATGCAGATGGACCTGGCCCCCTACTGCCAGCTGATTATTGGGGACTACAACTATGTCTTTCACCCCCAGATGTCCCTGGAAGAGACCCTGGACCAAAATTTTAAGGACTTTATCCTCCTGGTGGATGAGGCCCACAACCTGGTGGACCGGGGCCGGGACATGTATTCCCTCTGCCTGGGTCCAGAACCTATCCAGGCTCTTTTAAAAGAGGAGGGCCTAAAACCCGCCCTTAGGTCCCGCCTAGAAGACCTCCTTATCCAGATGGACCTGGTCTTGACCCCTACCATGACCACCTACCCCCAGATGCCAGAAACCATGACTGACGCCCTGGAGGACCTCCTGGGTCACATGGACCGGGTCTTGGCCAGAACCCAGGAAGAGCCCTCCCAAAGCTTTATGGACCTCTACTTCCTCCTCTATGCCCACAGGGATCTTTTGGCCAGCTACGACCCCCAGGACTTTATTGTCTACTCGCCCCCCAAGGAGGACCGGATCTACACCCTCTGCCTAAACCCCGGCCGGGTCCTGGGCCTTAAGCAGGCCAGCTTTTCCCAGGCCGTCTTCTTCTCGGCCACCCTAGAACCCATGGCCTACCACGCCCAGCTCCTAGGCACCCCTAAAAACACCCACTATTTTCGGATCCCCTCCCCCTTTGACCCCAGCCATTTTAAGGTCCTTATCGACCCCCAAATAAAGACCAGCTACCGGCACCGGCAAGACAGTCTAGACCAGGTGGCCACCTATATCAAGGCCTTTTGCCAGGCCAAAAGGGGCAACTACCTCTTCTTTTTTCCCTCCTATAACTATCTCCAGGAGGTCTACCAGGTCACTAAGGCCTGGGATAAAAAGGCCCTGGTCCAGGAGAGAAACATGTCTGAAAAAGACCGGGAGGCCTTCCTCAACCACTTCCTCCAAGACCAGGAGGTCCACGGCTACGCCGTCATGGGCGGGGTCTTTTCTGAGGCCATTGACCTGCCCGGCCAGGCCCTTTTGGGGGCCGTGGTGGTGTCCATGGCCCTACCTGGCCTGTCTCCAGAAAGAAATCTTATTAAGGACCTTTTCTACCAGAGGGGACAAAATGGCTACGACTACGCCTACAAGATCCCTGGGATCATCAAGGTCCTCCAAAGTGCCGGCCGGATTATCCGCAAGGCTGACGACAGGGGGGCCCTCCTCCTTGTGGACCAGCGCTTTTTAGAGCCAGATGTTCGGGCCCTCCTGCCAGGGACTTGGGACCTGGACCTCTTTTATAACCAGGACCAGCTCCAAGACAAGCTAAGGGCCTTTTGGTCCCAGCCTCCCCCTAAAAGCCCCCCTTGGACTTGATCTCCCCATAAGCTATTGACAAAGAAGAAAGAAAATCCTTAAAGGAGGAAGCATGAGCCTTAATATTTGCCTTGTTGAACCTGAAATTCCCCATAATACAGGAGCCATTGCCAGAAGCTGTGGTCTTACCAAGACCCGCCTCCACCTGGTCCGGCCCCTGGGTTTTTCCACCGACGATAAGCACCTTAAAAGGGCCGGCCTAGACTACTGGCACCTGGTGGATATTTCCTACTACGATTCCTTTCAAGAAGTCCTAGATAAGCATCCCCAGGCCCGGTTTTTCCTGGCCACCACCAAGGCCAAGAAGGCCTATTCTGATGTCTGCTACCAGGACGGGGACTTCCTGGTCTTTGGCAGCGAGACCCGGGGCCTTTCTAAAGACATCCTAGAGGCCCACCCAGACCAGACCGTCCGAATCCCCATGCTAAAGGACTATGGCCGGTCCTTAAACCTGTCCGTTTCCTGTGGCATCCTACTTTTTGAAGCCCTTCGCCAACTGAATTTCCCCTATATGGAGTGAGACCATGAGCCCAAAGACCAAAGACATTATTTTACAGGCCCTAAGGGACCATCCCGACCGTTACCTATCTGGCCAGGACCTGGCTGACCAGCTTTCCATTAGCCGCCAGGCCGTCTGGAAGGCCATCAAGGACCTCCGCCAGATGGGACATCCCATAGAAAGCCTCCCCAAGCGGGGCTACCGGCTGGACAACCAGCCCCTCCCCCTAAGGGAGGACAAGATCCGACAAAGGCTAATCCCCCAAATAAAAGACCTCCCCCTCTGGATCTACCCCAGCCTGGACTCCACCAACCGGGTCCTCTCGGACCTGGATAAGGAGAGGGACCTCCCCTCCCTAAGCCTGGTCTTAGCAGAGGAGCAGACCCAGGGCCGGGGCCGGATGGGGAAAAGCTTCCAGTCCCCAGCCTATACAGGGATCTACCTATCCTTCCTCCTAAAAAAAGACCAGGGCTTTAGCCTGGACCTAGTCACCATCAAGGCCTCCCTGGCTCTCTGCCTGGCCATTGAAGAAGAAACGGACAAGACCCCCCAGATCAAGTGGGTCAACGACCTCTATTTGGAAGGCAAAAAAATAGCCGGCATCCTAACAGAAGGCAAGATTGAAAAGCAAGGGCTGACCCAGTCCATTGTGGGCATTGGCCTGAACTTTGCCACCCCCAGAGAGGTCTTCCAAGAAGACCTTAGGGACAAGGCCACCTCCCTCTTTGCCCAGGGCGTCTGCCGGGAAGAGATCATCGCCTCCTGCCTCAACCACTTCTATGACCTGGAAAAAACCTGGACCCCAGAAGAAATTATCCAGGCCTACAGCCAAAGAAATTTAGTCCTGGGCCGGGAGGTCTCCTTCCTCCTAGGAGACATTAGCTACCAGGGCCAGGCCAAAAAAATCACCCCTGAGGGCTACCTCCTAGTAGACGTAGACGGTCAGGAAGTCTGCCTTAACAGCGGCCAAGTCAGCCTCCTGGGAGACTGGTCCTAAACTAAAGAAGGCTAAGGGCCCTAGGAAGATCCTGGGGCCTTTAAAAACTTTAGGGACCTTAAAATCCATCTGGCCTCCCTTCCAAACCCCTTCTTTAAATTAAACTAGGCTCAGGTAAAATCTTTGCAAAGTCTCTCTTGACCTTCCAGACTTTTTCCAGTATAATAAGTATTCGTAAGTCAAGCTATGGAGAGATGGCTGAGTTGGCTGAAGGCGCTCGCCTGGAAAGCGGGTATACGTTAACGCGTATCGAGGGTTCGAATCCCTCTCTCTCCGCCAGTATAAAAATTTGCCATGCTAGACGGGGAACTAGCGGCACCCTGCACTTGCAATCCGCTATAGCAAGGTTGAATCCCCTACCGAGACTATATTTTTTGTGGTCTGCCCTAAACAAGTGGCGTTGAGGGTTGGGCCCTGCGCAACAGGAGCTTATGAACCGTGTCAGGTCTTGACGGAAGCAGCACTAAGTAAGAATTCTTGTGTGCCGCAGAACCACCTGGCCTGAGTTAACTATTTAGGTACCGCATGAAAGATCTAGCCGACGTAGGGTGCATGGCTACATATAAAAGAAGGACATGGTCTAGACCATGTCCTTTTTTCTTGCTCTCTTTTATTCCATCCGGCCCCATTTCATTTCCTTGCCTGAGGCGTCATATTTTTTTCTTTTAGCGGTTAAAGACTGGATGTCCACCCGGTAGACCTGGACCCGGGGCAGGCCAGAGGAAATGGCCAAATCAAAATAGGCCAGCTTGTCGGGGGTGTATTTTTTACAGATGAGGTAGAGGGCATGGATTTTCTCCTCCCTGTCCGCCACAGGGGAGGCCTCTCCCTCTACAAAGACCGACTCAAATTCTGTGGTGAAGACGGAGGAGATAAGTTTAACCCCTGCCTGCTTGTCCTGGGCCAGGGCCTCTAATTCTTCTGGAGTAAAATTTTCTGGCACCTGGACCTGGCCCACAAAACTAATGCCCACCTGGGGATTTTTGGCCAGCAGGTCCACCTTCCGTCCAGCCTGGGCTGAGTGGAAGTAGAGGACCTCCCCTTCCCTAACCAGGGACAGGGGCAGGCTATAGGCCCGGTCCCGGTCTTCGTCTACCAGGGATAGGACCCCATAGGGGACCCTGTCGATGAGGTCCAGGCCAAAGTCCCGGCTCATTTCTCTATCTTTTCTTCTCATAAGTGCCTCCTTTTTCTTTGGACTCTTTCCCCTTGGCTAAGCCCTCCCCCCTCAACCAGGGATGCTTGTGGTAGAGGCGGAAGCGGGGCCGGAAGCGGAAGACTTCCTGGAGCCGCCTTTCTAAATTAAAGTCCCGGACCACCCAAAAAAACCTTTGGTCCCCCTGGCCCCCTAGGTCATCTAGGCCCTCTAGGAAATTTTCTAGGGGGTCCACCAGCCTAAAGCCCTCCTCCTGGGCCAGGCGGTTGGCTGGTTTTTTTAGGCCTAAAAGGGCTGGGTGGGCCAAGACCAGGTCCTCAAAATCCCCAGCTCTGGCCAGGTAATCCCTGAGAATATAGGCCACATAGCCCCTTTCTAAATAGCCGTCCTGGGCCAGATTTAGGAGGAGGGGGGTCTGGACTAGGGGGTCTGACTTCCCAGGACCCGGCCCACCCAAATAAAGGGGGGACTTGAGGCCCTCTAGGCTGCCTAGAATGTCCTCCCAGTGGATATAGCCTGGCAGACTTTCCCCTGGGCTGATCAAAAACCTCCGGTCTCCTTCTAGCCTATCTAGGAGGTCCCCCTGGTCTTTTAAGGGACCCCGGTCCCAGGGAAGGTAGACCAGCTGGTGGTCTTCTTCTTTTCTTAGGTCCATAAAATGCTTGGCCCAGTAAAAGCCTGCCATGTCCCGGACAAGAATGAGGTTAGACATAGGTGTGGAGCCAACCATCTATCTGACTTTTTATCAAGACGGGATAGGCCCCCTCCAGCCGGTCGTAGGCCTGGTCCCGGTCCTCTTCCCTAGTGAAGAGGCCAAAGATCGTGGGGCCAGACCCCGTCATCATGGCTAGACCTGCCCCCTCCTTATAGAGTCGGTCCCGGATTTCTTCCAGCTGGGGATAGGTGGAGAAGGCATAGGCCTCCAGGTCATTTCTTAAAAGGGGCCGGGCTCCCTCTAGGTCCCCCTCCCTTAGGCAGGCCATAATCTTTTCGTAGTCCATGGGCTTAGGGTTGGGAAGGGTCTTTTCATAGGCCTCCTGGGTGGAGATGGAAAAGCCAGGATTTACTAAAAGGACCGGGTAGTTAGGCAGGTTCTCTGCTGGGTCCAGCTGGTCCCCTATCCCCCGGCAAAGGGTGGGCTGGCTGAGTATACAGTAGGGGAAGTCTGCCCCCAGGGGCTCGGAGATCTCTAAAAGGTCCCACAAGCCTAGGGGCAGGTCGTAAAGGTCCCTGACCGCCCTAATCAGGGCAGCCCCATCGGCACTGCCTCCCCCTAGGCCAGCCCCCACAGGGATTTTTTTATGGATTTCCACCTGGAGGGGGATCTCTCCCTCTAGGACCTCTTCCATATGCTCATGGGTCTTATAGACCAGGTCTTCCTCCCCAAAATGGTCTCCTAAAAGCTCAAAACCCCTATCCAATTTCTTGAGCCTGAGCTCATCAGCCAGGGCCAAGGGGACCATCAAACTTTCAATCCTGTGGTAGCCTGAGGGTAACTTTTCTAAGACCCCTAAGCCAATATTAATCTTTGCCTTTGCTTTTATATCCATTATCTCTGCCCTCCTTATAGGTTAAATTATAGCAGAAAATAAAAAAAGCGTACACTCTTGTACGCTTTTTAGGTCTAGGTCTTTACAAGACTCAGGATGAAATCTTTACATCCCCCATGTCTACATTGTCCTCTACAATGGCAATTCTTACCACAGAGGTCAGTAGGTCAGAATAGGTGTAGGAGATTTTTTGGTCCCCTAGATTTTCTTCCACCACACTCACAATAAACAAGGAGGGATAGACGGCTTCTAAAATACCCTTCCGGGTAACGATCCGCTTTCTTCCCTTGTCTGCCTTGACAATGACTCGCTTGCCAATGTGCTTGGATAACTCCTTTTTAATAGACTCCATTTGATTCATGTCTTGAACCACCCTCTCCCTTACTCTAAAGTATCCAAGACTATAATATCAAATTTTTGTATATTTGTCAAATAAAGGCAAAATATTTTACACCATTTTAACCACTACGTCAATAGCTTAAGAGAAAAATTTTAGGCTTTTTTTAGAAGTTGCCAGAAGGTGGACCTAACCCCTTTTACCTCTTTAGGGCCTGGGCCATCCGGCGCTTGGCATCTTTTTCAGCTATATCTCGCCGCTTGTCGTAGAGCTTTTTCCCCTTGGCTGTGGCAATCTCCACCTTTATCCGTCCCCGGGACAAGTAGACCCTTAGGGGAATGAGGGTGTAGCCCTCTTGCTGGCGTTCTTTTTCCAGCCGGCGGATTTCCCCCTTGTGGAGGAGGAGCTTGCGCTTGCGCATGGGGTCCACATTGGCATAGGACCCCTGGTCATAGGGGCTCACATGCATGTCCTCTATATAGACTTCCCCCCCGTCAATGGAGCAGAAGGCCTCCTTTATACTGACCTTGCCCTGACGGATGCTCTTTACCTCTGGCCCCACCAGGGAGATCCCCGCCTCATAGATGTCCTCTATCACATAATCGTGCCGGGCCCGGCGGTTATTGGCTAGGTTACTATCGGTCTTCTTCTTTTTCTTAGTCAAAATTAATCACCCTGCAAAGTAAAATCTATGGTCCCCTTAATGGGGTCAGCCCCAACTACTTCTACCTTGACCTTTTGGCCCATTTTAAAGGCCACCTGGCCACTGGGTCCTAGGACCTGGTAGCGGTCTGGGTCAAACTGGTAAAAGCCTGTCATGGACTGGTAGGAGACCAGGCCCTCTACGGTGTTTTCCAGCTCTACAAAAATGCCAAAGGAGGTGAGGCCGGACACCTTGCCCTCATAGACCTCATAGACGTGGTCTAGCATATACTGGGCCATTTTCACATCTTGGACCTTTCTTTCTGTGTCCTGGGCCAGCTTTTCTGTGGCTGACACATGGTCGGCTATGTCCGGGAGGATCTTTTCATAACGCTGGCTCATCCTCCCCTTGTAGGTCCCATTTATCATGGCCTTAACAATCCGGTGGATAACCAGGTCATTATAGCGGCGGATGGGGGCAGTAAAGTGAGAATAATAGGTGGAGGCCAGGCCAAAGTGGGCGTCCCAGTCTTCTGAATACCGGGCCTTTTGCATGCTCCTTAGGACCAGGTTGTTAATCAGCTCGGCCTCGTCCTTGCCCTTGACCTGGTCTAAAAGGGCCTGGATGGTCTTGGGCTGAAGGTCTTCCTTGGTCTGTTTAATCCGGTAGCCAAAGGGCCGCATAATGCCATTAAGGTCTTCTATCCGGTCTTCATCGGGAACCCCATGGACCCGGTAAAGGAAGGGGACCTCCTCTTCAAAGAAGTGGCGGCCAATGACCTCGTTGGTCAAAATCATAAACTCTTCAATTAATTTGTTGGCTACCCTCCGGTCTTCCAGCTGGATATCCTGGGGGTAACCCTGGTCATCTAGGATAATACGGGCCTCCTTAAAGTTAAAGTCTATGGACCCCCGCCTTCTCCGCTTGTCCTGAAGAATTTTGGCCAAGTCTGCCATGAGCTTCAGGTCTTCTTCTAGGCCCTTTAGGGACTTGTCCTTGCCCTTCCCCTCCAAAAAGTCAGAGACATGGCCATAGACCAGGCGGCGCTTGGAGGAGATGACCGATTCCATAATCTGGTGGTCCACCACCCGGCCCTTCTGGTCCACTTCCATGAGGACCGATAGGGTGAGCCGGTCTTCTCCCTCGTTTAAAGAGCAAATCCCATTGGAAAGCTCTTCTGGCAGCATGGGGATCACTTCTGAAATAAGATAGACAGAGTTGCCCCGCTCTTCTGCCTCCCGGTCCAGGTGGGACCCCTCCCTAACATATTCAGCCACATCGGCAATATGGACCCCTAGCTGGTAGTGGCCATTTTCCAGGCGGCTAATGGAGACGGCATCGTCAAAGTCCTTGGAGTCCTCCCCGTCAATGGTAAAGACAGTGGCCTGGGTAAAGTCCTTCCGGCCAGCCCTTTGCCCCTGGGTCACCTGGTCGGGCATGGCCTCCGCCTCATAGAGGACCTCCTGGGGAAATTCTAAGCTAAGGCCCTGGCCTAGGGCAATACTTAAGATGTCTACTCCCTTTTCATCGGGGTAGCCTAGGACCTCTAGGACCTGGCCCTCAGGTTTTTTCTTCTTCTTGGGCCACTTGTCAATTTTAACCAGGACCTTTTGCCGGTTTTTGGCCCCCCTCATTTTCTTTTTGGGGATATAGATGTCTGTAGAAATCCTAGACTCATCAGGAACCACAAAGCCAAAGCGTTCCACGTCCTGGAAGGTCCCCACCAGGGTGTCGTTGGCCCTTTCTAGGACCTGGACCACAATCCCTTCCAGGCCCCTGTCTCCCTCCCGAATGGGCCGCAGTTCTACTAAAACTCGGTCTCCATGAAGGGCCGTGTTCATCTTGGTCCCATGGATATAGACGTCCTCCATGTCCGGGTCATCAGGAATTAAAAAGCCATAGCCCTTTTCATTGCCCTGGATCCGGCCACTAATCAGGTCTGTGTCCTCCAAGACTTCATAGGCCTTGTTGTCATTGCGGACTAGGACCCCTTCCTTGACCAGGTCCTTTAGGACGGTCTTCATCTCATCTCTGATTTCCCTGTTGACCCTCAAACGATGAAAAATCTCGTTCCGGGTCAGGGGGCCTTCTTCCTTAATTAACTTTTGAATTTTTTCCTGGATGGACATGTTTTGCTCCTTATAGTTTTGATCCGTAGCCCGTTCTTTCTAAAAGTTTAGCATCAAAATGTGTCAGCTTGTTGGCTTCCTGGTGGGCCCTCATCTCGCCTATTTCAATAACCCGGCTAATGAGGTCCTTAAAGGAAAGACCCTTGGCCTCCCAAAGGTAAAAGCCCAAAGACCCTGGCAGGGTGTTGATCTCGTTGATATAGACCTGGTCTCCTTCCACAAGGAAGTCTATCCGGGCAGTGCCGGCCCCATCAATGGCCTTAAAGGCCTTCTTGGCCAGGCTTTCTATTTCTTTTCTTAGGCCCTTGTCTAGGTCGGCTGGAATCCGCCTATTTTGACTGGTGGTCTTGGCTCCAGACCCTTTTCCTGCCTTGCCATTATGGATGTACTTGTCTTCGTAGTTTAAAAATTCCTTCCAGCCCAGGGGTTCTTCACAGGCAGACACTTCCAAGTCCCCTTCAAAACCTAGGACGGCGGCGTTAATTTCCCTGGGCTTTTTGGCGGCCCGCTCCACAATAATCTTCCGGTCATAGGCCTGGGCTAGGTCCATGGCCTCCCCTAGGCCCTCCCGGTTTTTAACCTTGCTAATTCCAATGGAAGAGCCTAGGTTGGCTGGCTTCACAAAAACAGGGTAGCCCAGGTCTTCTATCTTCTTAATGACCCCCTTGGGGTCTTTTTCATAGTCACTCCGGTAGTAGTAGGTGTAGTCTAGGACAGGCAGTCCCTTGGCTATAAAGATCTCCTTCATGAGGACCTTGTCCATGCCCAGGGCGGCACTGCTGGTGGCGGCCCCCCCATAGGCTATATTTAGGATGTCTAAGAGCCCCTGGACCTTGCCATCTTCCCCATAGGTCCCGTGGAGGGCGGGAAAGACAAAGTCCACCTCTGCAAAGACCACTTCTTCCTCTGTGGCCTTGGAGAAAAAGCCTCCCTGGCCCTGCCGCTTGGTATAGAGCTTGTGGTCTCCAGCCTGGGCCTTGAAATAGACCCTTTCTGCCTTGGATAGGTCCCCCTCCTTAAAGGTCTTAAAGTCCCTTAGGCAGTCCCCTCCTAGCCACTGGCCCTTTTTGTCAATATAGACGGGAATGGGCCTATACTTGTCCTTGTCCATGTTTTCTATAATTTGCATGCCGGTAATAATACTAACCTCATGCTCCACGCTCTGTCCCCCAAAGAGAACGGCGATGTTTTTCATATCTATCACCTCATTATAATCTAACTATATTATACCCTACCCATCCCCCTTTAGGCTAGAAAAAGCGAAATAAAAGGGGCCTTGGCCAGGCCAAGAACCCCTAAACTTCACTATAATTATCGGGCAGGTCATTTTCAAAGAGAATCACATCCCCTGGCTTAGCCAGCTGGCCAATAAGGGCTGTGGCTCCGTCTAGGTTTTCTACCACCTTCATCCGGTCCTTGGGGAAACCCTCCTCTAGGATCCCCCTTTGGATGGGGGCCGTCCGGCTGATACCCACTAGGATGGCGTAGTCTACCACCCTGGCAATTTCCTTGCCCAGCTTGTAGTTTTCCTCTTCTTCCATATCCCCTAGCTCCACCATACCTGGGGTGATAATAATCTTTTGCCCCTTTTCAAACTGGCCTAAAACATCTAGGGCCGCCCGGGCCCCTACTGGGTTGGAATTAAAGGTGTCGTCTATAACCAGGGTTCCTGCTGGAGAATCTATCAGGTTAAGCCGGTGGTCTACAGGCTCTACCTTGGCAATGCCTGCTTGGATCTGGTCTAGGTCCATGCCTAGGACGTGGGCCACAGAGGCTGCTGCCAAAAGGTTGGAGATATTGTGGCGGCCCAAGAGCCGGGTCTGGCAGGCAATCTCCCCTAGGCCCTTAATGCCCAGGATAAACTGGCTGCCCCTTTCCCCCACATGGATGTCCTTGGCGTAAAGGTCCAGGGCCTCCAGGTCCTCCATCCCGTACTTTAGGGTCCTAATGTCTCTTTTTCCTACTAATTCCCTGACATAGCCATTGTCATGGTTAAAGATAGCCACCCCATCCTCAGGCAGGGACTCAATCAGTTCAAATTTGGTCCTTTGGATATTTTCTATGGTCTTAAAAAGATGCATGTGGGTAGGGCCAATGGCGGTAATGACCCCTATGTCTGGTTGGACTAGGTCTGCCACCTCTTCGATCTCCCCAGGGACCTCTGCCCCAAGTTCTGCAATAAAGACCTCCTTATCACTGTTTAACTCGTTGTTGATAATCTTAGACAGGCCCATGGGGGTGTTGTAGGAAGAGGGGGTGTTTTGAACCTCAAAGGCCTCCTGGAGGACGGTGTTGGTGATAAATTTCGTGGAGGTCTTGCCAAAGGACCCAGTAATCCCCAAAACCCTTAGGTTATTTTGGTCCTTTAGGGACCGGATCTTGTCTTGGGCCTGGTGGTAAAAGCCCATGTTGATCTTTTCTTCATTGGGGTAATTGATACTATTGGATAGGATTAGGATCCAATATTGCAAAAAGAAAATCAGAAAGTTTAGGACCACACAGACCAGGGTAAACCAGTAGCCAAAGCTCATAAAAATAAGCCTTAAGGCCACCACCCCCACCAAGAGGCTTCCGCTGAGCCTAAGGTGGGTCTTATAGAGCCGGGTGGCCCGGTCCGTCATAACCAGGGGGGTCTTTTCCTCTTGCTTTTTGTAGTGGAGCCGGCGGACCCTAGGCAAGTTTTTTTCCACCCAGTCCCGGTAGTCTTCATTCTTGTAGCTAGCAAGTTGCAACATATTTAGGGGGTATTTTACCCTTTCCTTAGACAGCCTGTGTACTAAAAGTCCCACCAGGGCCACCACGATTGCATCTATCCACTGAATACTTTCTAACATAAAGTCACCCCTTCATAAAGGACCTTAAGACGGCTTGAAAGGTCCCATAGTCTTCTGCATAGGCATAGTGCCCTCCCTCTAAGAGGACTAAACCCGCATTAGGAATCTTGTCTTCAAACTCTCGGGCCATATAGAGGGGGGTTGCCTCGTCGTCTCTGCCCCAAATAAGAAGGGTCTCTGCTTGGATCTTTGGAAAATAAGTAAAGGTATCTTCATTAACCACCTTAACAAAGACCTGGCGCATGATCCCCTGGCTGGCCTGGTAGTCCTCTGAACCAAACTTGCTATAAAAGCCCCTTAGTCTCTCAGATTCTTCCTTCCAGAAAAAGAGCCTCTGGTAAATCCAGCGCAGGGCCTTAAAAGTGTAGACCCGGCCATAGTAGTCTAGGCCCCGTTTGGGGTGGACCCCTGAGGCGTCAATAAGGACTAGCTGGTCTACCCGGTGGGGGTGCTGGGCGGCAAAAATAGTCAGGGTCTTGCCCCCAAAGGAGTGGCCTAAAAAACTGGCCCTTTCTACCCCAAAGTAGTCCATGACCTTGCCCACAAGGTCGGCATAGTCCTGGGTCCCTATAAGCTCTTTAGGATCGTCACTCTCCCCATGGCCATAGGCCTCATAGGCTATGACCCGGTAACGGTCTTTTAGGGCATTGACAATCCCCATAACTGATTCAATATTTGTTCCCCAACCATGGAGGACAAAGGCCACCTTGTCTCCTTGGCCCACCTCCAGGGTGGCAATCCTATGCCCTTGTATGTCAATTATCTTTTTTTCCAATGACCTGGACCTCCTGTTCTCGTTGTATTATATCACAGACAAATGCCTAAAAAATATTTTTTTGGTCCAGGACCTAAAGTCTTTCACTTTTTTAAGAAAAATCTCCCTCTCCCTTTTAGAAGGGCTATTTCTTATGGCTTGTATATTTAAATATTTTATATAGTATGTTATAATTTTTATCAGTAACTAGTATTTTAGGAGGTCATCTTATGGAATTTTTATCATTAAAAGATCATGTCTATAATTATATAGCCAAAGAAATTCAAACTGGAAAATTAAAGTCTGACGAAAAGGTCAATGAGCAGGACATCTGTGCCCAATTAAATATTTCCAGAACCCCCGTCAGAGAAGCCCTGATCCAATTGGCTGCTGATGGTTTTTTAGAGTCTGCGCCCAGAAGGGGTTTTCGGGTTAAGCCCCTGACCCGGAAGGAGGGCTACGACATCTACCAGATCCTATCCCACCTGGACTCCCTGGCAGCCAGCCTGGCCATGGACAACCTAACCCAGGCCGACTATGACAAGATGACGGAGCTAATTGACCTGATGGACTTTCATATTGAAAGGTCCCAGTTTGATGCCTACTTCCCCCTACAGGAGAAGTTTCATGACGTCTACCTGACCAGGAGCCATAATGAAAGTCTAGTAGACACCATCTCCCGTCTGCAAAGACGTTTTATCCGACAAAGCCACACCATGGACCAAGATGAGAAGCTTAAGCAGCTCCTCTTGGACACCAATGCCCAGCACCGGAAAATCTTGGAGCTCTTTAGGGACCATAAAAAAGAGGAGCTGATAAACTACCTCCATGACATCCACTGGGAATACCACTATACAGAGCTTGGCAGAACAGGCTCCCTAGACCACCAAGACTAAAAAGTAGAGCCCTTGGGCTTAAAGGAGTTGACCTATGGCACTTTTCATTCAAGAAATTATCCCTTCTTCTTCCCAGGAAGATGACCTCCTCCAAAAGAGCTTCCACTTCCTCTACAAGAGGACCCTCTCTAGTCCACAAGACCTAAAAGACCGCTACCACCATAAGAAGGTCTATGGCCTCTACCGGGAAGAAGACCTCTTGGGCTTTTTTACCCTGGCGCCCCTAGAGGAGGGGGCCTGTCTTTTAGAGGACCTCTTTATCCTTCCTGACTACAGGGGCCAGGGCTACGGACGGGCCCTCCTTGGCCAGGCCGGCTATCTGGCTAAGGCGGCCGGCTATAAAAGGCTTCTTAGCCATGCCCGGGCGGCCTGTCTGGACTTTTTAAAAAAAGAAGGCTACCAAAAAGTAGACAAGGACTATGGCCTAGGGAAGACCTCTTTTAACCGAATGGAAAAGGACCTAGCTAAGGCAAGGCCCAGCCTCCTCCACTACCAAGCCCGCCAAGATAAGGGACTCTCCTTCTTGGCCTATGGGGACGACCTCCTCCCCCTTCTAGGCCAGGCCCAAAAGCGCTTTATCAAGGAAGAGCTCAACTATTGGGACCTGGGCCCAGAAAGCCAGGACCTCTTCCTAGAAGACCTCTTGGCCAAAAGGGTCCTCCTCCAAGAAAGTAAGGTCCTCCTGCCCTCCTTTTATTTTAAGAGGACCTATAAAAATCTGGATCCCCAGCTAAGGGTCCTAGACCCCTACCAGCTCATGGCAGAGGCTGCCTTAAAAAAGAGCCAAAGTAAACGAATCCTGGTCCTCCTGCCCTCCCTCCTTATGGCAGATGACCCCTACCCGGCCCTTATGGCTGGCCTAGACAAGGAGGCCCAGGTGAAGACCCTGGCCCTAGACCTGGGTGGGCTTCCCCTGGGAGCCCGTTATTCTAAGGACCTAGAGGAGGACCTAAAAGGCCTTATCCAGGATCTTAAGGACCAGGGAGGGGACTTTGACTGCCTGGTCTTGTCGGACTTTTTTTACCAGGGCCCCCTAGACCAGATCAAGGAGGCCTTTGTCCTCCACTACCCCCACAAGGTCCACTTTATTGACCCCCTTCCTGTGGTGGAAGAGGGCCTAAGGGAGGTCCTTATCCAGGAAAATTTAGGCCAAATAGCTCCTCGGCCAGGCCAAACCTATTTCTTTGGCTTTGACACCAGCAAGGAAGGCCTTTATTCTTCTCAACTTCCAGGCCAAGGACCTGTTCATATTATTTCTCTGGACCATTAAGAACCTAGGGGACCCCTTAAGAGGCTGGGTCCCCTTTTTTGTGGCCAAAAACTGCCTCTGCCACCCCTATATTGGCCTTGGCATCTGGCAGATAATAGTCGGCCCCCATTTTTTTGCTGTAGGCCTCGGTTAAAACGGCCCCTCCCACCATAATGGCCAGGTCTGGCTGGGCCTTTTTAAGGATCTTGATGGTCTCCTCCATACTGGCCAGGCTGGTGGTCATAAGGGCACTAAGGCCCACCAGCCTAATGTCTTCTTTTTGGACCCTCTCTAAAATCTGGTCTGGGGCCACATCCTTGCCCAGGTCCACCAGGTCATAGCCATAGTTTTCCATGAGGACCTTGGCTATATTTTTTCCTATGTCGTGGACGTCCCCCTTGACTGTGGCTACCAGGATCTTGCCCCGGGACAGGTCCGGTCTCCCCTGGCTTTTTAGGACTTCCTTTAGGAGGGCAAAGCCCCCCTGGGCTGCCTTGGCCGACTGGATCAGTTGAGGGAGGAAGGTCTTGCCCACTTCATAGTCCCTGCCCACCTGGTCTAGGGCCGGAATTAGGTCCTCCTCTATAATGGCCTCCATGCTCTTCTCTTCCAGGGCTCTTTTGACTCCCTGGACCACTTCCTCTTCCAGGCCCTTTAGGACAGCCTCCCTTAGGGAGTCGATTTTTTTGTCTGCCTCTTCCTTTTGGACCTCCTGGCCAAAGGCCTTCATGTAGGTCACGAGGTCCTCCCGGCCCCCTTTTAGGACCTGGTAGGACCTAATGGCCTCCATGATCCCCCTTTCTCTGGGGTTTACAATGGCCAAATCCAGGCCCCGGTCCATGGCCAGGGTCAAAAAGCTTTGGTTTAGGAGGTGTCTTTGGGGCAGGCCATAGGAAATATTAGAAATTCCTAAAATGGTCTTGACCCCCAGGTCTTTTTTGACCCTTTCCAGGGCCCCTAGGGTCTCTTGGGCCTGGGCCTGGTTAGAAGAGAGGGTGAGGGCCAAACAGTCCATATAGATATCAGAAGGGGGGATCCCATGGTCTCCAGCGGCCTGGACAATTTTTTTTGCAATCTCAAACCGGTCCTGGGCCGTTTTAGGCAGGCCCCTTTCATCTAGGGTGAGGGCCACCAGCTGGGCATTGTATTTTTTAGCCAGGGGGAGGAGGGTCTCTAGCTTGTCCCTTTCCCCACTCAAGGAGTTAATAATGGCCCGGCCATTATAGACCCTAAGGCCAGCCTCCAGGGCGTGTGGTTGGCTGGAGTCAATTTGTAGGGGGACATCTAGGACAGCCTGGAGGGCCTTAACCAGTTTGGCCTGGGCCTGGGCCTCATCCAGACCGGGACAGGCCACATTGACATCTAAAATCTGGGCTCCCGCCTGGACCTGGCCTAGGCCCTCCCTAAGGAGGACCTCCATGTCCCCTTCCAAAAGGGCTTTTTGGAGGTCCTCCCTTCCACTGGGGTTTAGGCTCTCTCCCACCACCACCAGACCCTTAACAGGCACAAAACGGGTCCCTGAAGAGGGGCCCTCCAGGGGCTTGGGGGTCCTTTTTATTACCTTCTTGCCTCCCAGGGCCTGGGTCAGCCCCCTTATATAGCTGGGGTCTGTCCCACAACAGCCCCCCAGGTAGCGGACCCCCAGCTGGTGGAGGCCCTTCATCTCCCGGACAAAGGCTTCTGGCCCCAGGTCATAGCCCCCCTGCATATTGGGCATGCCTGCATTGGGTTTGACCACCAGGTCTGTTTGGCAAATCTCTCCCATCCTCTGGACCAGGGGATAGAGCTTTTCAGGCCCCAGGGAACAGTTGATCCCTAGACCAGCCAGGCCCATTCCGTCTAGGGCATTGACAAAGCTATCTATGTCCACCCCCGAAAAGGTCCTTCCGTCCTCCTGGAAGGTCATGGTGGCAAAAATAGGCAGGTCTGTCAGGTCCCGGGCAGCCAAAATCCCTGCCTTGAGTTCATAGAGGTCGCTCATGGTTTCAAAGACAATAAGATCGGCCCCCCGCCCCGCCTCTATGACCTGGGCAAAATAGTCGTAGGCCCTTTCAAAACTGATCTCCCCCAGGGGCTCCAAAAGCCCACCCAGGGGGCCTATGTCCAGGGCCACCTGGGTCCTGGTCCCCTGGGCCGCCTTCCGGGCATTTTTAAGGGCGGCCCAGATGACCTCCCTAAAGCCCCCTTCTGGGTACTTATAGGGGTTGGCCCCAAAGGTGTAGGCGTAGACCATGTCTGCTCCGGCCTGGATATAGGACCGGTGGATGGCCTCTATCTCCTTTCCATGGCTGATATTTAATTTCTCCGGCTGGGGGCCGGGGGCTAGGCCCAGCCTTTGAATTTGGGTCCCCATGGCCCCATCTAAAAAAATAAGTGACTTATCCATATGAACATACCCTCCCCTGGGTTTTTAACTGGCAGGTCTTCCTTAAAAGACAGGTCCCACACCCCCGGTGCCGGTGGACTGGCTCTTTTTTTGAAAGGCCAAAAATGCCCGACTTGGACTTAAGGGGCCGCATAAGGCCAGAAGAAAGGAGGCTGACCCCCACCTCCTGGCCTGGCACTAGTTTAAAAATCTCCTCCTGGCAGGCCAGGGGAAAGTCCCCATAGCCCGGCGAAAAGGAGTCGGTGGCATAAAGGGGGGAAAATTCCCTGGCCAGGCCCCCCTTCCACAGGGCCTCCTCCCGGGCCAAATAGACCGAGGCCACCCCCTGGTAGACCCAGGCCCTCTCCACCGATAGGCAAGCTAGACGCCCTTCCTCCCGGTCCACTTCAAAACCCAGGCTCCCTAAATAGACCACCCCCTGGCTAGCCCCCCTTAGGAGGTCCGCCAGGTCCCCACCCTGAAGGAGTTTTTTTAGGCGGGGGTCCTCCAGGCTATAGACCCGGTAGGTCCACCGGGGCCGGGCTAGGCGGCCTAGGCTTTCCAGGGCCTCATCTATAAGGTCTTCCATTCTTTTAGAAACCGGCCCCTCAAGAAGGTCGAGCTGCTGGTAAATGGCCTGGCGCATGGTCCCCTCCTCTAACTCCTTAAAGATTGATATGCCTTTTGGGGATCCTGTCCCTTAGCATGGCTTGGAAGAAGGTGGAAGACTTCCCTCCCCAAAGGGACCAGTCGTCTAGGGTGATTTCCTCCTGGCCCTGCCGGCCCAAAAGGACCACGGTGTCTCCCTGCTGGCAGAAGACCCCGGTGGCGTCCACCATGATCATATCCATATTCATGGCCCCAATTTGCCGGCACCTTTGGCCTCCAATAAGGACCTCCATCTTGCCGGCCAGGGCATAGGGAAGGCCGTCCCCATAGCCTAGGGGAAGGGTCACCACCCGGATGGGGGCCTGGGCCTCAAAGGTCCCATCATAGGACACGCTCCGGCCTGCGGGAAAGTCCTGGACCCGGGCTATCCGGCAATAGAGGCTCATAGCACTCTTAAGAGGGAATTTTTTATCCTCCTTCAGGACATGGCGGCCGGTCATGGACCCTATGGGCAGGGCCCCAGACCGGACCCCTTCTAGGCCGGCCTCCCCAAACTTAATGATCCCAGCACTGTCAGACATATGGCGAAAAATAGGCCCTATCCCCATATCTTCTAAAGCCTGGGTAAAGTCCTTAAAGGTCTGGATCTGGTCGAGGGAAAACTGGTCGTCTTCGGTTTCTGTCCTGGCAAAGTGGCTATAGACCCCCTCTAATCTTAGGCCCTCCAGGGCCACAATGGCCTTAATTTCCTCCAGGGAGGCCTGGTCTGGTAAAAAGCCCAGGCGAGATAGGCCTGTGTCCACTACCAGCTGGATCCCTGCCTTTTTCCCCTGGCTAAGGGCCTCCTGGTTGAGCCTTTCTGCCATGGGCCGGTTCCATAGGGCCAGGCTGATGTCGTGGCTTAAGGCCTCTTCAAACATGTCTTCCCCGGTATAACCCAGGACCAGGATATTGGCCTTAGGGAGGGCCTGTCTAAGTTCTAAGGCCTCCTCCATATTAGACACCGCATAGTTTCTAATGCCAAAGTCCCAGCCCGTCCTTCCAATGGCCAGGGCCCCACAGGAGTAGGCGTCATCCTTTAGGACCAGGCGCAGGTCTGTGGCCGGCTTAAGGGCTTTTTTGATCATCTCTAGGTTGTCTCTAACTTGCTGGTGGTCAATTTCCATCCAAACGGGTCGACTTAATTTCATGGCTTTCCTCCCTTATATTTTTCCTTTATCTTTATTATAGGCAAGAAGGGCCGCTTAGAAAAGGGGAAAGGGCTTTTTTAATCCAGCCTAAAAAAAAGGCCCCAGGAAAAATCTAAGGACATAGACTTTTCCTAGGGCCTCCCTAAGGAGGTCTTATTTTATTTTAGGGTCCTCATGGCGTTAACTACGGCAATAATCATAACCCCCACATCGGCAAAGATGGCCATGACCATGGTGGCTAGACCAAAGACACTTAGGACCATGACCCCCAGTTTGATAACCAGGGACAGGGCAATGTTTTGCTGGGCAATCCTTAGGGTCTTCTTAGCAATGGACCGGGCCAGGACCAGCCCCTCCAAATCATCATCCATAAGGACAATATCTGCCGCCTCGATGGCTGCATCGGACCCCAGGCTCCCCATGGCAATGCCCACATGGGCCCGGCCAAGAACTGGGGCATCGTTAATGCCATCCCCCACATAGGCCACCAGGTCCCCAGGTTTTTCCTGGGAAAGGATGTCTTCAAAAATCCTGACCTTGTCCTGGGGCAAGAGCTCCGCATAGACTGGGTCTAGGCCTAGTTTCTGGCCCAGGTCCTTGGCCACAGGCTCCCGGTCTCCCGTTAGGAGGATTTGCCGGTGGACCCCCTGGCCTCTTAGGTCCTCTAGGGCCTTTTTACTGGAGGCCTTGAGCCTATCAGCAATCAGAAAGGACCCCTGGATTTGGCCCCCTAGGGCCACATAGACCCCAGTGCCCACCCCTTCTAGGGCTGGGGCCTCTAGGCCATGGGCTGCCATCAGCCTCTTATTGCCCACCAGGACCTCCTCCCCTCTTAGCCTTCCCTTAAGGCCCATCCCATGGACCTCTTCTACTTGGGAAAGGTCCTCATAAAAGGGGGACCCATAGGCCCTGACAATAGACTGGGCAATGGGGTGGTTGGAATAGGCCTCTAGGCTAGCCCCATAAAGGGGCCAGTCCTCCCGGTCCCCATAGGACCTGACATCTACCAGGCTAAAGTCTCCCTGGGTCAGGGTCCCGGTCTTGTCAAAGACCAGGGTCTTGACCCGGGCTAGGGCCTCTAAAAAATTAGATCCCTTGACCAAAATCCCCTGCCGGGAGGCCCGGCCAATCCCCCCAAAAAAGGTAAGGGGAACAGAAATCACCAGGGCACAGGGGCAAGACACCACTAGGAAGATCAGGGCCCTTTGGATCCAAAGGGCCCAGGTGCCCCCCATAAGAAGCGGGGGCAAAATCCCCACGGCCAGGGCCATAAAGACCACCACCGGTGTGTAATAACGGGCAAAACGGCTGATGAAATTTTCTAAAACAGACTTTTTCTCTGTGGCCTCTTCCAAAAGCTCTAGGATCTTGGCCACAGTAGACTCATCAAAAAGTTTCTTGACCTGGATCTTTAAGGGGCCTGTCAGGTTAATGGCCCCAGAAGGGACCTCCTCCCCCTCCTGAACCTCTACTGGAAGGGACTCCCCGGTCAAGAAGGCTAGGTTTAGGCTAGACTTACCCCCTATAATTTCCCCATCTAGGGGGATCTTTTCTCCGGGATAGACCAGGATGACCTCCTCTAGGTCCACCTCCTCTGGATCCACAATCTCTTCCCTTCCCCCTCTGAGAACCCGAGCCTCCTCTGGGGCATAGTCTAAGAGGCTGGCAATGGACTGGCGGCTCTTGCCCAGGGCCAAAGACTCAAAGAGCTCCCCTATGGCGTAAAAGACCATGACCATAAGGGCCTCCACATAGTCCCCCAGGGCCAGGGCACCCAGGGTGGCAATGGCCATTAAAAAGTTCTCGTCAAAGACCTGGCCATGGCCCATATGGTAGAAGGCATCTTTTAAAACCTTAAAGCCCACTAAAAAATAGGCCCCTATAAAGAGGGCCTCCCGGACAGGGGAGCCAAAGGGGCCTAGAAGGCCTAGGAAGAGGATAAAAAGAGCCAAGAGAATTTTTTTAAGGGCCCTCTTGTCCCTGGGCGACCAGACCAGGTTCTCAAAGAACAATTTTACAGTCCCTTTCAATCTTGCTAATTTCCCTTTGGGCCTCCTCCAGGATCCGGTCTAGGTCCTCTTCCTGGGCCCTTATCCTAAGCTTGCTGGTTAAGAAGTTGACCTTGGCCTCCTGGACCCCTTCAATCTTGCCTATGGCCCGGGTCATCTTGTCGGCGCAGGCCCCACAGCCTAGGTTGTCTAATTTATAGGATGTCTTTGTCATTTTATAGCCTCCTTTAATGCATGAATGTTCATATATTCCTTTATCTTTATTTTAGGCCTTCCCTTAGGCCCTGTCAAGTGATAAGCCTTATCCAAAACCAAAAAAATAAGCAAGAGGGCTTCCTCTTGCTTAAGGTATTTTCTTAGGCGGGGTCATAGTCCTCCACCTTACTCCCACACCGGGGACAGTAGATGGCCCCTTCTTCTAGTTCATAGTGGCAGTGGAGGCAGTAGTGCTTTTCTTTTTTTACCTCCGCCTCAATGAGGTCTTCTGGCCCAGACAGGTCTAGGACCTCGGCCCCACAGTTAGAACAAAACTTGGCCTTGTCGTCTAGCTGGGCCCCACACCGGGCACAGCGTTTTTGTCCATTTTTTTCCGCCTCCATGAGTTCCTGGTACTTTAGGAGGTTTTCCAAACGTTCAATGTCTTCAATCACCTGGTCTATTTGGAGAAGGAGCTGGGCCGCCTTGGTTTCTAACCGGTGGGACTGGTCTCTCATCTCCATATAATAGGCCTCCCCCAGATGGGTAAAGAGCCCCTCTAGCTGTTTTTGCTCTTCCTTGATTTGAAGCTTTAACTTGCTTTGCTTTTGGGCTTCCTTGGCTGTGTTATTGACCCTTTGACCCATGTCCACAGCCCGGTTAAAGAGATCTTCCACCCCTCTACCGATGCCATCAAATATATCCATGCTTTCCCCTCCTTATCTGTAAGGCCTATTCTACCATAAAAGAAGCCCCCTATTGGGACTTTAGACAGATATTAGACTTTTGTTGGCCCTTTTCTCATGTTTATCCCCCTTGAAACTTGGGTATCATTTTTGAAAAGACGACTTTATCTTAAATGTGAGGAGGTTTCCTATGGCAAATCCTGTTTTATATTCTGGGAGATTTTGTCCCTTTTGTAAGAGGGTGGAGCTCTTTATCCGGACCAAGGGCTTAGAAGACAAGGTCTCAAAGGTGCTTATAGATCAAGATCCCCAGGCCAGACAACGGCTTATTGAAGAAGGGGGCAAGAGCCAGATCCCCTGCCTAGAGCATGACGGCCAGTGGCTCTATGAGTCTAAGGATATTATGGCTTGGTTGGAAAAAGAATATCTCTAAACTTGTAATTAAGGGCCTTTAGCCTTATAATATGTATGTTGTGACTATAAAACCACTTAGAGCACTTAAAGGAGGATATAGATGATTACTAAAGATATGTTAATTGGCGACCTGCTTCGTCAAAACCCTGAAAAAGCACGGACCCTTATGCAATTTGGCATGGGCTGTGTGGGCTGCCCATCTAGTCAAATGGAAAGTATCGAAGAAGCTGCCATTGTCCACGGCATGGACCTAGACCAACTGATGGCTGCCCTAAATCAAGAAGAAAAGTAAAAAAAGAAGAAGTCCTACTGAGGGCTTCTTCTTTTTTTGTCCATATTTTTATAATTTAGTTAAAGAGGCCCATGAGCCAGTCAAAGAAACTGTTGATGGCATCCCTTAGGCCAGCTAAAAAGCTTTGGCCTTCTTCGCTGGACAGGTAGTCTTTGGCTTGGCCCACTAGGTCGCCGGCCTGGTCTTTGACGGCTGCCCAATCGATGTCTACCTGCCTTAGGCCGTCTAAGAAGTTGACCACTTGGTCTTCTTGGTCGGGGCTTAGGTTAATATTTAGGTCTCCAGCCACATTAATCACAATGGACCGGACCTCTTCCTTGGTCTTGGGGGCATTTTCTGCTATGGCCACCTTGGCTGTTTCAATGAGGTCTGCGGCCTCCTGGGCCCCGATGCTATCGGAAAGAGAGGAGGTCACCACCAGCTCCTCATTGGCCACCTGCTTGATGTCTTCAGAAATAGGCTGGCCTGTGGAGGCCTCATGGGCCTTTAAAAGGCCGGTTAGGGCAGCTGAACCGGATACATTCATGGTACAGTCCACATAGACCTCAACGTCTTCTACCCCAGCTGTGGCCAGGGCGTTTTTATACATGGCCGGGGTAATATAACGGATCTTGTCGGATGTTTCCACATGGATGCCAGACCCCTTGGCCAGGTAGCGCAAACGGGCTGAGGATAGGGCCTGGGACCCAATTTTTTCAGCCGGCATATAGTTGCCTAAATATTGGTATTCTTCTGCATTGGTGACTTCTACGGTGGGGGTTTCTTTGGTGACCCCAAAGTTTTCCCTTAGCTTGTCCTTGTCTGCTTCAGACAGGTCTTGACCTAGGACCACGATGACATCTCCCTCTTGGGCCTGGGCATAGACAGGACCTAGGGCGGCTACAACAAATAAAAAAGCTAAAAATAAAGCTGTAATTTTTCCTTTCATATAGGATCCTCCTTTTGGTCCCTATTATACTACAAAAAGGCCTCTTCTAGGCCTAAAAACTTGATTATAACCATATCTTAAACCTATCTTTGACCTTTTCACCTGGCCATCAAGATAGGTTTTTTATCTAGGCATAAAAAAAGGACCGGGCACCCGGCCCGAATCCCTTTTCTTTTTTATAGTAGGCTTTCTAAACGTGCCCTGTCGAAGCCGACAATTTCTTCATCGTCAACCACAATAACGGGAACGCCGGTATAGCCCTTGGCCATAAGTTCATCTCTGGCTACGCTATCTGTTTGTACATTTTTTTCTACAAAATCTACATTTTTTTCTTTTAAATAGTCCTTAGCCATGGTGCAATAAGGGCAGGTGGAGCTTGTATAAACAACTACATCTTTTGCCATGATTTTCCTCCTAAATAGTATTTTATTTTTCAGTTCATTTTGTCTCTAGACTAATATACCCAGAAAATTTTTCCCTAATCACCCTATCTATTTTGCAGGTGCTTGGCGTGTTCATAGCCCTCGTCAAAGAGGCTTAGGACGTGGTCATCATCTAGGGAATAGTAAACCTTCCGGCCCTCTTTTCTGTTCTTAACCAAATTTTCTGCCTTTAGGAGGCTAAGTTGGTGGGAGATGGAGGATTGGCTCATCCCTAAAAGGTCCACCAGCTGGGACACATTGAGGGTGGATAGGCTCAGGGCATAGATGATTTTTAAACGGGTGGGGTCCCCTAGGACCTTAAATATCCGGGACAGCCGGTCCATGGTCCGGTCGTCCTCTGCAAAGGCTAGAAACTTTTCTTCTAGCCTGTCCTTGTCTGTCTTGTCATGTTCTAGCATCTGGTCTCCTCTTCTCATATGGCGGGGAAATTTTGACCCAGTAGTATATATTCCTCAATGGCTATATCCTCAGCCCGCCGGCTGGGTTCAATTCCAGAAAGGGCTAGGGCCTTTTGGATCTCCTCCTTTTCTATGGCAAAGCCATAGGAGGAAAGGGCGTTTAAAACGGTCTTCCTTCTCTTGGAAAAGGCCCCCCGGACAATCTTTTCCATCCGGTCTATGTCTAGGCCCAGGGGGGGCTCTTTTTTAACTAGCTCCACAAAGGCAGAATCTACCTTGGGCTTGGGCATAAAGCAGGTGGCCGGGACCCGAGTGACAATCCGGGCCCGAGACCGGATCTGGACATAGACAGAAAAAGACCCATAGTCCTTGTTGCCAGAGTCTGCTACAATCCGGTCTGCCAGCTCCTTTTGGACCATAATGTAGATGGCCTCTATGTCTAGGCCCGACTTAAAGAGATGGTCCAAAATAGGGGTGGAGATATAATAGGGCAGGTTGGCTATCACCTTAAGGGGTCTCTTGCCATAGCGGTCCTCTATTTCTTTTTTGATGTCGGTCTTTAGGATGTCCTGAAAGAGGACCTGGACCCGGTCAAAGCCGCCCAGGGTCTCTTCTAGGATGGGCTCTAAGGTCCGGTCCACTTCCACAGCTAGGACCTGGGCCCCCTTAAGGGCCATTTCTTCTGTTAGGGTCCCCAGACCTGGGCCAATTTCTAGGACCAGGTCTTCTGGGCCAATCTGGGTTGCTGTAGAAATCTTGTCTAAGATATTGCCATCAATTAAAAAGTTCTGGCCCAGGGATTTTTTAACTGAAAAATCATAGGTGTTTAAGAGGTCTCTGACCCGGCTAGGTTGGTAGAGTCTTAGTCCTGCCACGATTTTACCTCCTTTAGGCTTTCTATAAACTCCTCATGGGAAATTTGGAAATGGTTGAGCCGGTGGACCAGTTGCTTGCCGTTGCAATGGCCAATGCCCAGCTTGTCGCAGAGGTCATCTCGAATCTTTTTGGACTGGGGATGGCCCACTAGGCCTAGGTTTTGCATGTCTCCTATACTATAGAGGGTCTTGGCCTCCTGGGCCAGGGGCCTGGCCTGACGGATGGCCTCCCGGATGGCTTCCTTGGAGGCATTTTCCACCCCAATATCATCCTTTTTTAGGGCCTGGTCCTGGGGCAGGAAGGCGTGCTTGGGGTGGTCTAGGGCCTTGTCCAGCCGCCGCCGGATCCTCTCGCCCATATAGTCTGGGTCTGTTAGGATAATCACCCCTTGCCGGGCCTCAATCTTTCTTAGGCTTTTTAAGAAGGACTCCCCAAAGGCAAAGCCCCCTGTGGTGATCACTTGGCAATCCAGGGCGGCCTTGACAGCAGCCACATCATCCTTGCCCTCCACCACAATGACTTCTTGAATCATAGGTGGACTCCAAAAAAATCTAGGGTGTTTTGGTCGGTTATCTTTATGAGGTCCTTCACATCCATCCCCCTTAGGTCGGCAATAAATTCTGCCACCAGGCGGACGTTCTTAGGCTCGTTTCGTTTGCCCCTAAAGGGTTCTGGGGTCAGGTAGGGGGAGTCTGTTTCTAAAAGGAGATAGTCCAAGGGAACAGCCTTGGCCACTTCCTTGGGAACCCGGGAATTCTTAAAGGTGGTGGACCCGCCCAGGGCAATTAAGGCCCCCAGCTCCTTGGTATAGCGCTCCATCATCTCCACAGAACCGGAATAGCAGTGGATGAGGATCTTTAGGTCCCCATATTGCTGCTGTTTTAGCTTTAAGATATCAAAGGTCTCCTGGTCGGCGTCCCGGCTGTGGATGACCAGGGGCAGGCCCAGGTCATGGGCCAGGTCAATTTGCAGGTTAAAGGCCACCCTTTGGACGTCTCTGGGGCTAAGGTCCCGGTAAAAGTCCAGGCCCACTTCCCCAATGGCCACTACCTTGTCTTCCTGGGCCATCTGTCTAAGCTCCTCTTCCACCTCCATGGTATAGGTCTCGGCATCATGGGGGTGGACCCCAATGACGGCATAGATCCGGTCATGTTTTTTGGCCAGGTCCAGGGAGGCCCGGCTGGTCTCTAGGTCTGCCCCAATATTAAAAACCAGGTCCAAGCCATCCTTTTTAAAATTTTTTATAATCTTGTCCCGGTCCTTATTGTACCTTTTTTCATCTAGGTGAGCATGAGAATCTATCATTCTATCTACTCCTAACTAATTTTTGCGTTGTCGTCTATATCTTCTAGGGTGGAGGCTAAACTTAGCCTGCCATCTTCTGTTTCTGCAGCTAAAAGCATGCCTTGGGAAAGAACCCCCCTCATCTTGGCTGGCTTGAGGTTGACTAGGACCAGGATTTTTTTGCCCACTAGGTCTTCTGGCTTGTAGTCCTCCTTGATACTAGAGCAAATAACCCTTTCTTCAGGTCCCACCTTAATGGTTAGGACATAGAGCCGGTCGGCATTGGGGTGGTCTTCTACCTTGAGGATCTTGGCCACCCGGATGTCCATCTTGTCAAAGTCATCAATGGTAATTTCTTCCTTGGTCTCAATCTTAGCCCCTTGTTTGGCGGCCTGACGGGCTTCAAAAAGGGCCTGGTTCTTGTCCCTTAGTTTTTCTAATTCTGCTTCTACATCCAGTCTGGGGAAGATGATCCCCTTCTTTTCGGTCTGGCCTCCCACTTCAAGCAGACCCCAGTTTTTGGCCTCTTCCAAGGCCACCTGGTCTCCTAGGCCCAGTTGGCTCCTAATTTCCTTGGCTGTATGGGGGAGGAAGGGGGTCAAGAGGACAGAGATAATCCTTAGGGATTCAGCCAGGTGGTAGAGGACCGTATAAAGACGGGTGGGGTCTGGGTCCTTGGCTAGGACCCAGGGTTCGGTTTCGTCTACATACTTGTTGGTCCTGGAAACCAGCTTCCAGATGGCCTCTAGGGCCTTGGAGAACTGGTAGCCTTCCATGGCCTCCTCCACCCTTTCCCAGGTGGAAGTGGCTAGGTTTTCCAGGTCCTTATCTACCTCTAGCCTGTCTCCTGCTTGGGGAATCTTGCCTTCATTGTACTTGCCTAGCATGGAGACGGTCCGGCTTAGGAGGTTGCCCAGGTCGTTGGCCAGGTCAGAATTTAAACGGGTTAAAAAGGACTTAGAAGAGAAGGACCCATCGTGGCCAAAGGCAAATTCCCTAAGAAGGAAGTATTTTAAGGCATCCACCCCATAGAGGTCAATAATGGGTTCTGGATAGATGACATTGCCCTTGGACTTACTCATCTTGTCATTTTCAAAGAGGATCCAGCCGTGGCCAAAGATCTCCTTGGGTAGGGGGAGGTCCAGGGCCATCAAGAGGGCAGGCCAGATAATGGCGTGGAAGCGGACAATCTCCTTGCCCACCAGGTGGACATCGGCAGGCCAGAAGTCTTCAAAGGAGACCTCCTCATTGCCTAGGCCCGCTGCCGTTAGGTAGCAGGCCAGGGCGTCAATCCATACATAGACCACATGGTCCCTATCAAAGGGAACAGGGACCCCCCAGTCAAAGGAGGACCGGGTGACAGACAGGTCTTCTAGGCCTTCCTTTAAGAAGGAGTTGATCATTTCCTTTTTACGAAAATCTGGTTGGAGAAATTCAGGATGGTCTTCATAATATTGGATAAGGGCATCCTGGTATTGGGACAACCTAAAGAAGTAGGATTCTTCCTTGGATAGGTAGGTTTCCCGGCCACAGTCTGGGCAGAGGTGGCCTTCTAAAAGTTGACTTTCTGACCAGAAGGATTCACAAGGGGTACAGTAGTAGCCCTCATATTCCCCCTTGTAGATGTCCCCTTGGTCGTAGAGCTTAGTAAAGAGGTCTTGAACATTCTTCTCATGGTCCTTGTCTGTGGTCCTAATAAAGCGGTCATAGTCAATCTCCATGGAAGCCCAAAGGGCCTTGGTTTCTTCTACAATCTTATCCACATAGGCCTTGGGCTCTAGGCCAGCGGCCTCGGCTGCCTCTTGGATCTTTTGTCCGTGCTCATCTGTTCCTGTGATCATCCGAACATCGTAACCCTGTAGCTTCTTATACCTCTTGAGGGCATCGGCGGCCACCGTACAGTAGGTATGTCCGATATGCAGGTTGTCAGATGGATAATAGATGGGGGTTGTCACATAATACTTTTTTTCCATGGTCATTCTCCTCGTATCTGGTCAAATCAATCAAAAGCCTAGGCTTTGTCTACTTATCAATGTCCCTATTATATCTTTAATAGGGGAAAATTGCAATAAAAGGCCCCCTAGAGGGTCTTCCCCCTAGAAGGGCCTAAGGAAATTTAACTGCTTAAAAACCTAAGATGGTCCCGAGCTCGCCATCATCTAGGACAATATAGTCTCCTGAATTGTTGGTGGTCATACTATAGGATTTAAGATAGCCTCCCTGGGCCAGGTCCTTTAGCTGGGCCTGGATGGCCTTAAAGAGGCTGGAGGCGTCTAGGTCCCCCACTTCCAGAATAAGGACCCCCTCCTGGAGCCAGCCGGCTAAAACTGCCTCCCCCACCTGGCCTAGGAGGGCCTCCTGGCTGGCCCCCTGGTTTTCTATGAGATAGGGGGTCCTTCTTTGCCTATAGTGGGCCAGGGCCTCTTCCTTGGCCTGGACCTCTGGACTGTCTAGGGGGAGGTCCCCGTAGTTAAAGTCATACCAGTTCTTACGGCCATAGTTCTGCCCGTAGTCCTCCTGGGCCTGGTCCAAAGGCAGGTCCTGGCCCGGATCAATCTGGTGGTCCTTTCCCAGGATACTGTCCGTAGATAGGAGATAGTAGTCATAGATAATGTCTACCGGCCCCACCGGGTCGTCCCAGGTCACATCCACATGGTACCAGGTCCCGTCCACCTGGACC